>NZ_JALQDI010000054.1:0-152033 GCF_023631305.1 Caballeronia sp. INML3B
TGGAGCGAGTCGCGCATCAAGAAAGTGATGGGCGAAAACTGGATGCGCTTCTTCGGCGAAGTCTGGAACGTCTGATCCCGCGCGAAAGTTATCGGAACTCGGTGCTACGATAACTTTTCGCCAGACGCGGCGCGCTTCCCGATATGACCGACTCGACGCCCAAGCTCGACTACGAAGATTTATTCAGGCATTTGCCCGTTGCCGTCATCGTTGCGAGAGAACGGGTCATGGTGGATTGCAATTCGAGAGCCCTGGAACTCTTCAGGGCGACACGCGGCGACATCATCGGTCAATCGTTCTCGAAGCTCTATCCGCAGCGCAAGGACTTCTCCACCACCGGTCGCCGCCTCGCGCCGCTCCTTGCAAAGCATGCCCTCTTCAGCGATGACCGCATCATGCGGCGCATCGACGGCACGCACTTCTGGGTCACGGTTTGCGGCTTCGGCTATAACCCGAAGCGGCCATTCGAGCTTGCAATCTGGACGTTCACGGACCTGTCGCAGGGCACGAAGCAATCCGATAACGCGAGCATGCTGACCGAGCGCGAGCGCGACGTAGCCGCCCTGCTCGTTCACGGCATGACGAGCAAGGAGATCGGCAAGGAACTGAATATCAGTCCGCGCACGGTCGACATACATCGCGCGAGCCTGCTGCGCAAATACGGCGCGAGAGCGACACAAGACCTCATTGCCCGACTGCTGGCGTAGGGCGAACGCGAACGCTTGGCCTGGTCGAAAGATCGAATCTTGGCCCTTCAGCCTGTGCCATCGCGCGGATATCGTAGGTGTCATGCAACGTGGAGAACACGCATGAACACTTCGATCACCCTTCGGCATCTCGACACGCCCGACGAGTTGACGCGCGCCTTCGACGTCATGAAGGAACTGCGCCCGCATCTCACCGACGCCGACGCCTTCCGCGCGCAAATGCGCCGTCAACGCGAGGAAAGCTATCGCCTGCTCGCCGCATGCGACGATGGCGCGATTCTCGGTCTTGCCGGCTATCGCACGCAAACGAACACGCTGTACGGGCGTTTCGTCTATCTCGACGATCTCGTCGTGACGGCACGTCTGCAACGCAGCGGCATCGGCGCGCAATTGCTCGACAAGGTCCGCGAGATCGCGCGTCATTCACGCTGTGCGCATTTCGTGCTCGATACCGGCCTGCACATGGCGCTCGCTCAGCGCTTCTACTATCGCAATGGGCTGCTCGCGAAAGGCATGCGCTTCGTCGAAACGCTCGCCGCCAACGGCACGGAGGCCGCGCGATGAAAGTGCTTTTCATCAACGCGAGCCCGCACGGCGATGCGAGCCATGGCTATCGGCTCGCGCTGGAAATGATCGGCATGCTGCGCAAGACGACGCGCGTCGAAGTCGTCGAACGCGATCTCGCCGCGAAGCCGTTGCCGCCCATCACGCAGGACTATGCGCGCGCGATCACGTCGCGTCATCCGGATGCGAGCCCGTTCTACGTATCCGAGGAACTGGTCCGCGAAATCGAAACGACGGACGCACTCATCATCAACACGCCGATGCACAACTTCACCGTGCCCGCCGCGTTGAAGCTGTGGATCGACTACGTGCTGCGCATTCACCGCACGTTCGCGGCCACGCCCGAGGGCAAGGTCGGTCTGATGCGCGACCGGCCCGCGTTCGTGATCGTCGGATCAGGCGGGTTTCATTGCGGCGAGCACGCGCGACAACGCGATTTCCTCACGCCATATTTACGCTACGCGCTCGGCTCGATCGGCTTGCAAAGCCTGCACTTTCTCCTGCTGCAAGGACTCGTGCGCGGCGACGAAGCCGTAAACGAAGCGCTGCAATGCGCACGCGATGAAATCGCGCGCCACGCGCTTTGCGCCTCGGACGACGCCGTCACGCTCTAACCATCGTAGGCGCGTCGAAGCATGCGGGCGAGACGCGCGGCTTGCGCAGCATCGGCGACATTCGCGAAGCCGGCGACGATCCCGCGCAACGTATGCTTCGTGCGCCCGTTCAGGTACCACGCCGACAGCGCGATCACCGCAAGCCCCGCTTCACGCGCGCGGGCGGCCATCGCCATGTCGTCGATGGGACCGCCGCGTCCCTTCCGGAAGATCGCGACGAGATGCATGCCGCCGGTCGGCAAGTCGATCGCCACGCGATCGCCGAACGCCTTCACGATCGCGTTCGCGAGCAGCATGCGCCGCTCGGCGTACAGCGCGCGCATGCGCTTCAGATGCCGCGCGAAATGCCCTTGCGCGATGAAGTCGGCCACCGCCGCCTGATAGAGATAAGGCGAGCCCGCATTCATGCTCTTCGTGAGCTGCCCGAAGCGCGCGACGGCCCGCTCGGGCGCCACCACATAAGAGAGCCGCAAGCCCGGAAACAGCACTTTGCTGAACGTGCCGCAATAGATCACGCGATCGTCGCGATCGAGGCTTTTCAGCGCGGGCAGCGGACGACCGACATAGCGGAACTCGCTGTCGTAATCGTCCTCGACGATCCAGCTCCCCGCGCGGCTCGCCCAGTCGAGCAGTTTCATGCGTCTCGGAAGCGCGAGCGTCACACCGAGCGGACTTTGATGCGATGGCGTGACGAATGCGAAGCGCGCATCGGCATCGAGCGCAATGCCCGCATCGACGTCGAGCCCTTCGTGATCGACCGGCACCGGCACGAGCCGCACGCCCGCTTCGACGAGAAAGTTACGCGCGAGCAGATATCCCGGCTCTTCGAACCATGCGCGGTCCTCGGGCTTCGCGAGACTGCGCAGGACCAGTTCGAGCGTCGCGCGATATCCGTTCGTCACGAACACCTGCTCCGGCACGCAATCCACGCCACGCGAAAGACCGAGATAGGTCGCGATGCGCTCGCGCAACGGGCGATATCCGGAAGGATCGGGATACGTGAGCGCGGCGAGGTCCCCGCTGCGCGCGCGATACGCGACGAGCCGGCTCCATACCTTGCGCGGAAACGCATCGAGCGCGGGGAGACCCGGGCGCAAAGGTTTTGCGTCATTGCCGATATCGGCTGCGGGTTCGGCACGCCTGGCACGCGGCGCATCCGCGCGCTCGCGGTTCTTGCGCGCCGCGGACAGCGTGACGGCGCCCGGCAGCGACGACGACACGAACGTGCCCGCCGCGCCGCGCATCTGCAAATAACCCTCATCGACGAGAATGTTATAAGCCATCTCGACCGTGCCGCGCGCAGTATTCAGTTGCGTCGCGAGTCCGCGCAAGGCGGGCACGCGATCGCCTGGCTTCAGATGGCCCGCTGCGATCGCGGCCTTGAAGCGCTCGCAAATCTGCAGATAAATCGGCGCGGCTTCGTGCCGGTCGATCGATATGGTCAGCGTGTTCTTGGCTCGTGGCATGGCGCGGTTCATGGACTAGTCCGATCGACGATTCTTGTCTCTTTGTACTAAGCCATGATTGTCGCACAATGACTTCACTTTCACTTAACCGAGAGGTGCATCATGAAGATCGTCGTCATCGGCGGTTCGGGTTTGATCGGCGCGAAAACGGTCGCGATTCTGCGCGCGAAGGGTCACGAGGCTATCGCCGCGTCGCCGCGCAACGGCGTGGATTCGGTGAGCGGCGCAGGTCTGAATGAAGCGCTTCGCGGCGCGCAGATCGTGATCGATGTATCGAACGCGCCTTCATGGGCGCCGGACGACGTGATGGCGTTCTTCCGTACGTCGACCACGAATCTCGTCAAGGCCGAGGCCGCGGCGGGCGTGCAGCATCATGTCGCGCTGTCGGTCGTTGGCACGGACCGCATGCCGGACAACGGCTATTTCCTCGCGAAGGTCGCGCAGGAGAAGCTGATCGCGGAATCGGGCGTGCCGTATTCCATCATTCGCGCGACGCAGTTCATGGAATTTCTCGGCGGCATCGCAGATGCCGGGATGCAGGACGGCAAGGTGCATCTCTCGACAGGACAGTTCCAGCCGATCGCAGCCGATGACGTCGCGGCCATCGTCGCCGATGTCGCCCTCGCCGCGCCGTTGAACGGCATCGTCGACATCGCAGGGCCGCAGCGGGCGCCGTTGCATCGGATCGTCGGCCAGTATCTGAAGGCGCAGGGCGATGCGCGTGAGATCGTCGTGGATCCGAAAGCCACGTACTTCGGCGGCACGATGACGGAGGACTCGCTCGTGCCGACCGGCGCTGCGCGTCATGGAAACATCGCGCTGGAAGACTGGCTGAAGCGCGCGCGCTCCTGACCGGCGCAACGCTTTGCGGCATCGTTTCGCGCGTAGAAACGATGCCGGTGCTTTTCAGAACACGTGCATCATCCCGATGTAAGCGCCTGTCTGCGACTCGCCCGCCATCGGACTCGTGCCCGGTTCGGCGTCGCGCGGTGTCGCGAAGACCGAGAACGTGCCGTTCGCACTGTTGCGCACGTAGGCCACGGTGCCGTAGAGGAAAGTGCGCTTCGTGAAGTTGTAGGTCGTGCCGAGCGCGTAGAGCATCGCATGGCTCGCAGGATCGTGCGCCGCATCGCCCGCACCCGCGCCCACATGGATGTAGAAGCCCGCCGCGGTGACGGCCCAGGCGGGCGTCGCCTGATAAGTCGCGCCGAGCCAGTAGTGATCGGCGCTTTCGGCCACGCCTGCGGGCGAATCCGGTGCGGCGTAGTGCGTGTAGGCGGCCTGCACCTTCCACTTGTCCACCTTCACATTCGCGCCGACGAAGTACTCTCGCGACGCCTGAAAGATGTTGTCCAGCTTGCCGTCCTGACTGCGCAGCTCGTCGTAGATGCCGCGGACGTCGAGCGCCGGCGAGTGATACGTCAGCATGATGCCTTCGGAGCGGCCGAACTCGCCGGGCGCGCCCGAATTGAACGCGCCCGGCTGATTGCCGGACGCATACTGCCCTTGCGCGACCACAGGCGTCCGCCGCCGGTGGTGCCGTTCATGATCTGGATGGCGGTTTCGAGGTCGAAGACCGCGCTCAGGCCGGCGCCGAGATCTTCGTTGCCTTTGAGGCCCCACATGCTGGTGCCCCAGTCGCCGCCTTCGGCGCTCCATCGCGAGGCGCTGCCGCCCGTGCCGTTCGCAATGTGATTCAGATATTCGATGCCGCCATCGATCCGGCCGTACATCGTGACGCTCGTTTGCGCCCACGCGCCCGAGGTCACGAGAAGAAGGCCTGCCGCTTTCCAGAGACGAACTTTCATGGCCGACTGCACTCCATGCTGGCCCTGCCCGGTTGAGAGAAAACGATTGGCTGCACCTTAGCACCATCCGGTGAAGTCGGCAGAAATCGGCATCTGACGGGTTATTGCAATGACTTGAGCGCAAACGCCGGGCGTTACCGTATCGTTCGGATGACGAACGTTGCCATGCGTCGCTGCCCGCACCGGCCTCAGCGTTTCGGTCAGATGCAAACGTTTCATCGACTTCAACCGGCGGTTTTCGAACGCTCCACGTAAAGAAACGTTTACCCGTGCCGATAACCTGAAACAGAAGGAGCCGGACGATCGTTCCGGACCTTTTCGATATGCAAGACGAGTGTCCCGCAGCGGTATTCCGCGGGCCGATAACATCCGACAGAGAAAAAATGGTCTTCAGCTACAGGGACATGATGGTCACGCCGGCAGCGGTCCGGCATGGCGATGTGTTTGCCGCGACGGCGCGAATCCAGGATTTGAACGGAATGGAGCGTTCCGTGCGTTTGCCGGGCGAGTTTCCCAACGTGGAAGAAGCGATCCGCTTCGCAATCGCGGCGGGTTTCGAATATATCGATTGCGAGCAGCGCTGCTGACTCACGCAACGCCGCTGCATGACGAAGCGAAGCGCGATGCTTCGCTTCACATCACCTCACCTCATCGGCTCAGCTTGAGCGAGGCCGGATCGGCGGTCAGATAACCGACTGCCGCGCCGAAGCGATCCTTGTAGTTCGCGCGGATGAGCGGATCGAGCGTCGCCTGCACCTTGCCGTGCAGGGCCGTTTCCCAGTCGCCCGCGTGCTGGAAGTTGCTCATGATGTAGGTCCAGCCGTTGATCTCGTCGACCGCATGCAGCCCCGTCGATTCCGCGCCCGAAGGCGCCGACAGAATGCGCGTCAGCGATTTCGTATCGACGTTGTACGCCCACAGAAAGTTGTTGACGTGCGCGCCGCTGTCCTCGCCGATGAAAAGCGTGCGCAGCTTCTCCGAGAACTTGAGGTTATCCGGATTCGCGACGCGCTCCGGGTTCGCGAGATTGCCGAGCGCATCGGACGCAATGTCTTCGCCGACGAGCGCAGCCGGGGCGGCCATGTCGACCGGCACCCATTCGCTGTCGATCGCCGCGCCCGCGAGATCGCGCTGGCCGCCCTTCAGGTTGAACGCGTAGACGGCGCCGGCGGTGATGGCGCGATCGAGCGCGATGTCCGTCGAGTGCGCGTCGCCCTTCACCATCGACTTGACGATCTGCGACATCGCCGAATAGACGATCTTGTCCTTCGCGTTGACCGTCGTGCCTTCGAGTTTCGTGAAGCACATGCTCGCGCCGCGCCATGCGGCGTAGCGGTGCGTTTCCAGAAACGCGGCCGCCTTCTCCATGCCCGGCTTGATGCGAATCCAGTTGAACTTGCCGCCGAAATGAATGCGCGTATAGCTCGCATCCAGCGTCGGGCCGATCTTTTCGTCGGTGACGACGTCCATGATGTCGGCGATCGTCAGCGTGTCGGCGAGATGCTCGATCTCGTCGCTCGTCGCGTGGCCGAGGTTGAGCCAGGTGAGCGTGGCCGAACCCGCGCCCGCCGACGACGTCTGCGCGCACTTCGCGACATAGAGCGTGCCCGCCGAAAGATCCGCTTCCCTGTCGGCGACGAACATGAAGACGCCGCCGTTGGTCGCGTCATCGCCCATCATCACGGTGCGCTTGTCGGGCATCACCTGGATCAGTTCGTGCGAGATGCGGCCGAGGCAATAGTGCTTCGTGATCGTGCCGGTGCCGTCCGCGTGCACGGTGACTTCCGGCACATGGCCGTAGTGATACGGACGCGCTTTCGTTTCATCGCCGTAGAGATTCCTGCTGTAGGCCTTGAGCTGCGCGTCCGTCGACGAAACAGCCGCATCCGGCTCGTACTCTTCGCTCGACAAATGCGTGTTCCACGGCGACAGGCTCGCGCCGCACGTGATCCACAGGCCGTTCGCCTTCGACGTATCGACGTTCGCGTAGCTCACGAGCGAGAGCTTGCCGGTTGCCGGGTCCTGATCGAGCGTGAGCACGGCGATCGGCGACGGCAGGCGGCCGTACATGCTGACGGCGCTCTGATCGCGCGTCGTGTATTCGAACTGCACGACCGCGAACACGGCGTTGCCCTTCACGCCCTTCACCGTCGGATTGTCGATCCTGATGAGCGACGTGCCATCCGGGCAATCCGAGAAGAACTGGCGTTCCTTGCCCGGCGTGGAGCGGTCGATGATCGGCTGATTGTCGATATCGAAATAGCCGCCCGCCACGATGGTCCCGCCGGTCGTGTTCGGCACGACATCGCCCGTCATGAAGAACGGCTGATACGCGAGCTTGTAGGCGCGGTTGCTGCCGTCGCTGAAGTTCACCGTCATCGTCGATGCGACGGTGGTCCTGGCCATCGCGCCCGGATCGGCGAGCGTCGGTGCGGCCATGCCGGTGAACGTCGCCGTGGTGAAGGCGGCGGTCGGCGCGGGCGCGGGCGTGGCCGCGTTGCTGTCGCTGCCGCCGCATGCGGTGGCGAGCAACGAAGCGGTAGCCGCGCCGCCGAGCGGCAGCATCGGCGCGCCGGCGAGAATCTTGAGGGCTTTGCGGCGGGAAAGGTCGAGTCGCTGCGCCATGTGTGGTGTCGAGTCCTTGATTGTGGGTTGTGTACCGGCGATGAAAGTCCCTGCTTCAGGCCGTTGCGGCCCGATGTGCCGGTTGACGCGCTACTTTAGGAAACGAATGTGAAATGCGTTTGACAGGCCGATGTAATTGTTTCGTGTTTTGCCTGAAAGCGCGGGACTGTTCGACTCGAGGTCGCGGCGGGCACATTGCGCCCGCTCGCCCCCCTTACATCCGGTCTGCCTCGATCACCGCATCGGCGAAAGCCTTCGGCGCTTCCTGCGGCAGATTGTGTCCGATGCCGCCCGCGATATTCCGATGCTGATATTTGCCGGTGAACTTCTTCGCATACGCCGCTGGATCGGGATGCGGTGCGCCGTTGGCGTCGCCTTCCATCGTGATGGTCGGCACGCCGATCGTCGGCGCGGTCGCGAGACGCTGCTCCAGCGCGTCGTATTGCGCCTCGCCCTGCGCGAGCCCGAGACGCCAGCGATAGTTGTGAATCACCACCGCGACGTGATCCGGATTCTCGAACGACTTCGCCGAGCGGTCATACGTCGCGTCATCGAAATTCCATTTCGGCGATGCGAGTTGCCAGATGAGCTTGTTGAAATCGTGACGGTTCGCCTCGTAGCCCGCCTGGCCGCGATCCGTTGCGAAGTAGAACTGATACCACCACGCGAATTCGGCCTTCGGCGGCAACGGCGCACGATTCGCCTGCTGGCTGCCGATCAGATAGCCGCTCACGGAGACCATCGCCTTGACGCGTTCGGGCCACAGCGCCGCGATGATATTGGCGGTGCGCGCGCCCCAGTCGAACGCGCCGAACGTGGCCTGCCTGATCTTGAGCGCGTCCATCAACGCGATGATGTCCACCGCGACCACCGCTTGCTGGCCGTTGCGCGGCGTGTCGGCGGACAGAAAGCGCGTCGATCCGTAGCCGCGCAGATACGGCACGATCACGCGATATCCCTGCGCGACGAGCAACGGCGTCACGTCCGCGAAAGCGTGGATGTCGTACGGCCAGCCGTGCAGCAGAATCACGACGGGGCCGTTCGCCGGCCCCGCTTGCGCATAGCCGATATTGAGCACGCCCGCATCGATCTGGCGGATCTCCGCGAAGCCCGCTCCCGGCGATGCACGTTGCGCTGTCTGAGCGCGAACGAGGTCGCTCAATCCGAGCTGCATGGCGCCGACGCTCGCGATCGCCGTGCCGAGAAAGCGGCGGCGCCATGAGTTGATCTGATCATCCGGCATGTTGCGATACTCCTCTTTTTAACGTATTCAATGAGCGGAAAACAACGCGAACGATCATGCGGCCGATGCGCGCAACGCGGCGAGCGTCGGCCCCAGCGGGCGCACGCGCATCCGCGCATCGAGATTGCGCCACGGCAGATCGGCCGGATCGGCGGCCATCGGACCGGGCGCCTTCGCGACGAGAATGCGCGCCGCGATCGGCTCGAAATCGGCGCGGAAATGCACCGAGCTCTTGTTCACCAGAATTTTCATGCGTTCCGGCTCGATGCCCGCGACACGAAAGAGATTGCGATCGAACACCTGCATCTTGATGCTGCTCACCGCGATGCGCACGCCACCGATGCGCAGGCACGCGGTCGGCCCGAGTTCGCCCGACATGCCGTTGAGCATCGGGCCGTCGAAGCGGAAGCGTCCATCCGACAAATACTCGACTTCGAACTCGCCCTCAAGCGGTGAATCGCCCGGCACATTCGAGCCGCCGCCGAGCGCGAGCCGGATGCGCGTGCCCACGCCCGCGCGATGCGCCGCCCGCGCCGCCTTCTCGTCCCAGATGACGCCGACAGCCGCATCGCGCGCGTCGTTGCGCAACAGCGCGCGGACCATGCCCATCGTGTTCGAATCGCCGCCGACGCCGGGGTTGTCCTGCGTATCCGCGATGATCACGGGCTTCGTCGCGTCGCGGCTCGCCTCGATCGCTTCGCGCGCGGCTTCGTCGGGCGAAAGAAACGGCACGTCCCAGCGCGCTTCGTCGTTCACGAGCGTCGTGTAGAGCGCATCGACGGCTTCGTCGGCGGCCTGCTGATCGAACGCGTAGCCCCAGAACACCGGGCCGCACTCGTCGAAGTCCGATGCGGGAAAGCCCGGCGCGAACGACAGCGACACGACTTCATCCTTTTCGAGCGATTCGAGCGTGCCGTACATGCCGCGCGCCGGCTCGACGAGCGTGCACATGCCGTTCACCGGAATCAAGAACGGCACGCGGCGCATCGCGCGCTTCAGAGGCTCGCCATGCGCGATGCGCCGCGCGAGCAGATGCGCCGCGCGCAGGCCGGTCTGCGCCATATCGACATGCGGATACGTGCGATACGCGACGAGCGCATCGGCGAGCGCGACCATGCGCGCGGTGACGTTCGCATGCAGATCGAGCGACACGACGAGCGGCATGTCATCGCCGACAATGCCGCGCACGCGCGCCAGCAACTCGCCTTCGCCATCGTCGAGATGCTCGGTGACCATCGCGCCGTGCAGGTCGAGATAGATCGCATCGAAGCCGCCCGCGCGCACACGATCGACGATCGTGCCCGCGATGCGCTCGTACGCATCTTCCGTCACATGCGCCGATGCGCTCGCGCCCGCCCAGATCACGGGAATCAGTTCATGTCCCTGTGCCTCGGCCCACTGAATGAAACCGCCGATCGGCACGTTCACATCGCGCAGCTTGAGCACATCGTCGCCGTGCGCCATCGGCGGAAATCCTTCGCCCTGGATGAAGCTCTGATAGCTCGCCTTCGTCGGCGCAAAGGTGTTCGTTTCGTGCTGGAATCCTGCGATCAGGATCTTCATGACCGATGTCCTCGTAAGTGTCGATTGATGTTCAGGCCGTGCGCGCGCTGGCCGCGGCGACCGTGCGTTTGTTCGAGAGAATCAGCACGCATGCAAGCGCCGCCATGCACGCCATCACGAGCAGGCCGCCGTTCGTGCTGCCGGTCGCGGACTTCACCCAGCCGATCACGGCCGGCCCCCAGAAGCCGCCCGACAGGCCGATCGTGTTGATGAGCGCGATGCCGCCGGCCGCCGCCGGGCCGGAAATCGTTTCGGACGGAATCGCCCAGAAGACCGTGTAGGCCATCCACATGCAGGCCGTGGCGAGCGTGAGCAGCGTGAGCGTGGCGACGAGATTGCCCGATGCATACGGCGTCAGCACCAGCAGCGCGGCAGCGGCGAGCGCGGGCAGCGCGCTGTGATAGCGGCGCTCGCCGACCTTGTCGGAGCGTCGTCCGGCCGCGTACATCGCGACGGCGGCAGCGACGTAGGGAATCGCGACATACCAGCCGAGGCGGATCGTGTCATTTACCCCTTGGTCTTTGATGAGCGTCGGCAGCCAGAAGCTGATCGCGTAGATCGGAAAGATGATGCAGAAGTACGCGATCGCCAGCAGATAGATGCGCGGATTCTTCGCGATTTCCCTGAACGACTCGATGCGATGCGACGCGCCGCCGTGCCCTCCGACTTCCGCCTCGACGAGACGCTGCTCGTCCTGCGTGAGCCAGCGCGCATCGCCCGGACGATTCGCGAGCACGCGCCACACGAGTGCGCCCAGCGCGATGCACGGCAAGCCTTCGACGAGAAACATCCACTGCCAGCCGGCCAGTCCGCCGACGCCCGCCAGCGAAGAGATCAGCCACGCCGAGAGCGGCCCGCCGACGACCCCGCCGAGCGGCCCCGCGACGAACACGAGCGCAATCGCGCGCGCCATGCGCTTCGGCCCGTACCAGCACGAGAGGTAATAGATCATGCCCGGCGCGAAGCCGGCTTCGAATACGCCGAGCAGGAAGCGCATCGCGTAGAACGCGGGCACGTTGCGCACGAAGAGCATGCACGCCGACGTGATGCCCCACAGCACGAGAATGCGGCTGAACGTGAGGCGCGCGCCGATTTTCGGCAGCATCAGGTTGCTCGGAATCTCGAACAGCACATAGCCGATGAAAAAGATCCCGGCGCCGACGCCGTACGCCGCATCGGAGAAACCGAGATCGCTTTGCATCTGAAGTTTCGCGAAGCCCACGTTCACGCGGTCCAGATACGCGAACATGTAGCACGCGACGAGGAGCGGCAGGAGCCGCCAGTTGATCCTGCTGTAGAGCGCCGAAACGGCATCGCCGCCTCGCAAGGTCTGTATCGTGGACATCCGCGTCTCCTGGTTTGTCTCCCCCAACGGGTGAAGCCATGTTGAGCGCGGGCGAGCGTGCTAGCAAGAGCAACTAAGTTCACGTATCGTTGCCCTGTGAGCAACACTGAGCCAATGACCATGCGCGAAATCAATCAGCAACGCCTGCGTTACTTTCATGAAGTGCTGTCGCACGGCACGATTCGGGGGGCGGCGGATCACCTGAATACGTCGCCGTCGGTGATTGCGCGGCAGATCAGACTGCTCGAGGACGAGCTCGACACCACGCTCTTCGAGCGCGAGCCGCGCGGCGTGCGGCCGACCGAGGCGGCGTTTCATCTGCTCGAATTCTGGCGCGGCTATCGCTCGCAACAGGAGAAGCTCGAAGACCAGTTGCACGCGCTGAAGGGGTTGCAGCAAGGGCAGATACGGCTCGCCGTGAGCGAAGGCTATGTCGATACGCTCGTCGACGACGTGCTCGCGCCGTTCTGCGCGCGCTATCCGCGCCTCGAAATCGACATGCAGATGCTCGCCGTCGACGACCTGCTGGAAGAAGTCGCGCAAAGCCGCGCGCATATCGGGCTTGCGTACAACCCGCCGCCGCACGAGCGCATCGAGAGCCGCGCGAGCTCGCCGCAGCCGGTCGTGCTGCTCGCGCGGCGCGATCATCCGCTCGCGCTACGCGGCGGCGTCGCGCGCATTCGCGATCTGCTCGACTATCCGCTCGCGCTGATGCCGCCGACGTTCGGCATCGGCCATGTCGTGAAGATGCTGGAGACGACCGACGATCTCGCGATCCGTCCGACGCTCACGACGAACTCGCTCGGCGCGCTCAAGCGCTTCGTCGCCGCGGAAAATTTCATGACGCTGATCGGCGAATTCGCCGCGTATCGGGAACTGGCGAGCGGCGAGCTGACGACCATCCCGATCGCGCATCCGCTCTTCGAAAGCGCGCAGGCGAAGCTGCTCGTGAAGACGGGGCGTCCGCTCGCGGCGGGGCCGCAGGAATTGCTCGACTGGATTCTCACGCGAATGCCGATGTTCGCGCGCCCGTCCGCTGCGAGCGTCAAACGAGCGCGCCATCGGGCACATCGGCGAGACGCGCCGCCGGAGAAACCGCGATGATCCACGCCTGCACGACGAAGCCCGCCGCCGCCGCGACGAGGCACGGCCCCATGCCGAAGCGCGCGCTGATCGCCGCGCCGAGCAGCGCGCCCAATGGCCGCGCGCCGTAGGTCGCCGTGCTGTTGAGCGCCGAGACGCGGCCCATCATGTTCGCGGGCGTGATGGCCTGGCGCAGCGTCGTCGAGCCGACCGTCCACAGGATCGGCCCCGCGCCCAGCAGAAAGAAGCTCGATGCCGCGAGCCAGAACGACGGCACGGCGAGCGTCGCCACCATCGCGAGCGATGCGGCCAGCCCGCAGAACGGCCCGACGAGCAGCATGCGGCCGAACGCGATGCGCCGCGCCACGGCCGGCGCCGCGAGCGCGCCGCACACCATGCCGACGCCATACGCGCCGAGGGTGGCGCCGATTGCCGATGCACTCAGGCCGAGCCGCTGCACCGCATAGGGCACATAGACCGACTGCAACGTGAAGAAGCCGATGTTGAAGAACACGGCGGTGGCGAGCATCGGGCGCAGCAGCGCATCGCCGCCGACGAAACGCGCGCCTTCGCGCAACTCGATGAGGAAATGGCGCGCGGCGGCGTGGTGGCGCGGCGGTTCGCGTAATCCCGCGAGCAGCACCGCCGCCGCTGCCGAAAAGCCCGCCGCGCAGCCATACGCCCAGCCCGCGCCGATCCATCCGACGATCAGCCCGCCCAGCGCCGGCCCCGCCGAATACGCGGCGCTGCGCGCAAGCTCGATGCGCCCGTTCGCGGCGGGCAGCGCGGCGCGCTCGACGAGCGCCGGCACGAGCGCGGGCGCGGCGACGTTGTAGGCGACCGTGCCGGTCGCGCCGAGAAAACCGAGCAGCGCGAGCAGCGGGAGCGTCAACGTGTGCGTGAGGACGAGCAGCAGCACGCAGGCCATCGCGAGCGCGCGGGCGCATTCGGCGGCGGCCATCAGCGTGCGGCGCGAGCGGCGGTCGGCGATCACGCCGAGCGGAATGGACATCAGCAGGAACGGCAGCGTCTGCGCGCTCTGCAAGAAACCGATATCGACGGCGGACGCGCCGAGCGCGAACACGGCGGCGAGCGGCGCGGCGGCAAGGCCGATCTGTTCCGCCGATTGCGCGAGCAGATTCGACCACGCGAGGCGTTGAAACGAAGCGGGGAAGCGCATCGAAGTGACTCCGTGACAGGCTGGGAAAACTCATCGTCACGGATGCGGCGCGCGCCCGCACTCCAGATCTTGCGCTTTGATTCGCGCTACTGCGGCTTGCCGTCGAGCTTCGCCTTCTCCGCCGCGATCTGCCCGGCGATCCTGGCTGCGAGATCGTCGAGCGAAGAGATTGCCTCGGTCGTGTTGATCACGAAGCGCGCCGCCGCGCCGTAGGGCTTGGGCGCTGCCGCCGATTTCTGCCCTTTCAGCTCGCCGCTCGTATCGATCTGCGTGAGCGGCGCGTCCGGGCTCGCCGCGAGATTGGCGAGCTGCACGGTGACGTGCGTGTTGGGCGGCTTGTCCGACGAACCCATCGACGGCAGCCCGGCGCCGAATCCCGATGAGAGCGTTTCGTCGAATTCGCCGGTCACGAGCCAGCCCGAGGTCGGCGGCGGCGAATCCGCCGTCATGTGGCACGCGCCGATGCCCTTCGCGTCGA
This sequence comes from Caballeronia sp. INML3B, assembly GCF_023631305.1. NCBI lineage: Bacteria > Pseudomonadati > Pseudomonadota > Betaproteobacteria > Burkholderiales > Burkholderiaceae > Caballeronia > Caballeronia sp. INML3B. The sequence goes on from NZ_JALQDI010000054.1 coordinate 14,677, forward strand.
GCGCCCTGACAATGCCTTCGGCGAGCGCCGATGCGTTCTGATCGACCTTCATCGCGTTGCGCGCGGCACGCAGCCGCGAGCCGGGAAAATGCGATCCGCCGCCTTGCTGACTTACCGGCGTGAAGTCGCGAACCTGAACCAGCGTGCCCGCGTTCGCATCGTTCGCGCCCGGACACGGCGGCGCGGAATCGGCGAGCGCGAGCGTGCTGATCGCGAAGCCGAGCACGGCCAGCGAAACGCGTAAAGATGAAGTGTTCATCGGCTGTCTCCGGCTCGCATGCGCGAATGTCGCGATGATAACGCCGGCTTCACGGCAGCGCAGCGAACTCCTGCGCATCGGAGCGCGCCATCAGGCTCGCGAGCGGCACCGGACGGCTGAGCAGAAAGCCCTGCACCTTGTCGCAGTTCACTTCGCGCAGCGTATCGAGCTGCTCCTGCGTCTCGACGCCTTCGGCGACCACGGTCACACCGAGCTTGTGCGCGAGATCGATCACACCTTCGACCACCGTGCGCACCATGGCATCGGTGGCGATGTTGTCGACGAAGGATTTGTCGAGCTTCAGCACGTCCGGGCGAAAGCGCGCCAGGTAGCTGAGGCTCGAATAGCCCGTGCCGAAATCGTCGATGGCGATGCGCACGCCCATCGCCCGCACATTCGAGAGCACGTCCTGCGCGTCGTCGACGTTGTCGATCAGCGCGGATTCGGTGATCTCGAGCGTGATGCGGTTCGAGTCGATGCAGCCGCGCCTGATCGCCTGCCTCAGCACGGACACGAGGCGCGGATCGCGGAACTGTTTCGGCGACACGTTGAGCGCCACCGAGCACGCCTGCGGCAGCGCGAGCGCGAGTTGCGAGGCCGCCAGCACGGCCTCGCGTATGACCCAGTGCCCGGCTTCGGCGATGAGCACGCTCTCTTCCAGCACCGGCACGAACGCGCCGGGCGCGAGCAGTCCGAGCTGCGGATGATTCCAGCGCAAGAGCGCCTCGACGCCGACGAGCTCGCCCGTCTCGACGCGATACTGCGGCTGATAGTGCAGCACGAACTGATTCTCGCGGATCGCGCCGTGCAGTTCCGCCTCCAGATGCGCGCGCGCGAGATCGTCCTTCTCGCGATCGCCGAACACGCGGAACGTGTTGCGGCCCGCGCGCTTCGCGGCGTACATCGCCATGTCGGCGCTGATGAAGAGCGCTTCGGGCGTGCGTCCGTGTTCGGGATAGAGCGCGACGCCGATCGAGCATGTCATCGTCACGCTCTTGCAGTCGATCTTGATCGGCCGATGGCAGGCGAGCGAGAGCTTGCGGCACGCCCGCGCAATGCTTTCCTGTGCGAACGTGCCCGGCAGGATCACCGTGAACTCGTCGCCGCCCGGACGCGCGGCCACGGCGCCTTCGGGCAGCGTTTCCTGGATGCGTCGGGCGATCGTGCGCAACACGGCATCGCCGGCGATATGGCCCGCCGTGTCGTTGATGGACTTGAAGCGGTCGATATCGATGAAGAGATACGCGAACGGCGCGCCCGCTTCACAGCGCTTCAGGAGCGCGTCCATCATCGCGTTGCGGTTGGCGAGGCCCGTGAGGCTGTCGGTGTTCGCGAGCCGGTGCAGTTCCTGAAGACGCTCGCGCTCGTCGGTGGCATCCACGCACACGCTCACGACGCGCGACACGACGCCGTCCTCGGTCACCGGATAGATGTCCGCGCGAACCCAGCGCGTGCGGCCGTGCGGCAGGCACAGGCGGAAATAACTCTGCGTCGGGGCGCCCATGTTCAGGGCCGTGCGCATTTCATCGCGCAGCGCGGGCAGATCGTCGGGATGCACGCGCTGCGACCATGCGGTCTGATCCGCTTCGAGCGCCGACATCGGCATTTCCCACATGCGCTCGAATGCGGAGCTCACATGCAGGAGCTCGCGAAAATCGCGCGTCGCGGTCCAGAACACGGCGTCGACGTGATCTTCCATGTCCTTCTGCACGCGCGCGTTGCCGCGCAATTCCTCGATGAGATTCACTTCCGCGGTGATGTCGCGCGATTTGCACAGGACCGCGGTGACCTTGCCGTGCTCGCCGTAGACGGGCGCGAAGGTCGATGTCCACCACTTCAGCGTGCCGTGCATCGTGCGGCAGGTGCCGGAAAACGACGTCGATTCACCCAGCTTCGCGCGCTCGAAGGCTTGCCGCGCATCGGGACCGTCCCAGAGCGCGAGCCAGTCGAAGCCGACGAGTTCCTCGGCGCAGTCCGCTCCGAGCAAACGCCTGCCGACTTCGGAGATGCACATGATGCGGCCTTCGAGCGATAGCAGCTTCAGGCAATCCTCGGCGATCGAAAGCAGTCCGTGCGCGACCTGCCGCGCGACGAAGACCTGGCGATTCGCCTTCTGCATGCGATGCACGACGATCGCCGCGCCGAAGAGCAGCGCGGCGAGCAGCCCGTTCCACGGCCGCGGCACGAAGAAGGCGCCGCACGCGGCGACGAGCACGCCGAGCGGCGCGAGACCGAGCCCACCGAAACGACGTGCGCGTTCGATGTACGGCAGGTTCCTGGCGATGGTTTCGCCGATGGTCCCGAGGAAATCGTTGGCGCCTCTCTGCACCTTTCTGGCCCTGTTGCAATGATGGGTTTGATCGGTGTTTATCGGCGTGAGGGCGGAACTCTTGAATAAGCGATGCGGTGGTAAAGATTGCCGAGTCGTGCCGCGACGCCGGACGAAAGCAGGTTTTCAGCCGCGCCTGGGTTTGCGCACCGCCCGCACCTTGCCCGTGCGCCCGCCGCCGCAGAAGAAGCGGTCCTGGCCGTCCGATTCGAGCCCGGACACGCCGACGCCTTCGGGCATCTCCAGCCGCTCGATGACTTCGCCCGATTGCGGATCGATATGCCGCAGCTCGCTCTCGTCGCCTTCCCACGTCGCATGCCAGAGTTCGCCCTCGATCCAGGTCACGCCCGTGACGAAGCGATTCGACTCGATGGTGCGCAGGATCGCACCGTTGTCCGGATCGACCTGATGAATCTTGCGCTCGTTGTATTGCCCGACCCAGAGCGTGCCCTCGGCCCACGCGAGGCCCGAGTCCGCGCCGCCGCCGGGCGCGGGAATCGTCGAGAGGACGCGCCCTGTCTTCGGATCGATCTTCTGAATGCGGTCCTCGGCGATCTGAAACAGATGCTCGCCGTCGAAGGCCGTGCCCGCATGCGCCGCAATGTTCAGCGAACGTTCTTTCTCGCCGCTGTCCGGATTGAAGGCGTTGAGCGTGTCGCCCGCCGCGAACCACACGCGCTCCCCGTCCCAGGTGACGCCGTGCACGCCCTCGACGTCCGGAAAAGGCCCGTATTCACGGATGATTTCCGCCTTTGCGCGTTTCATGTCGCCGTCCTCCTGATGACTGATCGTGACTTCATGCTAATCACTCGCGAGCCCGATGGGGAGTAACAAGGTCGTCGTGAATCCGGGCATCGGCGGCGTCGTCCAGCGGCGCGCGCGACCGCGACCGAACGATTGCACCTTGCCGCTCGCGGCGAGCGCATCGAGCGAGCGCTGCACCGTGCGCTGGCTCGCGCCGAGCGCAATTGCGAGCGCCGAGCTCGACCACGACTCGCCATCGGCGAGAAACGCCAGCAACGGCGCGAATTCGTCTTCGACGGGCAGCGCGAGCACGGCCACGTCGCGCGCATGACGCGGCTTCAGCACGAAGCCTCGCGGCGTCGCGTCGATGCTCGCGTGCGCCCGCAGCATCGCGCGTAATCTGCCCATCTCGACGCGCAGCCGCGCACGATGCGTCTCGTCCGCTTCCCTGATGCGAAACGCCCGCAGAATGAGCGCGTCGCGCGGCACGTCGCGAGGCCATGCCTGCGCGAGCATGCGCGCGAGCGTGAAGAGCACGGGGCGCGTCGCGAGCGATATCGACATGCCGTTCTCACGCACGCACAGACGGCATGCATCGACGACAAATGCGTCCGATGCCAGCAACGCCTCGACTTCGTAGAGCCGCAGCAGCCGCTCTTGCCCATGTGCGATGAGGCGCGCGGCGGGCGTGCTCAACATGCGCCATGCGCTATCCACTTCGGCGGCAAGTGCCGGAATGCCCGCCTGCCGCGCGGCTTGCGTCGCGCGTTCGAGCGCGGCGTGCGCCGCTTTCGTATGAAGACGCCGCAACGCGATGCCTGCCGCGATCAGCTCATGCGCCGCCCGCGACGCAGCGGGAAGCGCCCCGGGATTCAGTTCGACGAGCATGCGCTCGGCATCGTCGGTTCGTCCGATGAGCAGCGCGCGATGCACTTCCAGATAGCGCGCATGCGCGGCGTTCGCGTGGTCGCCGTGCGCTTCGAGAATCGCGCGGGCGTGATCGAGTGCTTTCGCGGGCCACGCGAGATCGCGCGATGCGAGCGCGATCTCCGCTTCCGCGACGATACAGCGCGAGCGCGCGAGCGCCTCTTTCGCACCGAACGCACGCGCCGCGCTTTTCACGAGCGCACGCGCGCGCACGAAGTCGCCGAGCTGCGCCATCGCGATGCCGCGCAACGCAAGCGCGCTTGCATCCTCACGCAGCGCGATGCGATTCAGCGCGCCGAGCGGATCACCCGCCGCGAGCGCGCGCGCCGCCGCCGTGATCAGCGAATCCATGCGAATCCCGACACACTTGTCACTCCTTTGCGGTAGATGCCCGCGACTAATCTAACACCGTACCCGACGCGCACCGGGCGAATGCAAAGGGACGACATCATGAACGTGCTCACCGTGAACATCGAACGAGAGGCCTCGCCTCATTCGCGCCGCCGCTTCGTTGCCGTGGCCGCGCTCGTTTTTCTGGCGGGCGTGATCGTGACGTGCGCGATCCATACGTCGATGTCATCGATGAGCGAGTTGCCGATGCCCGGCGGCTGGATGCTCTCGCCCACCTTCACGCCGATGTGCGGCCGCACATGGCTGCGCACGGCGACGGCATTCGTCGGCATGTGGATCGCGATGATGACCGCGATGATGCTGCCTTCTTTCGCGCCGCTTCTGTGGCGTTATCGCGCAATGCTCGATGGCGCGGGCACGCGTCTCTCGTGGAGCATGGCCGCAGGCTATGCCTTCATTTGGACGATGACCGGCATCGCTGCTTTCGCGCTCGTCGCGATCCTCACCGAGTTCGTGATGCGCGCACCGGCCATCGCGCGTTGTGTTCCCTTCGCGAGTGGCGCCGTCGTGTCGCTGGCGGGCGTGGCGCAGTGTTCGCAGTGGCATGCGACGCTGCTTGCGCGCTGCACGCATTGCAGGCACATGCGTGCCGAGTGGCTCGACGGCGTGCGACACGGACTTCATTGCGTCTCTTGCTGCGCAGGCCTGACCGCGGCCCTCTTCGTCTTCGGCGTCATGGATCTGCGCGCAATGGCGCTCGTTACGCTGGCGATAACCGCGGAACGTCTGCTGCCTTCGTTCAGGCGCGTGCCGCAGGTTATCGGCATCGTTCTGGTGCTGCTCGGGTTGATGATTATCGCCGGTTCAAGCCGGCTGTAAGCAAGGCCTTTACCGGGCAAGCGATTTGAAATACGTTTTAATCGCTCACTAAAGGACGGTGCTTTGCTGTCGTTATACAGACCAGCCGACGCGTTTCATCGGCCGCGCAGCAGGCGAAGCATCGCCGCCCGCGTGCGTACGCCTTCTCGATGCAGCCACTCTTGAGAGAACTATGTTTTCGACAATCAAAGGCCGTCTGGCCTTGGCCATGATGCTGTTGAGCGCGCTGCTTGTCGCGATCGGCATGGTCGGACTGACCGGCATGAGCCGGTCCAACGCGGTAGCGTACGACCTCTTCACGAATGAAATGCCGAGCGCGGTGTCCGTCGGCAACGCGGAAATGTTCATGGCGCGCGAGCGCCTCTCCTTCGACCGCGCAGCGCTGAATGTGGGCACGCCCGCGGCGGAAGATGCGATCGGACGCGGCGCGCTGATGCGCAAGACCTCCGACGACGCATGGACGAAATATGCCGGCCTGCCGCAAGGCTCCGACGAAAAGCCGCTCGCCGACAAATTCAACGAGCAGCGTCTCGCGCTGCAAAAGCAGATCGACGAAGGTTATGCCGATATCCGCGCGCAGGATCAGGCGAAGATCGTCGCCGACGCGAGCGCGATGCAGGCAGCATTCAACGAGTTCGCGAAGACGGGCGTCGCGCTGCGCAAGCTGCAATTCGACCAGGCGAAGGCCTTGTATGACGAAGGCCAGGAAACCTTCGGCGCGTTTCGCATCGGCTGCATTGTTGCGATTCTGCTCGGCGTCGCCGCGGCGCTCCATACGTGGATGTCGTTGCGCCGTCGTATCTCGCGTCCGCTCGATGCCGCGCTCGCGCAATTCAATGCGATCGCAAACGGCGACCTGCGCCGCAGCGTGACGGTCAGCTCGAACGACGAAATGGGCCAGTTGTTGCGCGGTCTCGCGACCATGCAAGCGAGCCTCATCGATACGGTTCGCACGGTACGCGGCGGCAGCGAATCGATTGCATCCGCGACCAAGCAGATCGCGGCGGGCAACGTGGATCTTTCCTCACGCACGGAACAGCAGGCGTCGGCGCTTCAGGAAACCGCCTCGAGCATGGACGAACTGACGGGCACGGTGAAGCAGAACGCCGACAACGCGCGTCAGGCTAGCGTGCTCGCCGCGAACGCGTCGGAGATCGCGGGCAAGGGCAGCCATGTCGTGTCGCAAGTCGTGACGACGATGGGCGAGATCAACCAGAGCTCGTCGAAGATCGCGGACATCATCACGATCATCGAAGGCATCGCGTTCCAGACCAACATTCTCGCGCTGAACGCGGCGGTCGAAGCCGCGCGCGCCGGCGAGGAAGGACGCGGCTTCGCAGTCGTCGCAGGCGAAGTGCGCTCGCTCGCGCAGCGTTCGTCGGCGGCGGCGAAGGAGATCAAGGAACTGATCGACAGCTCGGTCGAGCGCGTGCAATCGGGCACCGCGCTCGTCGACGAAGCCGGCCGCACGATGAACGAGATCAGCACGGCCGTGCAGCGCGTGACCGACATCATGGGCGAAATCGCGGCGGCTTCGGAAGAGCAGAGCAGCGGCATCGAGCAGGTGGCGCGCGCCGTCACGCAGATGGATGAAGTGACGCAACAGAACGCGGCGCTCGTCGAAGAAGCGGCGGCGGCGGCCCAGTCGCTCGAAGATCAGGCTGGCGCGTTGCGCACGGCAGTGGAGACGTTCCGGCTTCACGACGAAGGCATGCGCGCGACGGCCTGAAGCCGTTTCGCGGTTCCATGATGCGCGGCTCGCGATCCTTCGGGACGCGAGCCGTTTTCCTTTCCGAGCCATAACCGCCGGTAATCACCTCATGAGGCGAATTCAATAGACGGCTATCGCTGTTTTCGCGAGACTGCGGGACGTCGGACCATCATGCGGTCCGCCCTCGAAAAGAGCGCGCGCAACGGATCAATCCGCGCGCAACAAGCCTCGGAGGAGACAAGAAGATGCTGCATCGCCCAAGAGTCACCCGCTCCGTTCTCGCGCTGATGTGCGCGATGTCCTTCATCATGTACCTCGATCGCGTCAACCTGTCTGCTGCCGCAGGTCTGATCCGCGACGATCTTCATCTCACCAACACCGACATCGGGCTCGTGTTCGGTGCTTTCGCTTATACGTATGCGATCTGTCAGGTCATCGGCGGATGGTTCAGCGACCGCTTCGGCGCCAAGACGACGCTCGTGCTGTGCGCGTCGATCTGGATCGTCGCGACGATCGCGACGGGATTCGCGGGTGGCGTCGTGTCGCTGTTCTGCGCGCGCATGCTGCTCGGCGTCGGCGAAGGCGCGGCGCTGCCCGCGCAGGCGCGCGCACTCGTCAACTGGTATCCGGCGGGCAAGCGCGGCTTCGTGCAAGGTCTCACGCATTCGTTCTCGCGCCTCGGCAACGCGCTCACGCCGCCCTTGATCGCGTTACTGGTCGCGTTCGCTTCGTGGCGCGCTTCGTTCGTGCTCGTCGGCGCGCTGACGGCGGTGTGGGTCGTCGTATATGCGTGGTACTTCGCGGATAACCCGCGCAAGCATCGGCACATGACGGCCGAGGAAGAAGCGCAGTTGCCGCCTGAAAACAAGGTCGCCGTCGACAAGACGCGCGAGCCTACGCCCTGGGGCCGCCTGCTCAAGCGCATCTCGCCGACGATGATCGTCTACTTCTGCTATGGCTGGACCGGCTGGCTCTTCTTCACGTGGCTGCCGACTTTCTTCATGCATGGACGCGGTCTCGATCTGAAGAGCTCGGCGCTCTTTTCGGCGGGCGTATTTCTTTCGGGTGTCGTCGGCAATACGGCGGGCGGCGTGATCTCGGATCGCATTCTGAAGCGCACGGGCAGTGTCGTTTCAGCGCGGCGCAACATGATCATCGTCGCGTTCCTCGGTGCGCTCGTGTTTCTCGCGCCGGTGATGGTCGTGAAATCGCTGCCGGTCATGGCTGCGTCGTTGAGCCTGTCGTTCTTCTTTCTGGAGATGACGATCGGGCCGATCTGGGCCGTGCCGATGGACATTACGCCGAAGCACGTCGGGATCGCGAGCGGGCTCGTCAATGCGGGATCGGCTATCGCCGGGATCTTTTCGCCGATCGTGTTCGGGTTCGTCGTCGACCGGACTGGGAGTTGGACGTTGCCTTTCGCAGGATCGCTCGGGTTGCTCGCGGTCGGAATCGTGATGACGTTTTTCATGCGGCCGGATATCGCACTGGATAGTGCTGCAGCTTCCGATAATGCCGGGCGCACGGCGCATGGGGAGTTGAAGCTGGCGGAGCGGCGGAGCGGGTCGTGAGGGCCTGCTCGTATTCCTCCGCAAAACGCCTTTGCTACTCGAATGCACGCATGCTGCTTTCAAACGCAAAAAAAGACCGGCGCGAACGCCGGTCAAAGGCCCCCGTTGCGGGGACCACTTAGGTACTCTGAATCAGGACGCGGCGGCCGCAACGCTCCGTGGACATAGCACGCTTAGAACTTGTGGCGAATCCCGATTCGAACCGCGGTCTGCACGTCCGTCCCGGACGCGTCACCTAGCGCGGCCTGCGCCTGTGCGCTAAAGCCGTGGTCATGCGCAAGCGCGGCTACGAAATAGACGTCCGTACGCTTCGAGAGGAAATAGTCGCCGCTGAGTGTCAACTGGTTCGCGCTGCCGACTCCATTGTTGCGGTGCTGATATTGCGCGCCGCCCGCAAGAGACAACGTCGGAATGACCTGATAGGCCAGGCCGGCTTCATAGGTCGTTGCGCGCGGTTTCGTTCCGCTGCTGAGTTGCACGTCGGAAACCATTCCGAACAGGCGCGCTTTTCCAATCATGTAGGCCGCGCCGCCCGCGAATTCTCTCGAGTTTGCAGAAGGCGTGGCGTTGTGGCGCGACATATACGCAAGTGCAGCGCTCAGCGGTCCGTTGTCGTAGCTCACGACGAAGTTGCTCGAACTGTTCGTGCCCATCGAACCGGCAACGTTACCGAAACCGTACATACCGCCAAGCGTGAAACCCGCGATGGACGGCGACTGGTACTTCACCGCGTTGTTCACCTGATCGCCCCATACGCGATTGTCGAGCGAGTAGCCGCCGGCTGCGTATGCGGGGAGACTCCATGCGAGAAGGCCCGCTGGTGTATTCGAGCCTACCGCGAACGCCGGGAAGATGTCGCCGATGAAATCGTACTGCCGGCCCAGCGTGAGCGTGCCCCAATTGCTCGACAGTCCGACGAAGGCTTGTCGTCCGAACTCGAGCCCGCCCTGACCGAGTGCACCGGTTCCGACGTCGAACCCGTTCTCCAGCGCAAAGATCGCTTTGAGTCCACCGCCCAGATCTTCGGATCCTCTCAGTCCCCATCGACTGCCCTGTGAAGATCCCGACGTGAATTGCACGACGGCGCCCTTCTGCGTGGGCGTATCCACCCGATTGGTGTAAGTGACTCCCGCATCGATTATTCCGTACAAAGTCACGGATGATTGCGCTGAAGCGGCTCCGCACGTCAAAGTCGCAATGGCCGCTATGATTGGTCTTTTAATTTTCCGTCTCCTTAGCATATCTAAACTTAAACCGATTTACTATTTGCTCGGTCGCAAACGTCACTCGTACGTAACGCTCGAACTTCTCAATATCGTCCGGACAACAGGGAGCCGAAGCCAGGCACCGACGGATCCAGGCCAAGCCGCTTGAGCATGGCGAATGCGGTCGCCACCGAAGAAGACACCACCGGCAGGCCGATCCGATCCTCGATTGGCTGGACGGACGCGAGCGACGGCATCTGAACGCAGGCGGATGCGACAACGGCATCGACTCCGCTGATATTGAGTCTTCGCGTTATCTCGATGGGCGCGCGCGGGTCTCGAAGTCCCACTTCGATGTTATCGGGGATTTCGAGCGAGATGCTGTCGACGACTTCGATTCCCTCGTTCGCGAGGTAGTCGATGACCAGCCCGGTCAATGGCTTCATGTAGGGCGTGAGAATCGACACCTTCCTGGCGCCCAACGTCTTGAGACCATCGACCAGAGCACCCGCACTGGTCACGACCGGCGCCAGCGCGCCGTTTTCCACCGTTCGCCGCATCAGCCGGGCCTCCGACGTGTGGTGATAGCCGGGTCCCATGCTCATGATGGCGACCAGACACGCATAGCCGATGACATCGACGTGCGCATCGGACAGTTCGAGCGCACATCGCTCGCTCTCGCCGTCCATGCGCTCCAGCTCTTCCTTCGTCACGTGCTTCATGCGCATCCGGCTCGAATGAAACGTGAAGCGTTCGCTTGCGACGGCCTCGCGCGCCCGAAAGATGGCGGGGACCTCCGTCTCCATCGTGGTATTCGAGGAAGGAACGATCTGTCCGATACGAAAGGCCTTCTTTTCACTCATTTCCGGGCTCCAGCAACTCGTTATCGTTCTCGGCTTGTTCGGAAGCCGCATCCTCGAACGTCGCTGCTTGCAGCGGCTTGCGTTTCACACGAAGTTGGAAAATATCGAATCGGTTGTATTGCCCGGCGATGTCATGCATCTGGCGCGGCTGGATACAATTTCCGAGATCGATATCCGCGTAGGCGATTCCTTCTTCGTCGATGAGCGGTTCACCGATCACCCGACCGTCCGGTCCGAGAAAACCTGAAAACGCACTGTGGCGCCGCGTCAGGCGCTCGCGCGCGTTCGGATAATCGGTTTCGAGCGCGCCAATGATCTCTTCTGAAACGGTCGAGCACGAGACGACAGTGAATAGCTTGCCCTCGAAGCTATGCGCAGCCGCGCGTACTTTGATGGCTTCGGCCATGTCGTAGTCCAGCGGCGCCGCCGGCAACGCGATGTAGTTCGCGACGTGCACCAGCTCACCTTGCGCGATCAGTGCGAAGCGCGCGAGCGTGTTGGTGTTTTCTCCACAAGCGAGCACGCCGAGCGGTCCCACGCTCGTAGCGTGAACACGCAGGCATGCGGCATCCCCCGGCGCCCACGTGAGCTTTTCCGCCCATGTGGGCACCAGCTTGCGATGACGGCCGAGAATCCGCCCCTCGTCGGATATCGTGACGACGGTGTTGAACAAAGTCCCGATGGAACTCCGGCTGCGCTCGTTGACACCGATTACCACGTTGATCCGGTGCAGTGCTGCTGCTTCCGCGATCTTCGAAATCTCGGGGCCGGGAATCTCGATTGCCGCGCGCGCCAGGCGCTCGAACCAGCGGCTGCCTTGCAATGGGTCGCCGAGCCAGCTCCAATAGGGATACGCGGAAACGAACACTTCCGGGAAGGCCACGAGCTGCGCGCCATTGGCCGCTGCTTCTGCGATGAGGCTCACTGCCTTCTCGACGGTCGCATCCGTGTCGAGAAACACAGGGGCCGTCTGGACCGCCGCGGCTTTGAATTTGCGAAGTTGCAGCATCAGTTATCCCCGGCACGTTGCGACCGAGTCTTTCGCGGCTCGTTGCCCACGGCGACCACCGGGTTGCGCAGCGTACCGATCTTTTCGACCCACGCCTCGACGACATCGCCCGGCCACAACCATTCCTGAGGCGATCGTCCCGCCCCGACGCCCGCGGGTGTCCCCGTCGCGATGATGTCGCCCGGTTCCAACGTAATGGCCGAACTGATGTCCGCGATCAGAGCTGGAATGTCGAACAACAAGTGGCGCGTGTTGGAGCGTTGCTTCTCCACGCCATTGACCTTCAAGCCGAGGTCCAGGTCGTGGGGATCGCCAATCTCGTCGGCCGTCACGAGCACAGGTCCGAGCGGTGCGTACGTGTCTTGGCCCTTCGAGAAGATCCATTGACCGGCGCGGCGATTGTCACGGGCGCTGATGTCATTAATGACCGTGTAGCCGAAGACGTGGCCGAGCGCGTCTTGCACGCTCACGTTCTTTGCCCGACGACCGATGACGACGGCCAGCTCACCTTCCCAGTCGAGCTGCTGCGTGATCGCCGCGTTATGCTCGATGGCGTCTCCTGTTCCGATCACGCTCGTGGGAGGCTTCGAAAATATGACCGGTTGCTTCGCCAGATCCTTCGACGTGTCCAGTGTTCGGCTCGACTCATCCACGTGTTCGACGTAATTCAATCCGACGCCGAATATGTTCTTCCGCGGCCGCGGAATGGGTGCGAGCAGCTTCACGTTCACGAGCGGAACAGCACAGTCCAGCGGCCCGTTCCCCCCGTGCTGCTCCAGCAGCTTCGCAACGCGCTCGACCGCGTGCGGCCCGATGTCGATGAATTCGAGCATATCGGAGGGAAGCGTGACACCGGCGTGAGCACCGAGTTGCTCGATGTCGATGATGAAATCACCGACAACCGCGCCGAGCCGGGCGGCAGCGGTAACATTCGTTCGATAGGTAGCGAGTTGCATGATGTGTGTCTCTTGAATCAAAAGTTCCGACGCGAAATTTCGCTCAAAGCGCTGGCTGCGAAGAAACCGGCTGGTGGCCCGCGTTATCCGCCAAGGCCTCTTCGTAGAAGAGCCCCAGTTTTTCCATCACTGGAAGATCATTGAACGAGAACAGGCAGGCGTCCTCGGTCGAACTGAGGTTCACGTGCTCATGCCATGCCCACGAGGGGACGCAGAATATGTCCCGTTCGCGCCAGTCGAAACGGTGTCCGTCGATGATCGAATAGCCCGCGCCCTTTGCCACCTGATAAAGAAAACTCCCGGTGTGACGGTGAGCCTTGCCCTCGAAGCCGGGACGAAGAAGCTGCATGCTGGCGCCGGCGGTCGCCATGACGTGGCCACCGGTAACAGGATTCGTGTAGTGCATCAGCGCGCTGTCGAACGGGTTGTCATCGTGGTTCGCGGCGTAGTTTTTCAATGCATCGTACGTCGGTTCCCACTGGTACTTGAACAACGGGGAATAAGGCTTGTCCCAGCCAGCCTGATGCGCACGAAGTCCGGCCGCGCCCCACATGCTCACGCCGTCATCCACGGGAAATCCGACGGCCTGATGCAAATCCGGGTGCACCGCATAGAACCCGGCCTCGAGTGCGTTGACCAGCGGGATATCCAGACCGTCCTGCCAGATGCATGGCGTCCCGTTCTCCTCGACGCCGTGTTCATGCCATGTGCCATTCGGCGTGAGCACGAAGTCGTTCGCGCCGAGCGTCATCTTGTGACCATCGACGATCGTGTATGCGCCGCTTCCTTCCATGATGAAACGCAGCGCAGAAGACGAGTGCCGATGCGCGGTGGCCCGCTCGCCCGGATGCATGACCTGCAGTCCCGAGTAGAGCCATCCCACTGCCGCCGATACATCCCGCCTTCCAGGGTTCTCGAAGAAGATCACCCGCCGGCCAGCCTTCTCCGGCGTGACGAGCCGCACGGAACGCAGCACATGTTCGCGAAGGTCGCGATAGCGCCAGATCACGGGCACCGATTCCGATTTCGGCTGCCACGGTTCGATCTTGTTGGCCACGGTCCACAGTGCACCGGTCTTGAGTCGCTCGAGGTCGCGGTAATAAGCGATGAGTTCAGGCGAATCTTCGACGTTTGCCCGGCCCGCCATCTCTTCGCGAAAAGTGTCGTACTTGGTCATCGCGTTGCTCCAGTCGATCGGCTCATTTCCAGGTCACTCGACCGCCAGAAGTTTTTGCGGATCCGGCTTTTTAAGCAGCGCATAGGTCACCATGAGAGCGACGAGCATCGGAACACCCGTAACCACCGACATGCGGAACGCGGGCACGAAGAACGTCGAGACGATGACCGCTACCATCATGACGAGGCCGAGCAAAGTGGGAATCGGGAACAAGGGCAGTCGAAAGGCCGGGGTAACACCATCGCGCTTGCACGCCATACGGAACCGAAGATGAGTCGCGAAGATCATCAGCCAGCCGAAGAGCGCCCCGAACATCGCAATCGACATGACCAGAATGAACGATCCTCCGGGCATCATGACGCTCGTGATCGCTGCAAAGGCCACACCGAGGGACGAAAGCAGCAAAGCGCGAACGGGTACGCCGTTACTGCTGACACTGCTCAGGAACGCCGGCGCATAGCCACTCCGTGACAGGCTGAAGATCATCCGTGTCGCGACGTACAACTGGGCATTCATCGCCGACAAGGCGGCCGTCAAGATAACGAAGTTCATGACGCTCGGACCGCCAGACACTCCGATCTTTTCCATCACCATCACGAATGGACTTTTGCCGGTGCCGGCGGACTGCCAGGGAACGATGGCAACCATCAAACCGATCGTCAAAATATAGAAGATGACGAGTCGAAGAAGCGCCGACTTGAATGCGCTCCTTGCGGCGCGCTCGGGTTCATTGGCCTCGCCTGCCGCCACGGCGATAAACTCGATGCCGATAAAGCTGAATACCGCAACCACCACCGCGTTCCATGTTCCTGAGAATCCGTTCGGAAAGAATCCGCCGTCGACATAGAAGTTCGCGAGGCCCACTGAGCTATTTTCAGGAGCGGAAAACACCGCGTAGCTGCCGAGGATGATGAATCCGACGATGGCGGCTACCTTGACGATCGAGAACCAGTACTCCGCCGCTCCGAAGGCGCTGGCGCTTCGGGCATTGATCGCGATCAGCGCGGCGGAGAAGACGACGATCCACAACCAGCCCGGAGAGGTTGGAAACCAGAAGTGCATATAGACGGATATCGCCGTCACTTCGGCGCCGATCACGAGCACGACGGAGATCCAGTATGCGTATCTGACGACGAACCCCGCCAGGCCTCCCAGATAATGTTCCGCGTACGACCCGAACGAGCCGGTACTCGGATGTGTGACCACCATTTCGGCCAGACAACCCATGAGAAGAAGGGCAATAAAAGCGCCGATTGCAAAGCTGATAATGACGCTCGGCCCGGCAAGATGGATCGCGGCGCCGCTGCCCAGGAAAAGGCCTGTGCCGATCGCGCTTCCGATGGCGATCATCATCAGTTGAGCTCGTGTAAGAGATCGCTTCAGTCCGCCTTCTCTGTCCGCGATGACCTTGAATCCTTTGACCGCACTCATTCATGTCTCCGTCGATTCGTTATACTGATTAAATGGAAAGTTTCCATTCTCTTTGTTGCGGCTACGTGCTTACGTGAAGGCGCGACGCTGTTCGTAGTCGGGGTTGTCCCAGGCACGAGTCGTCATGATCTGATCGATTTGATCCACGAGGTACTCCACTTCATCCGCCGTGTTGAAGAGCGGCGCGAAGCCGAATCGCATGAAATCCGGCATGCGGAAGTCCCCGATTACGCCTCGCCGGCTCAACTCCTGCATGATGGCGTAGCCTTGCGGGTGACGAAGCGAGACGTGGCTTCCGCGCACATTCGAATCCTTCGGCGAGGCGACCACGAACCCGTGCGGAGCAAGCCGGTTCTCCGCGCTCGATATGAACTGCTCGGTCAACTCGAGGCTTCGGGTTCTGATTTCTTCGATCGAAATTCCGTCGAACACTTCGAGCGAACGGTTCAGGAGCGAAAGCGCGATCACCTGATTCGTCCCGCAGAGAAAGCGCTCGATGCCCGGCGCGGGCGCATAGGACGGCGTGAACTCGAACGGCGCGGCGTGCCCGAACCATCCGGTCAGCGGCTGTTCGCAATCCGTGTGGTGACGCTTCGCGGCGTACAGGAAAGCGGGTGCACCGGGACCGCCGTTCAAGTATTTGTATCCGCAGCCGACCGCGAAATCGACCTCGGACTCGTCGAGGTTGCAGGGAATCGCACCGGCGGAATGCGAAAGGTCGCATACCATGAGCGCGCCGGCCCGATGTGCCGCGCGTGTCAGGCGAGCGAGGTCATAAACCTCGGCGCTGCGATAGTCGACATGGCACAGCAATACTGCCGCCACGCGATCGTTCAGGAATTTCGGAAATTCGCTCACCGGCAAGTTGAGTATCTCCGCACCGCACAGCCGAGCCACCTGCTCGGCGATGTAAAGGTCGGTCGGAAACGACGATGCGTCGGTCAAGATCACCTTCCGGTCGGCACGCAGGCGTAGCGCCGCGGTCAAGACCTTGAACAGGTTGACCGACGTGGAATCGCAGGCAACCACCTGTCCCGCGGCCGCGCCGATCAAACGGCCGATCGCATCGCCGACGCGCTGCGGCAGCGTATTCCATTTCGCGCTCCGCCACGAGCGGATCAACCCGTCGCCCCACTCGTGGGTCGTCGTGATATAGGCCTGCATCTGAACGGCCTTGGGCAGTGGGCCCAGCGAGTTTCCATCAAAGTATCGAACACCCTCCGGCAGGGAAAATTTTTCCCGAGTCAGCGCGAACGTATCGCGAGCGGGAGATGCGGGAACGGTCATATCATTCATCTCTCACGCCCCCAACACAGTGCGGATAGACCAGAGTTCCGGGAAGAAGCGAAGCTCGACGACATGTTTGAGCCAGCCGACGCCTGCGGAACCGCCCGTACCGGGCTTGAAACCGAGAATGCGCTCCACCGAGGTAAAGTGCCGCCAGCGATATTGGGCGAACAGGTCCGCAATTTCGATCAGCGCTTCGCCGAGAAGGTAGAGGTCGTTGTCCGGCGACGGGTCCGCATAAACCGCGAGCCATGCTTTCTCGACCTCGGGATTGGACGCGTAAGTTTCCGACCAGGCACGATCCAGCGCTTGCTCCGGCACCGGAATACCCCGGCGATGCAGCAGCGCCAGTACATCGTCGTACAGGCTCGGATTGTTGAGTGCCTCTTGCAATTGCGGATAGACATCGGGGTTATTCGAATGCGCCGCCGCCAGTCGCTTCGACTTGTTGCCGAGAATGAATTCGACGTGCCGGTAGATATACGATTGCTGTCCAGAAGACACGCCCAGATGATTGCGGAACTCGTTGAAGCCGTGCGTCGTAATCGTCGACAACACGTCCCAGGTCTTGATCAGGTACTCGAACAGGCGCTTCACGCGCGGGACGAGCTCGAGCGCCCCGCTCACGTCGTCTCGTGTGATACGCAACTGCATGTTGTACAGCTCGTAATGGATAGCTTTGAACGTCAACTCCTTGCACTGCGTCATCAGGATGAACACCATTTCATCGTGCCCTTCGCTGCGCATGTGCTGGATGCTGAGCAACAGGTCGTTGCGGTGATAATCGATGTAGGGATTGCTCTTTCCCTCGAAGCTGACCATCGGCTCGCCGGCCGTGGTCTTCACCGCTTCGTTGCGCGTTTCGTTCGTCGAAATAGCAATTTCACTGACGAGCGATAGCTCCAGTTCCGGATTGCGGATTTCCGGAATCACGCGTTTGCGGCTTGCAGACATTTACTTTGCTCCAATCAAATGTTCAATTGCGGCGCCCAGTTCGCTGGACGGCGTCGCCAGATCGAACAGGATGTCAAAGTGGTTGCGTCCGGAGACTTCGAGGAGCCGTACAGGCACGGCGTCATCGGTCAGGCGCTGTGCGTATTCAAGGCTTTGACGCTTGAATTCAGCAGTTTCGTGCTCACCCCAGCTTATGAGTGTAGGCAAGCGATGGCGGGTCTTGATGAACATCGGGCTTACCGCTAAAGCCGTCTCGCTGCTCAGATCGAGCGGCTCGTTGATGTAGGTGCCTACGATCGGGCGCAGATCGTAGACGCCCGACGCAAGCACATAACCCTTGATTCGCGTCTCGAGCTCGGGCTCCCAATCGAGCGTCGCCATCATTGCGGCAAGGTGTGCCCCTGCTGAGCTTCCCGCGATCACGAGCTTCAGGTCAGGATGAGCGGCAGCAATGGCGCGTATCGCCCTTTCACATTGCCGAATCATCATGCCGATGTTCGCAAGGGGCGCGAGTGTGTAGTTCACGGCCGCATACGACACACCGCGTTCGACGAACTCCCGCGCGGGGAAGCAGGAATCCTCCGCGGAGAGTTCCTGCCAGTAGCCGCCGTGGATAAAAACCACGATCGCACCCGCCGAGGTCCGGGCGGGGAATACGATCGAATACTCATCGGACGGCAAGCCGTACTTCAGCCGATAGCTTACGAGGGATGCCGATACCGCTTCGCTCTCGGCAGTGTAGGCAGCGACGACCGCCAGGTAGTCGTGGGCGACGGAGCTAGGCGAGTACTCCCGCTCCAACTGTGCCTGAGTGAATTCTTGCCACATGTCTCGTCTCCTGATGCAAAAAATTCTAGTTTTTGACAGGCGGTTTTTCTTTTCTATTTTTGCCGGTTTAATCGGCGAGAGCGGCATGTGATGCCGGCATATAACTTCAAGGCGAAATGATTTGCCGACCTTTAAGGACGACGCTAAGAGATCAGGGTCAACCCTAGCGCTCGCGGTCTGATATCACGCGAAATAAAGTAGCATCGGCATGAACTTGCCGAACGGTGCCGAATATCCGATAGACTTGACCCGCGATCCCGCAGCAGACACAAATTCGTTCCAGAGGAAATCGCAGTGGAAACCACGCCGCTCAGTTCGACCGATCGTCAGATTCTTCGCCATCTGCAGGAAGATCCGCGCATATCCATGGCGGAACTGGCCGAGCGAATGAACAGTTCCTCATCGCCGGTGTGGCGTCGCGTCAAACGCCTGCAAGAGGTCGGGGTTATCGAAGGCTATCACCTGGACCTGAATCGGAAGGCCCTCGGCTTCGGAATCGACGCCTTCGTCTTTGTGAAGATCACGTCCCATCAGGAACGGGACGCCGTCGAGTTCGAGACTTCCCTGCAGGCAATCGACCAGGTCCTGTCGTGTTACATCCTGTCCGGTGTCGAGGACTATCTTCTGCGGATCGTCGCGCCGGATCTCGACGGATTCGCCAACTTCAGCCGGAAAGTCCTGGCGGCGCTGCCCCATGTCAGGGAGGTACGCAGTGCATTTGTCATGCACACGATAAAGGAATCCAACCGTCTGCCGCTCGACTGAGCGCCGCCTCGCTACTCCCTCACGCCTGCCGAATCGCTTCGATAACCAGCTGCGTCGCCGGACTGATCCGCCGGTTCTTTCTGAGAATCAACCCATAAGGCGCGAGGCGCCCACGCAATGCGGTGGGCAACGAAGCGATCGTATCGAGCGCGGAATAATAGTCTGCGACCGAACTCGGCAGCACGGCGAGCATGTCCGAATCCCTCAAGAGCGACAAGGTCGTCAGAATAGAAGACGTCTCGACGGTACTCACCGGCGGCGCAACGCGCGATTCCCGAAACGTCTGGTCGATGATCTGCCGCATCGGACTCGGATGCGGCTGCACGATCCACGGATACTTCGCGAGATCGGCGAGCTTCGGTTTCGCCGTCATGCCGACAGCCGGGTGATCCGGCCGCGCGACGATCGCGAGCGCCTCTTCCGACAAGGTCTCGAACGTCAGATCCAGCGCGGAAAAGCCGTAAGGAATGCGCCCCACCACGATATCCAGCTGATCCTGCTGCAACGCCTGCACGAGCACATCGCTCGTGTCGATCTGCACGCTGATCTGCAGGCGCGGATGCGCTTCCTTCAATTGCACGATCACCTTCGTGAGCAAATCGGGAGCCGGCGCCATCACCGCGCCGATGCGCACCTTGCCGATATCGCCCGCCTCGATCGCCGCCAGTTCCTCGCGCAATTCATCGAGATCCTCGAAGACGACGCGCGCGTATCGCATCACCGCCTCTCCGTAGATGGTCGGCTCCATCCCTCGCGCATGACGCACGAATAACGTTGCCCCGATGGTGTCCTCCAGCTCCTTCAACGCCTTGGTCGCGGCGGGCTGCGTCATCGAGAGCTCGTCGGCTGCGCTTCTGAGCGATTCCGTTTCCGAGAGCGCCGTCATCAATTGCAGATGACGCAGGCGCAGGCGTTTGCGTATGGCCGTGGCGGGCGCGATCATGCGAGCGATAACTCCAGGAAATAGCCTGATGCAAATAATTCAATGGTCAGTTATCGCGGAGTTTCGCACACTAGCGCTACCCGATACAGCCGCGCAAACCCTCGTTTCAGCGGCCCCACCCGAATAGAACCCGGAGACACCGAAGATGAAGATCAAGCACGTCCGCGCACGCGTTTTCGAATGGAAAGGCAAGGTCGTTCCGCCGCAAGCGCACTTCTGCACGAATGCCGTCGATATCCTCTACGAGCGCGGCGACGCGATGGGCTCGTTCCGCTTTCACGGCTGGCTCGTCGTCGAGATCGAATGCGACGACGGCACCATCGGCATCGGCAATTGCGCGCTCGCGCCGCGTGTCGCGAAGCAGATCGTCGATGAATATCTCGCGCCTATCGCCATCGGCGAAGATCCGTTCGATCATGAATATATCTGGCAGAAGATGTATCGGCGCACGCTCGCATGGGGCCGCAAGGGCATCGGCATGGCGGCGATCTCCGCGATGGATATCGCCCTGTGGGACATCATGGGCAAGGCGGTGAAAAAGCCCGTCTTCAAGCTGCTCGGCGGCCGCACGAAAGAAAACATCTGGTGCTACGCATCGAAGCTCTATAACAACGACGACCGCGACGCCTTTCTCGCGGAAGCCCAGGGCTATCTCGACCAGGGCTTCACCGCGATGAAGATGCGCTTCGGCTACGGCCCGAAAGATGGTCCGAAGGGCATGGCGAAGAATCTGGAGCAGGTGCGCCTGCTGCGCGAACTCGCAGGCGACGATGTGGACATCATGCTGGAATGCTATATGGGCTGGACGCTGGAATACGCGCGCCGCATGCTGCCGCGTCTTGCCGAGTTCAATCCGCGCTGGCTCGAAGAGCCCGTGATCGGCGACGACGTCGAAGGCTATCAGGAGCTGAAGAAAATGAACATCGTGCCGATCTCCGGCGGCGAGCACGAGTTCACGAGCTATGGCTTCAAGGATCTGCTGGAACGCCGCGCCGTCGATGTCATTCAGTACGATACGAATCGCGTGGGGGGCATCACCGCCGCGCGCAAGATCAACGCGATGGCCGAAGCGTGGTCCGTTCCTGTGATTCCGCACGCGGGGCAGATGCACAACTATCACCTGACGATGTCGAGCACCGCGAGCCCGATGTCCGAGTTCTTCCCCGTGTTCGATGTGGAAGTGGGCAACGAGCTCTTCTATTACATCTTCGACGGCGAGCCGCAACCGCAAAACGGTTATCTGCAACTTTCCGATGAAACGCCGGGTCTCGGCATCACGCTGTCCGACAAGCATCTGAGCGACTTCGACATCATCGAGTGATGCAAACACGCGGCTGCACTTTTACGGCGCGTGCGCGCGGGTGCATATCTTCGGTTCGACCGCCCTCGACCGGCGCCGCCCCCGCTTGCAACCGATCACGAGATACGAGACCCTACCAACATGAAACCTCTCATCGCAGTTCTTCTCGGCGATCCCGCCGGCATCGGTCCCGAACTCATCGCGCGCCTCATCGCGAAGGCTGAGAATCGCGCGCGCGCCGATCTGCTCATCGTCGGCGACAAGCGCGAGCTGGATCACGGCATGGAGATCGCGCAGCAGCGCTTCGACTATCGACTGGTCGAGCGCGTCGACGACGCCGCGCGCGACACCGACGTGCCATCGCTCATCGACTTCCGCCTCCCCGACGACGCCCCCTATGAGCGCGCCGTATCGACCGAACGCGGCGGCCGGTACAGCCTCGAAGCCTTCAAACAAGCCCTTGCGATGACGCGCGCCAACCGCACGCAGGCGATGCTCTTCGCGCCAGTCAACAAGACCTCGCTGCATATGGCCGGCATGGAGACGAACGACGAGATGGAATGGTTTGCGCGCCAGCTCGATTTCAGCGGCGCATTCTGCGAATTCAATGTCCTCGACGAGCTCTGGACCTCGCGCGTGACGTCGCATATCGCGTTGAAGGATGTGAGCGCGAGACTCACGCAGGAGCGCATCGGCGGCGCGGTGCAATTGATTCATGACGGCCTCAACCGCGCCGGCGTGGCGCAGCCGCGCATCGCGGTATGCGGCTTCAATCCGCACAACGGCGACAACGGCGCGTTCGGTCGCGAGGAAATCGACGTGATCGCGCCAGCCGTCGAACATGCGCGCGCTCGAGGTTACGATGCGCAAGGCCCCTTCCCCGCCGACACCATCTTCGTGCGCGCACGCGATCAGAAGGTCTTCGACGGCGTCGTCACGATGTACCACGACCAAGGTCAGATCGCGATGAAGCTGATGGGCTTCTGGCGCGGCGTCACCGTGCACGGCGGCCTGCCCGTGCCGATCGCGACGCCCGCGCACGGCACCGCGTTCGATATCCACGGCCAGGGCCGTGCCGATGTCGGCGCGACGCAGAAAGCGTTCGACATCGCCGTGCGCATGGCGCAAGATCGCCTGGCCTGAGGCCATGATGCAAGAGCGCACCGAAACTTTGCGCCGCGCTTTCCCGAAAGCGGCGGCGCATCGCGCCGAAAAGCGGCCTGATGTTCGAATTGCAGGCGCCGTGGCGGCAATTCAACGAAGATGCGCTTGCGCAATGGCCGAACGTATGGCTCTGGATATCGGGCATAGGCGAAGCTGGGGTAAGCTGGAGCGTCGGGCGCAACGGACGCATCGCGCGCGGGAAGAACGCCTCGCGCTATCCTTCGATAACGCGACGCTGTAGCGGATCTGAACCAATCAAAGGAGACACACTTCAATGGCTGCACCTGTTTATCGCGGCGTTTTCCCCGTCGCCCCGACCATTTTCGACGATCAAGGCGGCCTCGATCTCGAAGGCCAGAAACGCGCGATCGATTTCATGATCGACGCCGGTTCGCACGGCGTGTGCATACTCGCGAACTTCTCCGAGCAATTCGCACTGTCCGATGCCGAGCGCGATACGGTGCAGCGCACCGTGCTCGAACATGTCGCCGGGCGCGTGCCCGTCATCGTCACGACGACGCATTTCAGCTCGCGCGTGTGCGCCGAGCGCAGCCGCGCAGCGCAAGACGCGGGCGCTGCGATGGTCATGATCATGCCGCCGTATCATGGCGCGACGATTCGCGTCGGAGAGCGCGGCATTCACGAGTTCTATCGCGAAGTATCGAATGCGATCGACATTCCTATCATGATTCAGGACGCGCCCGTCGCGGGCACGCCGCTCTCTGCATCGTTTCTCGCGAAGCTCGCGCGCGACGTCGAGCATGTGTCGTACTTCAAGATCGAAACGGCGCAGGCCGCCTCGAAGCTGCGCGAACTGATCGGGTTGGGCGGCGATGCGATCGTCGGTCCGTGGGACGGAGAAGAAGCGATCACGCTGATCCCCGACTTCGATGCGGGCGCCACGGGCGCGATGACGGGCGGCGGCTACCCGGACGGCATTCGCAAGATCGTCGATGCTTACTTCGCGGGCGACACCGACCGAGCCGCCGACCTGTATCAGCAATGGCTTCCGCTCATCAACTACGAGAACCGGCAATGCGGTCTCGCCGCATGCAAGACCCTGATGAAGGAAGGCGGCGTCATTCGCTCGGATGCGGTGCGTCATCCGCTCGCGCCGATGCATCCCGCCGTGCGCGAAGGGCTGTTGAAAGTCGCGCGCAAGCTCGATCCGCTCGTGCTGCGCTGGGGACATTGACTGGCGCCGGCGCTTCTTTTTCCGTATCGGCCTTCATCGCGGGAACGCCCAGGCGTTCCCGCGCCTGTTCCGCGGCGTGCAATCAGTCTTGTTAGCAAGGCTCCATGCCGTGCCGTACCTTCGCGCTATCGGCGTTGGACGAACCGAGAAACGCAAGGAACGCGCGAGCCAGTTGCGGCGCATTCGCGTTCGCGCATATCGCGCCTTCGAACACCGTGAGAGTCTGAATCGCAGGCGGCAACATGCCGAGCACGTCGATACCTTCGAGGCCGGTCATCTCGCTCATCTGCTGAAAGCCCAGTTCAACCTCGCCACGCGCGATGAGCGCGCCCACCGCGACGCCCGGCGGCGCCTGCACGATGCGCGACGCGATGCGTTCCGCAATGCCCCAGCGCTCGAACAGACGCATGAGATAAACGCCGCTCGGCCCCGTCGAATATCCGATGCTGCGCGCCGCGAGCACCGCCTCGCGCACGGCCGCCTCATCGTCGATGGAGGGACGCGGCGAGCCCGACGCCACCGCGATGGCCACGCCCGAGCGCGCGATGCGCACGCGGCTCGTTGCATCGATACGCGCCGCCGCCGCGAGCCGGTCGATCGCGTCCGAAGCGAGCACGACGATATCGAACGCCTCGCCTTCCTCGATTCGCTTTAACGCCGCGACGCCGCCCACCGATTCGATCGCGATGCGCTGCCCCGTCTGCGCTTCGAATGTCGAGGCAAGCGCATCGAGCACCTGGCGCGTCGCCATCGAAGAGATAGCGGTGATGCTCATGGTCATCAATCGATATAGCGCAGCCCCGCTTTTTCCAGCGGTTCGCGCATGGCGTACATGTCGAGGCCGAGCACGCCGCTTGCGAGCTTCGCGCGCTTCTCTTCTTCGAGCGCCTCGCGCGCGACGGCCTTGTCGAGCACCTGCTGCGCCGATGCGGATGGCACGACGACGACGCCGTCGTCATCCGCGACGATCACATCACCCGGGTTCACCCATGCGCCCGCGCACACGACGGGAATGTTCACCGAGCCGAGCGTCGCCTTCACCGTGCCTTTCGCCGAAATCGCGCGGCTCCAGACCGGGAAGTTCATCCCGGTCAGCACACGCACATCGCGCACGCCACCGTCGATGATGAGCGCCCGCGCGCCGCGCGCCTTGAAGCTCGTGGCGAGCAGATCGCCGAAGAAACCATCGGTGTTATCGGTCGTGCAGGCAGCCACGACGATATCGCCCGGCTGAATCTGCTCGGCGGCGACATGGAGCATCCAGTTGTCGCCCGGTTGCAGCAGCACGGTGACGGCCGTGCCGCTCGCCTGCGCGCCCGCGTAGATCGGCCGCATGTAGGTCTTCATCAGGCCGACACGGCCCATTGCTTCGTGCACGGTCGCCGCGCCGAGCGGGCCGAGCTTTTCCGCCGCATCCGCGTTCGCGCGACCGATGTTGCGATACACCACACCCAGTTCGTACATGTCAGCGTCCCTTTGCCTTGAGCGCCGCATCGAGGCGCGGATACACGCGGCGCGCGTTGCCTTCGTAGATCTTGTAGCGCGCGTCGGGCTCGATGTGCGCAGCCTCGACATAGCGCTTCGTATCGTCGAAATAATGCCCCGTTTCAGGATCGATGCCACGCACCGCGCCGATCATCTCGCTTGCGAACAGAATGTTGTCGACGGGGATCACGCGCGTCAGCAAGTCGATGCCCGGTTGGTGATAGACGCACGTATCGAAGAACACGTTGTTCAGCAAATGATCCTTCAGCAAGGGTTTTTTCAGCTCCTGCGCGAGACCCCGGAAACGTCCCCAGTGATACGGCACCGCGCCGCCGCCGTGCGGAATCACAAACTTGAGCGTCGGGAAATCGCGGAACAGATCGGACGTGAGGCACTGCATGAACGCGGTGGTGTCCGCATTGAGGTAATGCGCGCCCGTCGTATGGAAACACGCGTTGCAGCTTGTGCTCACGTGAATCATCGCGGGGACGTCGTACTCGACCATCTTTTCGTAGATCGGATACCAGTAGCGATCCGAGAGCGGCGGGCTCGTCCAGTGGCCGCCCGACGGGTCCGGATTCAGGTTGATCGCGACATTGCCGTATTGCTCGACGCACTTCACGAGCTCGGGGATGCACGTCGAGACATCGACGCCCGGACTCTGCGGCAGCATCGCCGCCGGAATGAAGCTGTCCGGAAACAGCTCGCTCACGCGATAGCACAGCTCGTTGCAGATCGCGGCCCACGTGCTCGACACTTCGAAGTCGCCGATGTGATGCGCCATGAAGCTCGCGCGCGGGCTGAACACGGTGAGATCGAGGCCGCGTTCGCGCATCAGTCGAAGCTGATTCGCTTCGATGGATTCGCGCAGTTCATCGTCGCTGATATGCAGCTCCGATGCGGCCGGCATCGCCGAAGGATTCTCGATGCCGGCTATCTGCCGGTTGCGCCACGCTTCCAGCGCCTTCGGCGCGGTCGTGTAGTGGCCGTGAATGTCGATGATCATGCGTCACTCCAGGTACTAATGTGCTGCTTTGGTTTGTGCGTGCGCTTCGTCGGCATGCGTGCGTTGCGCGACGAGTATCGAAATCGCGGCGAGCGTCGCGGGCACGGCAAGGATCGCGAGGATCGCGCCGAACTCCCAGCCGAGGCCGAGCAGCGCGCCGCCGAACGCGGAGCCGAAGATGCTGCCGAAGCGGCCCATGCCGAGCATCCAGCTCACGCCGGTGGCACGCGCAACCGTCGGATAACGGCTCGGCGCGAACGCGTTGAGGCCCGTTTGCGCGCCGCTCATGCAAAAGCCCGCTGCGAACACGAGCACGGCCAGCGACGACGACAACGCGCCGATCCAGGCGAGCCCGAGCACGCAGACCGCGCCGCCGAGATACGCCGCGCTGATGACGGGCGCCGGGCGCACCTTGTCCATGATCCACCCGACGATGATCGCGCCGATCGTGCCGCCGATCTGGAACATCGCCGTGATGTTCGCCGCCGACGATACCGTGAGCCCCGCGTCCTTCATCAGCGTCGGCAGCCAGCCGGTGAGCAGGTAGATCACGAGCAGGCCCATGAAATAGGTCGCCCACAGCGCGGCCGTCATCAGGCCGTAGCCATGCGAAAACAACACGCCGATGGGCTTCTTCGTCGGCAGCGGCGGCTCGTTCGATACGAACGTCTCCGTGCCGTCGAAGCGCGCGCCGCATACGCGGCCGAGCACCTTGCCGATGCGTGCCGAGCTCGCGCCGCGCACCGCGAGCAGACGCGCCGATTCGGGCAGCAGCCAGATTTGCAGCGGAATCAGCACGAGCGGCAGCGCGCCGCCACAGATCAGCACGGAGCGCCAGCCGTGCACCGGAATCAAGGCGCCGGCGAGGAAGCCGATCAGCGCCGAGCCGAGATTGAAGCCCGTGAACATGATCGTGATCAGTAGCGCGCGCTTGCGTTGCGGCGCGTACTCGGAGAGCAGCGTCGTCGTATTGGGCATCGCGGCGCCGAGGCCGATGCCGGTCAGCACGCGCAGCAAGGCCATGCTCGAAGGCGAATTCGTGAACGCGGTGGCGATCGTGAACACGCCGAAGAGAAACACCGACGCAATCAGAACCCACTTGCGTCCGATGCGATCCGACGCCGGGCCTGCCGCGAGCGCGCCGATCACGAGACCAATGGGCGCCGCGCTCATCACGAGGCCGAACGCGGGCCGCGAGATGTGCCAGTCCGCGATGATCGAAGGCGCGACGAAGCCCATGATCGCGACATCCATGCCGTCGGCCGTCACGATCAGAAAGCACAGCGCCACCAGCAGCCACTGGTAGGCGGAAATCGGGCGTTCGTCGATGAAGCCCTTGATGTCGATGGTTTTACCGATAGTCATATGTGTCTCCCGTCCCCGTTGCCTGCTTAGTCTTTGGCCTTCCCGGCCTTGTCCCAGTCGAGCTTGCCCGCGCCCTTGCCCGCGACCGAGTACAGTGCACCGGGCGCATTGCGGGTCTTCTGAAATGCTTCGAGTGTTTCGCCGCGCATCGCGGCGTAGATGTGCAGGTTCGACACGCCGGTCACCGCGCCGAGCTTCTCCAGCATGAAGAAAATCACGCCGTAATGAAGCAGGCCGCGCCAGTCGCGCCGGCGAATGAGGTCCCGCTCCTCTTCGCTGAGACCGGCCGCCTCGAAGCTCGCTTCCTCGTCTTGCCTGAATGCCTCGCGATGCGCGGGCTCGACCATGCGATGCAGATAGTCGTTGATGCGATACGCGCGCACGGCGGTTTCGATCGAGAACGGATAGGTGCCTTCGAGGTTCTCGACAACGGTGAGCTGCACCGCCATCTTCTGACGATGACGCTCGATGATCGCCGGCTTGATCTCGCTATCCTCGCCTTCATAGATCGCGGTCGCGATGCCCGCCATCGACGGCAGGTAATAGCTGCGATGCTTGCACACGACATTCGACGACAACGCGCCGCGCATCGTGAGCCACATGATGACTTCGGCGCCTTCGTAGCCGCCGAGCGCCGCATATTCGGCGATGGTCATGTCCGCGAGTTGTTCGGGATCGCGCTCGAAGAGATCGAGAAAGCGCGCGTCCCATGCCGTGTTATTGAAGCCCGCGCGTTCGCCGTGTACCTGATGCGAAAGACCGCCCGTCGCGAGAATCGCGACCTTGATGTCCTCCGGATAACTTTCGATCGCGCGGCGCAGCGCCTGACCCAGCTTGTAGAAGCGGCGCGCGCTCGGCACGGGCAATTGCAGCACGCCCATTTGCAGCGGCACGAGCTTCACCGGCCATTCGGGTTCGTGCGGGCACAGCATCGAAAGCGGCGAGAAGCAGCCGTGATCGAGCGCCTTGTTCTGGAAGAACGACATGTCGAATTCGTCGGACATCAGCGACGTGCCGATGTGCGCGGCAAGCGCCGGATGACCCTTGATCGGCGGCAGGTCGCGTGCGCCGCCGCCTTCGTCCGCAACGCGCCATTGCGGTCCTACGCCGAGTGCGAATGCGGAGTAGTGATCGAAGAAGAATGACGTGACGTGGTCGTTGTAGATCGTGACGATGACATCGGGCTGCTTCTCCGCGAGCCAGTTCGTGAGCGGCGCGAAGTTCTCGAAGATCGGCGCCCAGACGGGATCGTCGCGTTTGTTCTTGTCGAACGCGAAACCGATAGTCGGTGTGTGCGAGGCGGCAATGCCTCCGATGATCCGTGCCATGTGCGCTACTCCTTCAGAATGCGTAAGCCCGAAGGGTAGCGATGAAGGCAGCGTGGCTGGTACTACGCGTAAACCACCATCTTGCTTTTGCGGATAGGGTTCTGACGCGTGGAAAGCCCGGTGGGACGGCCGCAGCGAGGCGTGCGGCCGCCTACTACCAGCGATATGTCGATAAACAAAACTGATGGCTCGTGAAGCAGGACGCAAGAGGTCGCGAGAAACCGTCTGGGTCAGGTCCACGGCAATGAGCGAGGCGTGATCTTCGGACAAGATCCATCAAGCGTACAGACGGTACCCTTATTCGAGGACTCGCGTGCGTTCTGGCACGCGCCGGGTCAACCCACCGAGGCGGCTCGTTTCAATCAGCCGCACAAGCCGCTCGACGATCTCGTGTACGGTTGTCCCCGGTCCGAAGATTTCTGCCACGCCTATGTTCCGCAGAGAAAGCGCGTCTTGATCTGGCACGATCCCGCCGACGACTACCGGCGCACATACGTCTATTTCTCCAAGCTCGCGCATGAATTGAAGGACGAGACTTCCATGCGCTCCCGCGAGCGACGAAATACCGATCACGTCGCATCCTTCTTTCCCGGCAATCCTCGCTGCACGCGTCGGCGAAGCAAACAGGCCGCTCATCGCTACATCGAAGCCCGCGTCCTTCAGCGCCGCCGACACCACGTTCGCGCCGCGATCGTGTCCGTCGAGTCCGAGTTTTGCCATCAGCAGGCGTGGTCTTCTGCCTAGCTTTTTCGCGAGACGCGCTACCTGTGCCCTCACCGCATGCCATGCCTCGTCCTCTCCACATCGTGTTCCATACGCATTCGACACAACGCCGGATGCCTGCACATGGCGCGGCCAAACTGCTTCAAGGGCACGCGTGCATTCACCCACCGTCGCCCGTGCGCGCATGCAATCGATTGTCAGTGCAAGCAGGTTTGCGGCATCGTCGTGTGCGGCGCGAGTCAATGCCGAGAGCGTCGTGCTCACCCGATACTCGTCGCGTCGGCGCTTGACGTCGGAAATTCTGCGCGACTGTTGCACGCGCACACGTTCCCCATCGATTGCGACACATTCGGGAGCATCATCATCTGCCTCGATTGCCGGAAAGGCGTTGGTGCCGACGATCACCTGTTTCCCCGCATCGATGCGCGCCTGCGTCGCCGCCGCGCTTGCTCGAATCTGCTGCTGAACCCAGCCCGTGCGAATCGCCTCGCGCGCGCCGCCGCCCGCCTCGATTGCGTCGATCATGTCGCGCGCCCGCCCGGCAAGATCCGCCGTCAGCGATTCCATCATGTACGAGCCGGCCCACGGATCGATCACGTCGCACAAGCCCATTTCGTGCTGAAGGATGAGTTGCGTGTCGCGCGCGAGTTGCGAAGCCGATGCGGATGGCAGCGCGAGCGCCTCGTCATGCGCATTCGTGTGCAGCGACTGCGTTCCGCCGAACACGGCCGCCATCGCCTCGACGGTCGTACGCACGATGTTGTTATGCGTGCGCGTCGGGCTGAGCGACCAGCCCGAAGTCTGGCAGTGCATGCGTAGCGCACGGCCTTTCGGCGTGCTCGCACCCTCTTCGGCCGCGATTCTCGACCACAGCAAGCGCGCCGCGCGCAGTTTCGCGATCTCTGTATAAAAGTCCGTTCCGGCGCCGAAGAAAAAGCTCAGTTGCTCGCAAACGGCATTGGCCTCCAGGCCGCGCGCACGCAACGCGCGAAGATATTCGCGGGCATTCGCGAACGTGAGCGCAAGTTCGAGCGATGCATCCGCGCCCGCTTCCTGAAAGTGATAGCCCGACACGGAAAGCGCCTTGAAGCGCGGCATGTGTTCGTTCAGAAACTGCGCGACATCCGCGACGATGCGCATCGACGGTTCCGGCGCGAACACGTAGGCATTGCGCACCATGAACTCCTTGAGGATGTCGTTCTGCACCGTGCCCGAGAGCGAATCCATCGCGATGCCGCGCTCTTCGGCCGCGACGATGAAAGCGGCGAGTACCGGCAGCACTGCGCCGTTCATCGTCATCGAGACGGACACGCGATCGAGCGCGATGCCTTCGAAGAGACGCGCCATGTCGTCGACAGTATCGATCGCCACGCCTGCGAGGCCGACGTCCGGGCATGCTTCGCGATCGGTGGAATCGTAGCCGAGCTGCGTCGGCAGATCGAAGGCCACAGACAGGCCTTGCGCCCCGTGTGCGAGCGCCTTGCGAAACGCGAGATTCGAATCTGCGGCGTCCGCATAACCGGCGTACTGGCGAATGGTCCAGGGTTTCGCCGTGTACATGGAGGCATACGGTCCGCGCACGAATGGTTGCGCGCCGGGTTGCGAACCGAGATGCTCGATGCGGTCAAGATCCGCCGAAGTGTAAAGCGGCTTCAATGGAACGCGTCGCGGACGGCTCATGCGCGCCTCCGGGCCTTGTGCGTGAGGACGTCGGCGATCTTCCTGCCGTCGCTCGTGCGTTCGATCTCGCACCAGTGCGCCACGCGTGTCTCGTCGACGAAGGCGCGCCGAAACGTCAGGCGCAGGCTCTCGCCGACGTCGATGTTGCCGTGATAATGCAGTTCGCGCGAGACGAGCGCGGGGGTATCCGCGAGACGCCAGGTCTGCCATTCCGCGCGATCGACAAAGCCCTGGAAGCTTGCGAAGTAGAGGAAGTGCGCGCCATTGAAATCGTTGTAAGGGCACGGCAGAAACTCGACCGGCGCGCAGTCTTCCGCGCGCAGGCCCATTTCCACGAGGCGCGGCCCCGCTTCGCACAGGCGCAGTTGGCGCGCGGCGTCCTGTATGTCGGTGATCGCCGCGTTCATCGGCGCGATGTCGCCCTTCATTTTCGCAAAGCTCGCGCGCGCGACCGAGCGGTTGTTACGCGCCTCGGTTCGCCGCACGAAGGTGGACATCATCGACAGCGAGGCGATCGCGCCATGTTCACGCTCCACGCGATGCTCGCTGATATGCCGCGCCGCGCCGATCCGCGCAAGCTCCGTGCGAATGCGGAACGCGTCGTTCTCGCGCACCTCGTGCATGCCGTGCGCGCGCAGCCGGATCGACGTGAACGCGGCATAGGCGCGCGTGCCTTCATCGGCGACGAAGTCGCTGCCGGTGGCTTGCGCGAGTGCGCCCCAGTGCCGGTCGCCGCATTCCTTGAGCAGCCAGTTTTCGGACAGGCCGGCGTAGTTGAGTTGCGGCATGCCGGCGCGGTAAGTGTCGTCGTAAGGAGGCGTCATGCTTCTTCACGCACACGCAATCGACACATGATCGGGCACGTTCGAGCGCTGCGCGCAGATCGCGTCGACGACGTACTGCGCGTCGCGCGCGACGCCGGAGAAGCGTCCCGAGCCCCACGTATGCAGCCACGGGAGGCCGACGAAATAAATGCCCGGAACGGCCGTCACGCCGCGCACGTGAGCCGGATATCCGCGCCCGTTGAACACTGGGGCGTCGAGCCAGGCGAAGTCCGGCGTGAAGCCGATGCACCACACGATAGACGTGATGCCG
The DNA here is from genome assembly GCF_023631305.1 of Caballeronia sp. INML3B. Classification (NCBI taxonomy): domain Bacteria; kingdom Pseudomonadati; phylum Pseudomonadota; class Betaproteobacteria; order Burkholderiales; family Burkholderiaceae; genus Caballeronia; species Caballeronia sp. INML3B. Next base: position 47,207 of record NZ_JALQDI010000054.1, read on the forward strand.
CTCGCCTGCAGATCGAGTTCCGCGCGTTCAGCCGGCGGATGCCACAGCGGCTCATACCGCGCGGCAGCCGGCGCATCGATACCATGCTTCTCGATGAAACCGTCGATGCTCGCGTTGATGCGGTTGTACGTGTCGTCCGCATCGTCGAGGTTGGCGCGCAGGTTCGGCGCAAAACGCAGTTTTCCATCGCGGAAGTCCTCCAGCCGCCCGAACAGTTCCATGCCTTCGGACGCGAAGCGGCGCAGGTCGATATCGCGTCCGCCGTCGCGGCCCGTCACATAGTGATTGGTGTTGTCGCGCACGCCTTCGCGCAGCGGATGATCGGTCACCGGCATGTCGTAGTAGCGCATGTCGGCCAGCCAGTCGACGACGTCGCGGCCCCGATAAAAGCGCGCGCAACGCGGCGCCTCCCCGACCGCGAGATGCACCTTGCGGCCCGCCAGGTGCAGATCTTCCGCGATCTGCGCGCCGGACTGCCCCGAGCCGACGACGAGCACCGCGCCGGGTGGCAGCGCGTCGGCGTTGCGGTATTCCGACGACTGCACCTGCACGATGCTCTGCGGCAGGCGCTCCGCCATGCGCGGCACGATCGGCGTGTGATAGCCGCCCGACGCGACGACCACCTGATCGGCCGTATACGTCCCGCGCGTGCTTTGGACGATGTAGCCGCCACCGGCGTTGCGCGTTACCCGCGTGACAGCCGCGCCTTCGAGCACCGGCGCGTTCACCTTGGCGATGAACGCATCGAGATAGGCGATGATCTCGTCCTTCTTCATGAAGCCGTGCGGGTCCGGGCCATCGTATGGATGGCCCGGCAGCGCGCATTGCCAGTTGGGCGTCACGAGACAGAACGTGTCCCAGCGCTGTGTGCGCCACGTGTGCGTGAGACTGTGCTTTTCGAGCACGAGATGCCCGATATTCGCCTGTTGCAGAAAGTAGCTGACCGAGAGCCCGGCCTGCCCGCCGCCGATGACGATCACGCCGAGATGTTCCGGCGCTGCCTGAGTGGATTCGATGTTCGACATATCCGCTTCCTCTTCGACAAATGGGTCAATCGAGCGCGAGCACGGTCACGCGCGCATCGTGCGCATCGGCAAACCGTCCCGCATCGTCTTCGATACGTGCAAGCTGATCGAGCGCCGCGGAGCACGCGAAGCCGTACTTCTCGCGCACGCGCTGCGAGCCGATGTTGAGCGCCTCGCGCGAGCGCGCGACGAAGTCGCCGACGGCATAGCTTTCGCCCACCGCGAAATATTCGCTGACGACCGTAGAGGGCGAATAGCAGTTCGCCTCGACGCCGTCCGGCCAGCGAATTCGAAAGTGCATGACAGGCATGTGCAAGCCTCCGTTATGGGTTGAGCGCAAGCGGCGCGCGCGCGAGCCACCTGCCATAGATGTCGAGATGACGCACGGCGCTTGCCCGCCAGGTGAAGCGCCGCAGCAGCGCGGGCACGGCGTGAAGGAAGTCGATGCCGCTCCTGCCCTCGAGCGCCGTGTCGAGTGCCGCGGCAATGGCTTGCGCGTCGTGCGGATCGGCGAAGAGGCACGCTTTATCGTCGAGATATTCGGTGAACGGCGCGATGTGCGACACCACGACCGCACGCCCGCTCGCCAGCGCCTCCAGCACCACGAGGCCGAAGCCTTCGCGCAGCGAGATCATCGAGACGACACCGGCCAGGCGATAAAGCGCGGGCATCGATGCATCGGGCAGCGCGCCGGTGACGACGACCGGCGTGCCTTTGCCGCTCACGTCCAGTCGCAGTTCGGCGGCGCGTGCGAGAAAGCCGCGCGTATAGACGTCGTGATCGAGCAGACTTGCGCCGCCCGCGAGCACGAGTTGCGCGCCGGGCCGCCGGCGGCGCAAGAATGCGAACGCTTCGAGCAGCATCGAGGTATTCTTGCGCGCCTCTATGCCGCCCACCGCCAGCACGACCGGTCCCGCGCCGAGACCGAAGCGCTCGCGCAACGCCGCTGTTTCGCCATCCGCCGATGCCCCGAAGCGCGCGCGGTCGATGCCGTTGGTGACCGTATGCGCCGCGATGCCGCAGGTCGAACGCATCGTGTGCGTCCAGGCTTCGCTCACGCACAGCACGGCATCGGCATCGCGCCATGCGCGGGTTTGCCAGTGCGCGAGCCGCGCATCGTCGAAATGGTCGAGATGATGCACCGTGCGAATGAAACCGCGAATCGCCCCTTGTTCCTTCAGGTCCGCCAGCGCATTGCCGCCGATGCTGTCCTGCGCGTGCATCACATCGAAGAGACCGGTGCCCTGGTCCGCGAGCGTCCGCTTCAATGCGTTCATGCGCTCGCCGACCATGCCCGCCAGACCTTGCTGCGCGCCTTCGATTCGCGCCAGCACGATGCGGCACGGCGATGCGCGGAACATCGACTCGCCCGCGCGCGCCGGCGCGAACACCGTGACGTCATGACCAAGTTCATGCAATGCGCGCCCGAGTTCGAGCGTATGCACGACACCGCCGCGCGGGTTCACCGAATGCGTGAGCAGCGCGACGCGCAGTGTGTTCATCGCGCACATATGAACGGCTCCTCACGCAGATTCCACAGCAAGGCGGCCTCGCTGCCGCGCGTCACGACCACTTCGCGCGAGGCATCGACTTCACCGATCACCGCGCTCGCGAGATCGCGCCCGGCGAAACGGGCCAGCACCTCGCCGACATGCTCGCGACGCACGGAAAGCACGAAGCCGAAGCTCGGAAACGCCGTGAGCCAGCGTTCGATCCCGACATCGGCGGGACGCGGCAACGCATCGAGGTCGATACGCGCGCCGGCTTTCGAGCATTCGAGCAGCATCAATGCGGTCCCAAGCACGCCCGCCATGCTGATGTCCTTTGCGGCATCGCACAGACCCTCTTCGGCGAGCGCGGGCAGCAATTCGAAATCGGCGCGTGCGCGGCCTTCGGGCGACCCCACCGATGCATTCCAGAACGGATACGGCTCCTCGAACCTGCCGCGCAGATCGACGGCCATCACGAGCGCATCGCCCGGGCGCGCATCGAAACTGGTCAGAAGCTTGCGCGCCCGTCCTACGATCGCCACCGCGAGTTGCGCGCCGTCGCTGCGCACGTTGCTGTGTCCGCCGACGACCGGCACGCCATACACCTCCGATGCCGCCGCCATGCCCGCGAGCACTTCGCCGGCGGCGTGTGCGCTGCCGCTCCACAGCGCATCGACGACGGCGAGCGGGCGGCCGCCCATCGCGTAGATGTCGCTCACGTTCACCATCACGCCGCTGTAGCCGGCGAACCAGGGCATCGAGCGAACGAAGTCGCTCACCATGCCTTCGATCGCGAAGAGCAGATAGCCATCGCCGTCGGGAATCGCGGCGCAGTCATCGCCGATCGCCACGGATTGCGCGTTCGGACGAAGACGCGAAAGCACATGCGAGATATCGTTCTTGTGACGAAAGCCGCGACTCTCGCGCAGGCGCTCGACCAGTCCGGCGAGCGCGCTCACGGCAGCCTCCGCGCCAGCGCGACGAAACCGCTTTGCGGGGTCAGGCACGGCGGGTACGCGTCGAGTTGCGCGCGCATCAAATGATGAGGGCGGCCGAACAGCGTTTCCTCCTGCTGCGTGTCCCAGCGCAGACGGCGAAAGAGCGGCACGTTCTGCGCCTGCACATGGGCGAGAAAAGTCTCGCAGCCCAGCGCATGCGCGCTCGATACCGCGAGCCGGATGAGCGTCGAGCCGATCTTTCCATGCGAGCGGAAGGCCGCGTGCACCGCGAGCCGCGAGCCGCACCACACGCCCGGCTCCGTCTCGTGGATGCGCACGGTGCCGACCACCTGCTCCGGCATGCCTGCGACGCAACTCAGCGCGACCAGCAACTGCGCGCGCTCATCGATCTCGTCGCGATCGTCACCGACGAACACGCCCTGCTCGATGCAGAACACCGCGCGCCGCAGCGTGTACGCTTCATCCTCTTCCCACGGCAGCGTTGCCCACTTCACGCGGTATTCGACCGGCGTGTAGTCGAGATCGAACGCATCGCCGACGATGGCTTCGACGAACATGGTCACACCTCGTACGATGAAAGCGACGAACATGCGCCGCATTTGCCGCAGCCCGCCTTGATATCGGCGGAACGCATGCTCGCCTGCGCGAGCATCGCGCCGATCGGCGCCAGCACCGAGCGCATGAAGTCGGGCGTGGGTGCGGGATGGTCCTCGAGCGGCGTGCCGCTGATCGGCACGAACGGCACGACGAACGGATACACGCCGAGCGCAATCAAATCGCCCGCCATATCGACGATGGCCTGTGCGGTGTCGCCGAGTCCCGCGAGGATGTACGTGCTCACCTGCCCGCGCCCGAACACCGCGACCGCTGCCTCGAACGCTTCCATGTAGCGCGACACCGGCACGCTCGCCTTGCCTGGCATGATGCGGTCGCGCACCGCGGGCGTCACCGCTTCGAGATGCATGCCGAGCGTATCGATGCCGCTCGCCTTCATGCGCTCGAACCAGCGGTCGTCATCGGGCGGCTCGCACTGCGCCTGGATCGGCAGATCGACTGCCGCCCTGATCGCGAACGCGCTCTCACACAGGATCTGCGCGCCGCGATCCGGCGTCGGCGGCGTGCCGGTGGTCAGCACCATGTGCTTGACGCCGTCGAGCAACACGGCGGCGCGCGCCACCTCGGCGAGCTGCTCGGGTGTCTTGCGCGCGATGGTGCGTCCCGCCGCGAGCGATTGCCCGATCGCGCAGAACTTGCACGATTTGCGCCGGCTTTCGTAACGGATGCAGGTTTGCAGCACGGTTGTCGCGAGGACGTCGGCACTGTGCAGCGTCGCTATGTGCGAATAAGGCACGCCGTCGAGTGTCTGCATCGCGTAGAAGCGCGGCGTCTTCGGAAAGCTGATGCTCGCGATCGGGATCGTGTTGCGCATCAGCGCGCTGTTGCCGCTCGCGTCCGGCTGGCCCGCGACGAACGGCGAATCCCAGGCAGTGCTCGTATGCACGGGCACCATGATGGTCACGCCATCGACGGTCACCGCCTTGTGATCCGATGGTCCCGCGCCGCCGCGCCGGCTCGACACACCCGCGCGCGGATCGACCAGTCGCAGGCCGCTCGACTGAAGCTCAATCATCAATTGCCGGCTCGACGCCGGCAGGCTCTCTCTTGCGCTCATCGTCGTAGGTGTCCTTGAAAGAAGTGACGGGCGTGGCGGGTCGGTCGTTGATCGCGAGACTCAGCAGCTCGGGCCGCGCGTAGTGGCCGACCGAATCCATCATGCGTTTGCGCTTGGTGATGAGCGACATGTCGAGATCGGCGATCACCATGCCTTCGCCTTCGCGCAAAGGCTCGGCCAGATGCTGACCTTCGGGCGAGACGATCGCCGTGTTGCAGCCGCCGCGCAGCGCGCGTTGCAGGTTCGGATCCGGCGTAATGGCTTCCATCTGCGCATCGGTCAGCCAGCCTGTCGCATTGACGACGAAGCAACCCGACTCCAGCGCGTGATGCCGGATCGTCACTTCGATCTGCTCGGCGAAGATCGGGCCGACCAGCGAGCCGGGAAACTGGCTGCAATGGATCTCTTCATGCTGCGTCATCAGCGCGTACCGCGCGAGCGGGTTGTAGTGCTCCCAGCAAGCCAGCGCGCCGACGCGGCCAACGCGCGTTTCAGCGACCTTCAGCCCCGCGGCATCGCCTTGTCCCCAGATCATCCGTTCGTGGAACGTCGGCGTGATCTTGCGGCGCTTGAGCAGCAGGCGGCCATCGGTGTCGAAGATGAGCTGCGTGTTGTAGAGGCTGCCGTGATCGCGCTCGTTGACGCCGAGCACGACCACCATGTTCGCGAGCCGCGCGTGTTCCGCGATTGCCTGCGTGACCGGACCCGGCACGACCACCGCCTGTTCGTAGAGCTTCATGTGATCCGGACCCGAAGCAACCGGTGCGCGCACGAACGAGAAGTACGGGTAATACGGCACGAAGGTCTCGGGAAACACGATCAGCTGCACGCCTTTCGCGGCGGCTTCGTCGATGGTCGTGCAGACGCGCTCGAGCGTGCCGTTCGGGCGTTCGAAATCCGGCGCGATCTGCACGGCGGCGGCGCGCACGACGCGCTTGGTCGTCAGGGCATCGGCCATGATCGTCACACGGTCCACGTATGAATAACGAGCGCGTTCTCCTTGCGATGAAGCAACTGAAGATCGAGCACATCGAGCGGGTTGATCGGACGAATGCCTTCGATGAGCGACGCCTCGCCGTGTCCGTAGAGAGCCTGCAATGCGAAGCGGCATGCGTAGACCTTCCCGCCTTCAGCCATGAACTTCTGAAGCTGCTTGTTGAAGTTGAGATGGCCGGGGAACGCTTCGTCGCCGAGCGTCGGGAAGCCGCGTTGCAGGCCGAGCGTCACGCCCGGTCCATAGAGCAGCACGGAGGTGTCGAATCCCTTGCGTTGCAGACGCGTGGCTTGCAGCAGATTCACGAAGCCGATCGAGCCTTCGAATGCGACCGTATGAAACGTGACGAGTGCTTTCTCGCCAGGTTCGGCCTTCACGTCTTCGAAAACTTTCTCTTCGTAGTCGACCAGAAAGTCGCCGTTCTTGTGAAGCGGTTGATTGACTGCGGGCATGGCATTCTCCGATGTTGGGTTCACGTGTATACCGTCATGTTTCATCGCGACGGCGAACGCTCAAACGCAACGGATATGCCAATGATTGGCCCGTAAAATGCAATCACTTTGCAATCAAGCAAAACAAACTTGCATGCGCGACACGAAAAATTCTCGTGCAAGCCGTTGCGGACGGCCTTTCGTAGTCGTGCACGGGAGCCTTGCCGAGCGAGGCGCGCACGCTTTCAGCGCAGGAAAGCCTGTGCGTGGTGCGCAGCACACTGACGATGTGCATGGATGCGATCAATGCAATCAACTGCGATCAGCGCATGCGATCTCTTTTCTTTTGATTGATTTGTCATGCTAAGGTGAATCGAACCTTCGCCGAGGACATCGCGGTCATGAATCAGCCGGCGCATCACTGGATCAGAAAGCTCGAGGAGAGTAGAAAGCCCGCTTATCTGACGATTCCCGATCTGATCGAAGAAGACCTTGCCACCGGGCGATTGCAGCCACGTGACCGATTGCCGGGTTTGCGCGATCTCGCCGACCTGCTCGGCCTCAACTACACGACGGTCGCGCGTGCGTACGCGGAAGCGCGCAAGCGCGGCCTGCTCGATGCGCGCGCGGGTAGCGGAACCTTCGCGCGCGGCAGGACGCCGACGTTGCCGCTCGCGGGGGGCGGCGGCGTCGAGATGTCGATGAACATGCCGCCCGAACCACCGCTGTTGGCAGCGCGACTGCGCGCGTCGGCGGCGAGCCTGATGGAGCGTGCCGATCCGTTTCAGTTGTTGCGTTATCAGGATTTCGGCGGAACGGCGGCGGATCGCGCGGCGGGACGCGAATGGCTTCGGAAACGCGTTCCGGATTGCGATGTCGATAACGTGCTCGTTTGTCCGGGCATTCATGGCGCGCTCGTTGCGCTGGTGTCGCAGCTTGCGCGGCCGGGCGAGATCATCTGTCTGGATTCGCTCGCTTATCCCGGGATCAAGGCGATTGCTTCGCAACTAGGCGTGCGCTTGCAGGCCTTGCCCCGCGATGACGAAGGCCCGTTGCCGCATGCGTTCGAAGCGTTGTGCAAGACGGAGAAGCCGGGAGCGTTCTACTGCAATCCCACGCTGCAGAACCCGAGCACATTGACGCTTACGCTGCAGCGGCGCGAAGCCCTTGCCGATGTGGCCTTGCGTTACAACGTGCCGATCATCGAAGACGAGCCTTACGGCATGTTGCCTTTCGACGCGCCCGCCACGCTCGCGCAACTCGCGCCCGAACTGACGTATCACGTGACCGGCTTATCGAAGACGCTGGGCGCGGGGTTGCGCGTGGCATATCTCAAAGCGCCTACGCTGCGGCAGACGCAGCGGATCGCGGGAGCATTGCGTGCGACGACGGTCATGCCGAGCCCTTTCACCGTCCTCCTCGCGACCCAATGGGTCAACGACGGCACGGCTTCAGACGTGCTCGAAGCTATTCGCGAGGAGGCATCGGCCAGACAGGCGATCGCGTCGGACGAGCTTCGAGGCTTCGCGTTCGACGCCGACCCGCACGGGTTTCATCTGTGGCTGCCCGTGCCTTCGATGTGTGACTGGAGTGCGCCGGAATTGGCCCTCCAGTTGCGCAATCAAGGCATCGGCGCGGTGGCCGGGGCCGCATTTTCCGCAGATGGGAATCCGCCGAATGCGCTGCGGTTATGTCTCGGTGGACCTCAGAACCGGGAAGATTGCCGCGAAGCGCTAAGGCGCGTCGCCGATATGATGGGCGATCCGCATCATCTGCATATGCCGACGCTTTGAAAACGCGCTATCGCCTAAGTGAACGGGCGATTCGACCCGCAGCGGTCTCTTGCGGATACCGCGCGCAAAGCCCACAAAGCAGCCCTCACGCGCCACCGTGCGACCGTCACGCGCTTCGCCTTGCATGGCAGGAGCTTCATAGCTGCCGCCTGAGCGTTCGACGAGATTCTCCTTCAAGTCATTGAGCATCATCACGGCCTGCCGCGCGTCGATCTGAGTCCGAAGCCCGCAAGCGAACACCAATTCGCGGATAAGCAAACCACCGATTGCCGCCCCATGTCGCAACTCGGTGCGGTCATGCACGAAGACGAGGCCGCCAGGACATCTGTGGTGCACCACATATTTCGATACGGCGGCTCGTGTGCCGCATGAACGCCGGTTCGTCGGGGATGGCGGCGCGATGGATCGTTGGCATACCACTTGCATATTCCGAAGTCGATTTCATCGGTACTCGAACGAATCGTCCATTCGACGATCGCCAACCAGCGACCGCGCATGCATCGAACGCCGTGCGCGCCATCGCAAACATCAAAGAGGCCTCTCATGTCAGCCTGTCTCACCCGTCGCGATGCTCGTCAGTCGAAACAGCGCACCGCCGTCACGCTTCTTCGCTCGTGCGCGCTCATGCTCGTCGCGACGTTCGGCCTGAGCCAGGCGGCTCATGCAGCGGGCGCGGAGGAAATCAAGGCGCGGGGCTATCTGAGCGTCGCGACCGAGGACGACTACAACCCGTTCGAATTCGTCGAGAACGGCAAGAACACGGGCTATGACAACGACCTGCTCGCGCTGATGCGCAAGAAGCTCGGCGTCGACGTCAAACAACAGGTGATGCCGTGGTCCGGCATCCTGCCCGGCGTCACGACGGGCAAGTACGACATGGCATTGAGCGCGGTGCTCGTCACCGAAGAGCGCAAGAAGAACTTCGACTTCGCGTCGCCGACCTGCGAGGCCGTCACCGTGTATGCGACCAAGAAGGGCGCCCCGATCAAGACCGCCGACGATCTCGTCGGCAAGGTCGTGGGCGCGGAAACGGGCAGCGCGATGCTGGCGGACCTCAAGTCCTTCAACGAGGAACTGAAAAAGAAGCACGGCGGCAACGGTCTCAAGCAGATCGTCGAGTATCAGTCGTATCCGGAGGCTTATCAGGATCTCGGGCTCGGTCGCGTCGATGCGGTCGCGAATACGCAGATCAGCCTGAACTCGCTCGTGAAGACGCGCCCGGACGTGTTCGTCGTCGGCCAGGCGATCGGCAAGCCGACCTATATCGCGTGGGCCGTGAAAAAGGGCAATACCGACGTGCTGAAGATAGTCGATGCCGCTTTGCTCGAACTGCGCAAGAGCGGCGAGATGTACCAGCTCCAGCAGAAGTGGCTCGGCGCGAGCTACAAGGACATGCCGCAGTCGGTCAACTGACCTTTACGCCCATATCATCCCGCATCGATGAACGCCTTCGATTACTGGAGCATCGCGCAAGGAGCGCTGGAGACCGTGCTTCTCTCGGTCGCCAGCATCGTGCTCGGCGTGCCGCTGGGACTCGGCCTCGCGTTGATCCGCTGGGCGCGCGTGCCGTATCTCAACCGCATCGTGCTCGCGTACGTGAGCCTCATCCGCTCGTGTCCCGCCGTGACGCTGACGCTGCTGATCTTCTTCGCGCTGCCGCAGTTCGGCATCTCGCTTGACCCGACGCCCGCCGCGATCCTCGCGCTAACCATCAGCACTGCGGCGTTCAACTGCGAAATCTGGCGCGCCGCGCTGATCAACTTTCCGCGCGACCAGTACGATGCCGCCCTCGCCTTCGCGATGCCGCGCAGCCTGCGGTTCCGGCGCATCGTGTTGCCGCAGCTCTGGCGCGCGAGCCTTCCGGGTCTCGTCAACGAGATGACCCTGCAGATCAAGTCGACGCCCGCGGTCGCGGTCATCGGCATCGTCGAAATCACGCGCGCGGCCTTGCGTGTGGGCGCGCGCACCTATGATCCGCTGCCGCCCTTCGTGTTCGCGCTGGTGCTCTACGGACTTATCGTGTTCGTGCTGATCCGGGCACAGCGCGTGATCGAGCGTCGCCAGCCCGTGGAGGCCCGCGCATGACGGAACACTTTCTGATCGTCTGGCAGCAGCGCGCGGACGTGCTTTCGGGTTTGCTCGACACGCTCGGACTGCTCGCGGTCGCCGCACTCGCGTCGCTCCTGCTGGGCGCGCTGCTCGCACCCGCGCTCATGTCGAAGCGCCCGGCCATCGCGCACATCGCCGTGCTGTATGTCGATGCGATGCGCTGCGCGCCCTTCCTGTTGTTCGTCTATCTGATCTATTTCGGGCTGCCGAGCGCGGGCATTCGCCTGTCGAACTGGTGGGCCGGCGCCATCGCGCTGATTCTCTACAACACCGCCTACATGGCCGAGCTGCTGCGCGGCGCGTGGGCCGGCCTGCCCGCGCCGATGATCGAAGCCGCGCGCGCGTACGGCTTTCACGGCTTCGGCCTGGTTCGCCGCATCATCCTGCCTCAGGTCTTCACAGTCGCCTTGCCGATGATCGGCAACCAGCTCGTGCAGATCGTGAAGGACAGCGCGTTTCTCACGGTGATCGCGGTCGGCGAGCTGACGCATCAGATGAACGGCATTCAGGCGACCTATTTCATCCCGTTCGCCGCGTTCATCACGGCCGTGCTGCTTTACTGGGCCATATGCCTCGTGATCGAAGGCGGCAGCGGATTACTGTCCAGATTTGCCGAGGAACGCAGAGCATGAACATTTCGAACGACGTCCCGGTCACCATCATGCGCGCGACCGACGCAGCCGGAGCATCGTCCGGCCTCGCGAGCGGCGCGGCGAGCCAGGCGGCGCTTACGGTCCTGCAACTCAACGGCATATCGAAGTCGTTCGGCGAGAATCACGTGCTGCGCGATGTCTCGCTCACCGTGCACAAGGGCGAGACCGTATGCCTGCTGGGACCGTCGGGCTGTGGCAAGTCCACGCTGCTGCGCTGCGTGAACTGGCTGGAAATTCCCGATGCCGGCACGGTCCACGTATCCGGCCGGCGCATGGGCCTGCGCGAAGGCTCGTCGATCAAGATGAACGATGCCGAACTCGCGCGTTCGCGCGCGCGCATCGGCATGGTGTTTCAACATTTCGCGCTCTGGCCGCATCTGACGGTGCTGCAGAACGTGATGGAAGCGCCGTTGCACGTGCTCGGACTTCCACGCGACGTAGTGCACGCGGAAGCCGAGCGCCTGCTTGAACGCGTCGGCCTCGCGGCCAAGATGGATGCGTATCCGTCGCGGCTGTCGGGCGGCCAGAAGCAGCGCGTGGGCATTGCGCGCGCACTGGCCATGAAGCCCGACATCCTGCTCTTCGACGAACCCACCAGCGCGCTCGATCCGATGCTCGTCGGCGAAGTGCTGAGCGTGATGCGCTCGCTCGCGCAGGAAGGCGCGACCATGGTCATCGTCACGCACGAGATGGAGTTCGCGCGGCAGGTGGCGAGCCGCGTCGTGTTCATGGACGCGGGACAGGTGATCGAAAGCGCGCCGCCCGAGCAGTTCTTCGACGCGCCGCAGACGCCGCGCGCGCGGCAGTTTCTTGCGCGCTTTCGCTCGCCGCATCACGCGGCCGAAGACTGAGCGAGTCTTCCGGACGCGCCTGACGTTCAGACTCGTCGCGGCCTGCATGCGCCGCGACGAGTCTGAGCGGATTCATTGCGGCGCAGCCATGTCCGCGGCCTGCCTGACTTCACCGTCCTTGTACTTGCCCCAGGTTTGCGCCAGTTCGCTCATCGACCGCGGATCGCAGTCGTATTCGGGCAAGGTGTCGGCATCCCAGTGACCGAAGCGATCGACGCCGCGCACGAGCGTCGCCCGACGTCGGCCGGTGACGGATCGCACATGCGCCGGCACATAGAAGAACGCGAAGCCGATGCGCCGATCATCCGAGCGATTCGGCAACGAACTGTGCGCGGTGCGTTCGTGATGCATCGAAAATTCGCCCGGCTCAAGCGGCATTTCGACCGCCAGGTTTTCGTCGATGTCGACGAGCGTCTGCCCCTTGGCGAGCATGTTGTCCTTCGCGTACGTCTCGACGTGCTTGAGGTCCGGCCCGCTGTGCGAGCCGGGCAGCACGCGCAGCACGCCGTTGACCGAATTCGCCGGCGTGAGCGCGACCCACACGGTCACTTCCTCGTGCGGCGTCAGCCCGAAATACGTCGAGTCCTGATGCCAGGACACATAGCGCGGATCACGACCGTTTTTAGCGAAGATCGACGCGCCGAACAGCATGATGTCCGGCCCGATGAGATCCTCGACCGCATCCAGAATGGCCGGATGACGGCCGAGTTCGACGATCGCCGGCAAGGCCAGATGACCTTTGATCTTGAGCGTCCTGTTGACGTCCTCGCCGGAGGACGCCTCGTACCGTTCGATGATGCGGCGATACTCCGCCGCCTCGTGCGCGTCGATCGCGCGCATCGGATAGACATAGCCGTGCTGCTTGAAGTGCGCGACCTGCGCTTCGGTGAGATGCTTCGTCATGGACGTTCCTCTGAGTGTGCTTCGATCGGAAAGACGCTTGCTCGTCCGGCAACGGGTCGCGCCCGCGCGGACGCTTACCGCATGAGTTCGTGCACGGCGCGCGCGACGCGCAACACGCCTTCGTCCGCGCCGCGCGCGCCGATGACGGACACGCCGACCGGCGCGCTGCCGATGCGCGTCCACGGCATGCTCACCTGCGGCAGGCCTGCGAGACCGGCGACGCACAGCATCTGCTGCGCACGGGCGCGCGTGTGATCGACCGTTTGCGCCGATGCATCGGCGCGCGGCGCGCCGCCCGGCACCGTCGGAACCAGCCAGTAGGTGCCTTGCGGCAGGGCTTCGGCCATTGCGTGGATCGCTTCAACGCGAAGCCGCTGCGCCTGCGCGATCTGCTCGCGCGTGATGGTCAGGCTCATCGCGAAGCGCGCGCCGACGTCCGCACCGAAGCTCGCCGAATGCTCGCGCGCCCACTTTCCGTATCGCTGGGCGATTTCCCCCGCCTGCAACACGCGGAACGTCTGCGCCCAGTCAGGCAGCGGTGCCTGCGGCGCGACGAAGCTCACGCGCTCGCCGAGCGCCTCGATCGACGCCTCGAAGCGCGCCGCGACGGGCGCATCGACGCAGGCGAGCAGGTTGCGCGGCACGTGAACGGCGAATGCATCGTCGTTCGATCCGACGACGCTTTGCGCCAGTACCTCGAACATGAGCGCGAGAGTGTGCGGATCGCGCGCGAACCAGCCGACCGTGTCGAAGCTGTGCGCGAGCGTGAGACATCCGTCGGTCGCGATGCGGCCGTGCGTGGGCCGCATGCCCCACACGCCGCAATAGCTAGCCGGCAGGCGCACGGAGCCGCCGCAATCGGTGCCGAGCGCGACGTCCGCATGACCCGCCGCGACTGCCACGACCGACCCCGACGACGATCCGCCCGGCATGCGCGCCGGGTCCGCCGGATTCACGGGCGTGCCGTAGTGCGCGTTGACGCCGGCAAGGCTGTAGGTAAGTTCGTCGGTGACGGTCTTGCCGATCCACTGCGCGCCTTCTTCGAGCAGCGCACGCACGGCGAGTGCGGTGCGCGCGGCGACCGGCTGCTGATCGCGCCAGGCCGGATTGCCGCCGCCGGTGCGCAATCCGGCGATATCGAAGACATCCTTCACCGCGAGGCGCAAGGTCGCGAGCCGATCGCCGGTGCGCGGCGGCAGCGCGGCGGGCGGCAGCGAGGCGAAGCCATCGGCGACGAATGCGCCGTGGAGGCCTGCTTGCAGCAAATCGTTCCGCGTCATGACGGGTCCATCCAGCTGACGTGAGCGGCGACCACGCGCCATTGACCGTCGATACGCGCCCACGTCTGCGACTGGCGCCCGATGCGCGGCTCGCCTGCGCGCGAGAACGTGATGTTCGTCACGGCGAAGTCCGCGCCGAAGCTCGTCACCGACCGGTCGACGATCGTGCGCATCAGGCCCTTGCCCGGACGCTGCGCCCGAAACTCGCGGATGGCGTCGTAGCCTTGCAGGTTTTCGGTCGCGCCGTAGCGCAGCGTGTGCGGACTCATCCAGAAGAGCGTGTCGAGCACGGCGACGTCGTTGGTCGTGAGCGCGCGCTCGTATTCGTCGAAGGCGGTTTCGACCGCCGCGAGCGTGGCCGGATGGTTGATCGGTTCTGCGCTCATGCGTTGTCGCCGGAAAGGTTTCTCATTGCGCGCGCGAAGAGTTCGGGCGGCGCCGCATAGAGACCGCGCCCGAGCAGGCCTGCGCGTCCGTCGCCGCCGATCATCGCGATGGCGGCGAGTGGCGCGATACCTTCGCGCTCGACGCGGGCGGCATCGAGCACACCGGGCAGCCGCGGGAACGCGGGATGCGGCTCCGTGTAAAGGCGCGCCTGGCGCTCGCGCCAGCCGGCGGGCAACAATGCCTCGAACGCCTGCGCCGGCTCCGGCGCGAGCGCCTGCGCGCCGAAACCGGCCGCGTCGATGACGCCGCTGTCGCCGGTCAGCGGCGCCGCCTCCGCCTGCTGGTGCGGATCGATGCGCGGTCCTTCCGGCGCGCGGGCGTCGGCGGTGATCCACCGTGAGGGCGCGCCCGCAAGCCGGATACCGATGCGCTCGCCGTTGCCCGCGAGCGCCACCACGAGCGTCGATGAAGCATCGCCCGCGCGCGCCGCCGCCGAAAGCATGAGCGCGCACGCGGCCATCCACGGCGTGAGGAAGAAAAGCGGCGTCTGGGCGAGCATCGCGTCGATCTCGCCGGATGCATCGGAGAGGCGCGGCGCGAGCAGCTCGCGCAGTGCGGCGGTGGCAGCCGTGGTGCGCGCGTGCAGATCGTCGCCATCATCGAGACCGGTTTGCGCCAGCGCCAGCAGATCGAGCGGGCCGCGAGCGAGCGCTGCATCGAGCGCGGGCGCGAGCACTCGGTCGCGCCATTTCATGCGATCGAGAATGCGCAGATCGCGGCCGCCGAAGCGAATCTGCGGACCCGCGCCGCTGCCCAGCATGGACCACGCACGCGCGGCGGAATCGTTCGCGTCGTTCACCTCGACGAGCATCGTGCGCGGCGAGATCACGGCCGCGAGCGGCGTCACCACGCCATACGCCTGCGCGCATTCGAGCCGCACTTCTCCTTGCGCGATCAGCCGTTCGGCGTGCACTTCATCCTTCGCCCAGCCTTCGTACAGACAGCACAGGACCGCAGACGAACGCACCGGCGCGGACGGCTCGCGCGGATTGTCGAACGGCGGCCCCGCATGCAGCAGCGTGAAGTCCGGCAGACGCACCGCGTCGCGCGCCGCCACGACCGCGCGCCATTGCGGACGCACCGCGTGAACGCGGCTCAGCGCGCGTGCGTTGGCATCGTCGGTGCGCATGGTCAGCGGGCCGCGAAGCTGAACAGTCCGCGCAGGCGCGACCACAGCATCTTCCAGAACAGATTGCCGACATCGAGCGGCGCGTTTGCCGCTTTCGCCGATGCCGCACGCACTCCCGGACGCGGTTCCACGCGCGTCTTCGGGGCGGGCGCTTCGGCTTCCTGCACGACGGCCGGCGCTGCGGCCTGCACCAGCGCGCTGCCTGCTGCCGTGTCCGCGACGTCGAGCTTCGCCTTGAGATTTTCGGCGAACGCTTCGGTCATGCGCGTCGCCAGTTCCTTCACGATCCCGCCGCGCGAAAACTGCGCGAGGCTGCCGCCGATCGTGTAGTCCACCTTCACGTCGACACGCGTTTCGCTCGCCGCCGTGGCTTCGAGCGCGAACGACGCCACGCCCTTCACGCGCGACGAACTCTTCCGGTCCACACCCGTTCCCGTGATGCTGCCGCGATACTGCGCATCGTCGAGCTGCATCGCGCCGTCGCCCGCGAACGACGCGACGATCGGCCCGAGCTTGACGGTCATCGCGAGCTTGAGCATGCCGTTCGCGACTGGCGCTGTGAGCGAGGCGCCCGGCAGGCACGCGACGATCCCGGGCGTGTCGTGAAAGCGCGCCCATACGGCATGGCGCGGATAAGGGACGGTGAAGCTTTGTTCGATTTCCATGGCGCGAATTCCGTATGAGTGTTTCAGGCGGTCGCGGCGGCGGCCGCGAGCGGGGCTGCGGCGCGGGCGCGACGCGCATCGAGCACGCGGCGGATCGCGCGGACGATGCCCACGTAGCCCGTGCAGCGGCACAGGTTGCCGGAGAGTTCGAGGCGCACGCGCGCGTCGTCGGCATCGGGCAGGCGCGTGACGATGTCGCGCGCGGTCATCAGCATGCCCGGCGTGCAGTAGCCGCATTGCAGCGCGTGTTCGGCGCTGAAGGCCGCGCGCAGCTCGTTCATGATGGCGTCGTCGTCGAAGCCTTCGATGGTGCGCACGGCGCTCCCCGCGCAACTGATCGCGGGAGTGATGCACGAACGGGTCGGCACGCCGTCCACGTCGATCGTGCATGCGCCGCATACGCCCTGCTCGCAACCGATGTTGGTGCCGCACAACATGCGCTGCTCGCGCAGGAAATCGGCGAGACTCGTGCGCGGCTCGACGCGGTCCACGACCGGCGCACGGTTGACGACGAGTTCGATCGTCTTGATGAATGCGTCGCTCATGGTGCTTTTCCGTCCTGATTGCGAATGGCCGCCGCCGCGCGCACGAGCGCGACGCGATGCACTTCATGTTCATAGCTTCCCGCTTCGATGCCCGCCGCTTCGAGATGTGCATCGAAACACGAGGTTTGCGGATTGGCGTCGCGCAGCAGATCGCGCGCATCGTCGATGGCGAAGGGCGGTGCGTCGATCGCGCCGATCACGGCACGGCACACGCCGCGCGCCGCATCGTCGATGAACACCGCGATGGCCTCGGCGAACTCGCCCGGCTTGCGGTTGAACTTGTAGTAGCTCCAGCGCGCCGTCGGCGAAAGACGCGCGAAGCGCACGCCGGTCAGGATCTCGTCGGCTTCGAGCGCGGTCGTGAATGCGCCGGCCATCCAGTCGCCGCCGTCGATCACGCGCGCGCCGCCCGGTCCCGCGACCAGAAACTGCGCATCGAGCGCGCACATCGTGTTGATCCAGTCCGCAGCGGGATCGGCGTGGGCGAGACTGCCGCCGAGCGTGCCGCGATTGCGCACCGCGCGATACGCGATGCCGCGCGCCACATATTCCATGAGTCCGCGTGTGCCGGTCTCGACCTTGCCGTCCTCGATCTGCGCATGCGTGAGGCATGCGCCGAGCGTGACCGTCTCCCCTTCGATGCGGCATGCACGCAGCGCCGCGATGCCGCGCAGATCGACGAGCATTTCCGGCTGCGCGAGGCGCAGGTTCATCATCGGCCCGAGCGACTGGCTGCCGGACACGAACTTGCCCATGCCGCCGGTCGGGACGATGAGCGCGATCGCCTCGTCGCAGGTGAGCGGCTTTGCATAATCGTAGGTCGCGGCTTTCATGCGGGCATTCCTTTCATCGCGCGGGCCTGGCGTTCGCGCTCCTTCGCGAGCGCTTCGACGACGAGGCGCGGCGTGACCGGCAACTGGTCGATGCGCACGCCGAGTCCGCGCAACGCATCGTTGACAGCATTGGCAAGCGCGGCGGGCGGACCGATCGCCCCGCTCTCGCCGATGCCCTTCTGCCCGAACTCGGTGTATGGCGCGGGCGTTTCCATGTGTTCGATGCGAATGGCGGGCACTTCGGTCGCGCCGGGCAGGATGTAGTCGGCGAGCGTCGAGGCGAGCGGCTGGCCGTCGTCGCTGTACGGCATCGCCTCGTAGAGCGCTGTGCCGATGCCCTGCGCCGCGCCGCCGTAGACCTGTCCGTCGACCACCATCGGATTGATGAGCACGCCGCCGTCTTCCACGATCACGTAATCTAGAATCTCCGTCTGCCCGAGCGCCGGATCGACCGCGACGACCACCGCGTGGCACGCGTAGCTGAAGGTGCCCGAATCGCGCTTCGCCTGATAGGACGTCGAGACTTCGAGGCCGCGCGGATCGACATCGGACGGCAGCAGTTGCGGCGCGAGATACCAGGTCCGCGCGATTTCCCGCAGGCTGCGCGACGCCTGTCTGCCGACCACCGCGCCGTTTTCCCAGCGCACCTCGCTCGAGGGTTCGCCGAGCAGATGCGCGCCGATCTTCAGGAGCCGCTCCTTCAGTTCCTTCGATGCGCGGCCCACCGCGCCGCCTGCCATCACGATCGAGCGCGAGCCCCAGGTGCCGGTGGAATAAGGCGTGACGCCGGTGTCGCCGAGCACGATGCGCACGCGGTCGGTGTCGATGCCGAGCACTTCGTGCGCGATCTGCGCGAGCGTCGTTTCCATGCTCTGCCCGTGCGAATGCACGCCCACGCGCACTTCGAGCACGCCGTCGGGCGTGAGGCGGATGACCGCCGGCTCGTAGCCCGGCACCATCGGAATGCCCCAGCCGTGATACACCGACGTGCCGTGCGCGCCCTGCTCGCAGAACACCGACATGCCGAAACCGATGCGCCTGCCGTCCGGCTCGCCGCGACGCTGCCGCGCGCGAACCGCGGACAGGTCGATCGCGGCCATCGCGCGGCGCACCGCCTCGGGATAGTCGCCGCTGTCGAAATGCTTCCTGGTGATGTTGTCGTAGGGCATCTCGTGCGGCTCGACGAGATTGCGCAGACGCACCTCATAGGGCTCGATGCCCGCTTCGAGCGCGATCGCATCCATGACGGTTTCGATCGCGTAGCACACGCCGGTGCGCGCCACGCCGCGATACGGCAGGATCGGCGGCTTGTTGGTCGCGACCGACCACGTGCGGCACCGGAAGCGCTCCATCTTGTACGGCCCCGGCAGGATGCTGCCGATCTGCGCCGCCTCCAGACACGCCGAGAACGGATACGACGAATACGCGCCCGAATCCACATGCGCCTCGCATTCGACCGCGAGCAGGCGGCCGTCGCGATCGGCGTAGCCGGTAATGTCGTAGTCGTGCTCGCGGCAGTTCGCATTCGCCGTGAGTTGTTCGCGGCGATCCTCGATCCAGCGCACGGGCTTCTCCAGTTGCATCGCGAGCCAGCCGCAGCAGACTTCCTCGGGCAGCAGAATGCCTTTGTAGCCGAAGCCGCCGCCCACGTCCGGCGCGATCACGCGCACTTGCCCTTCGTCGAGGCCGAGACATTGCGCAAGCCCGGTGCGCGTGATGTGCGGCATCTGCGCGGACGTGTGCAGGATCAGTTGCGACAGCCGCCGGTCCCAGTGCGCAACGCAGCCGCGCCCTTCCATCGGCGCCATGCTCTGGCGCGCCGTGCGCAGCTTGCGATGCACGCGGATCGGCGCGTCGCGGCGGATCGCGTCGAGATCGACGTCAGGGTTCGCATCGACGAAAGTTTCGAGGAAGACGTTGTCGCCCCAGTGTTCGTGCACGAGCGCGGAATCGTCGCGGCGCGCGTCGATCATGTCGACCACGGCGGGCAGCTCCTCGAAATCGACGAAAACCTGCGCGGCAATGTCCTCGGCCTGCGCGCGCGTCGCGGCCACGCACATTGCAATGATCTCGCCGACCTGCCGCACCTTGCCGCTCGCGAGCACCGGCTGCTCGGAAGACTTGAAGCCCGGCAGGCCCGAATTCGCGACGACAGGCTTCACGCCTTCCATGTCGCCAAGCGTGTAGATCGCGTGTTCGAAGCCCTCCGGCTTCTCGATGCCGACGATATGACCATGCGCGATCGGGCTGCGCACGAACGCCACATCGACCATGCCGACCATGCGGATATTGGGCACGTATTCGCCGCGCCCGTGCATGAAGCGCTCGTCTTCCTTGCGCGTGAGCGATGCGCCGATGCCTTGCGCGCTATCGCCGCCGCCCTGTCTATGCAGACGTTTGATCATCGTATGAACCTCGCATTCTCAGGCGGCGCGCGCGAGCGGCAGGGTCGGCGAAACGGCGTCGTGGCGCACGCCGTCGCGCAGGCAGAAGAGCGGCGCCAGCATGCGGTCGGTGATGACCTGCGTGCCTTCGTTGTCCTCCAGCACCCAGCGCCCGCGCCGGTCGTCGAGCACGCTGATGTCTGCGCCGCGTCCCACCTTGAGCGTGCCGATCTCGCCCTCCATGCCGACCATCTTCGCGGCGTTGCACGTCGTCATGGCGACGACGTGATCGAGCGGCAGGCCGAGCGCGAGCATGCTGGTCATCGCGCTGACAAGGCTGAACTGCGTGCGGCCGAGGAACGAATGCTCTTCGTCGGGATGGCTGTCGGGCGTGCCGGCTGGCGCGGGCACGTGTGTGTTGTAGCCGTGCATGTCCGCGCCGAGCGTGTCGGGCACGACGCCCGCATCGAGCACGATGCGCGCCGTCCTGAAGCTGAAATGCGAGCCGTGGCCGACGTCGATCTTCAGGCCGCGCGCGACCGCTTCGTGCACGAGCGGATGCAGTTGCCCGTTCTCCTCCACGAAGCCGCCCGGATGACGGCTGAACGGATGCGCGAGGATATCGCCGGGCTTGAGGGTCTCGACCACCTGATTGAAGATGCAGTCCGGCTGGACCGGCAGGCCGCCGCTCTGTGGCTTCGGCCACAACTGGCCGAAGTGGATGTACAGGGGCAGTTGCGCGCCACGGCCAATCTGCGCGGCGATCTTCATCACGTCGAGGCCCCAGCGCGCGAAGCCGCCGATTTCCGCATGCGCCTTGATGCCCTTCACCAGATCGGGATTGGCCTTGATGGACTTGATGGTCGCATCGGCATCCAGACAGTCGGGGCGATACAGGTCCGGATAGTAGTGACCTTCGAGCCCGCCGACGAGATAGGCGGAGATGAACGCGAGCACGCGCGTGGCCGAACGCTCCGCTACGTAATGACGAAAGCCCGGAATCGTGATGCAGCTCGGACCGCCCTGATCGACGATCGTCGTGACGCCCGACTGCACGCCGCACTGATCGGCATTCAAGCCGAAGCGGCCCGTCACGTACTGATAGATGTGGCCGTGCGTATCGATGAGACCGGGCAGCACCAGCTTGCCGCCGCAATCGACGAGTTCCGCCTGATGTGCCTGGCTCGCGGCAGCGGCGCCGATTGCGGCAATGACGCCGTTGTCCACCAGGACGTCGAGCGTGGCGTCGATTTTCTGGGCCGGGTCGATGACGCGCCCTCCCTTGAGCAGAACTTGTGACATGTACTGTGCGCCTGGCCGAGTCGAAAGATGCGTGGTGTACCGCAAGTTGTATGCCGGTTTTTATGCATCGATTTACGAACGAATTTTCTTCATCCGAATCATTCAGTTAGCAGTGTTCTTCAACGCCAGATACGTGCCATTCCACGGAGCTTCGCAAACTGCCTCGCACCAACTCGGAGAGCACCGACGCGTTCCCGCACCACGCCCATGCGCGATGCCTTCTTATGGTGATTCGTCGGTGTACCCCGCATTTGCGGCGTGCCGCGATTTCGGCCTAGAATGCGGCATCGGAGCGTCCGACGCTCGTCCCTCTTTCCACGGAAGTCGCTGACATGCGAAACACCGTCACCGATCACATCGACATCGAAAGCGTTCGCGCGGAGCTTGCGCAGCGGCAGGCGCGCTCGCCGCTGTTTGCGCGGCCCGGCTTTCTGATTCGCCGCATGCATCAGATCCATACGTTCCTGTTCGTGCAGGAAACGAGCGAGTTCAACATCACGCCGGTGCAATACAGTTTGCTCACGGCGCTGGAATCGCTCGGCGAGATGGATCAGAACTCGCTCGCCATCGAAGTCGGACTGGAGCGCTCCAGCGTCGCGGAAGTCATTCCGCGACTCAACGCGCGCGGGCTCGTCAGCCGCACGCAGGCCGAACATGACAAGCGGCTGCGGCTCGTCAAACTCACGCCGGCGGGCAAACGCCTGGTCAGGAAGATGGCCGCCGCCGTGCAGCGCGCGCACGAGCGCACCATCGAGCATCTTTCGCCTGTGGAGCGCGACGTCTTCATGCTGCAAATGATCCGGCTGGTGGAAGCCAACAACGCCGACAACCTCGTGCCCTTCCGGCTGCCCGACAGCCAGTTGCTCGCCCAGGACGAAAGCGAAAGCGAAGCCGGCGCGACGTGAACATGACGCCCGAGGAGCGCCCCGCCATCGCACTGCACGCTACGCTTTCGCGCGCGGATCGCGTCTATTACACGCTGCGCGACGAAATCTTCGACATGCATCTCCTGCCGGGCGACCGGCTTACGGAGGGCGCCATCGCCGAACGCTTCGCGGTCTCGCGCACGCCCGCGCGCGAAGCCCTGCAGCGGCTTCAGAGCGACGGTCTGATGCAGGGCTATGTGCGCGGCGGCTGGGAAGTCGTGCCGATCGACAACAAGCGCTTCGACGACCTCTACGAGATGCGCCAGATGATCGAAACCTTCGCCGTGCGCAAACTCTGCGACGCGCAGACGCCGCAGGCTAAGCTGCATCTGCTGCTCGATGCGCTCGATCGCATCTGGAAAATCGGGCGCGCGCGGCGCATCACCGATGGCCGCAAGCTCGTCGAACTGGACGAAGCGCTCCATCACTCGCTCGTCGCGGCGGCGGGCAACGACGAGCTCACCTCGGCGATGCAGCGCGTCACCGACCGCATTCGCGTGGTGCGGCGGCTCGACCTGGTGCAGGGCGACTGCATCGCCGAAACCTATGACGAACACGCTGCGATTCTCGACGCCATTCGCCGCGGCGACGGCGCGCTCGGTGTCGAACTCGTGTCGCGCCATATCCGCGGAAGCCAGGCCAGCGTGAGCGGCCTCACCATGCAGCGCCTGCTCGCCGCGCGCACCGGGACAGGGCGCGAAGCCGTCGAGCACGCACCGGCAAGGCCTCGGCGCACCATCTGACGACATCACGAGGCTTCGCATCGGCGTCGTCGACGCGGCGCTGCAAGCCTTATCCGGCAAGCCTGATCAGGGTTATTACCAAGCGTTGGCACGGATCTCGCATTGGTCGTTTCGTTGTATACAAGGAAACGTCAATGCTTCTGGAACACGCGCAAGCCGCTGCCAACACACTGAATCCCACGCGCGGATCGCGCGGCATGGCGGTCGCGCCGCACGCGCTCGCCTCGCAAAGCGCGCTCGCCGTCCTGCGCGAAGGCGGAAACGCGGTGGAGGCGATGATCGCCGCCGCCGCGACCATCGCGGTGGTCTATCCGCACATGAACAGCATCGGGGGAGACGGCTTCTGGCTGATCTCGCGCCCCGGCCACGCGCCCGTCGGCATCGAGGCATGCGGCGCGGCCGCGATGCGCGCCAGCATCGACACGTATCGCTCACTCGGTCTGAGCGCGATTCCCCCACGCGGCCCGCTCGCGGCCAATACCGTCGCCGGCACGGTGTCGGGCTGGGACTTCGCGCATCGCTACTCGAAAGACGTGCTCGGCGGTCGCCTGACTGTCGCGCGGCTGCTCGAAGACGCCATTTATTACGCGAGGGACGGCATCCCGGTCACGCGCAGCCAGGCCGATTGCATTGCGGGCAAGCGCGCAGAACTGGAAACCGTGCCCGGCTTCGCGCAGACCTTTCTCCCTGATTCACGTGCGCCGCACACCGGCGAGCGCTTCGTCAACGCGCGGCTTGCCGCGACGCTGCAACGCCTCGCGGATGCCGGTCTCGACGACTTCTATCGCGGCGACCTCGCGCGCAGCATCGCGAGCGATCTCGCATCGCTGGAAACGCTCGTCACGCTCGACGACCTCGAGCGGCACCGCGCCTGCGCGCGCACGCCGCTCGCGCTGCGGCACACACTCGGCACCGTCTACAACATGCCGCCGCCCACGCAAGGCCTCGTCTCGCTGCTGATCCTCGGCGTGCTGGACCGCCTGCTTACCCACGACATGGACCCGCTCGGCCCCGAGTTCGTGCACGCGTGCGTCGAGGCGACCAAGCTCGCCTTCAAGGTGCGCGACGAGCACGTGACCGATCCGGACCATATGCGCATCGACCCGGTCACGCAGCTCGATCCCGCCGCGCTCGACGCGATGGCCTCTCAGGTGTCGATGTCGCGCGCCGCGCCGTGGGGTCAGGGCCGAGGCCCGGGCGATACGGTGTGGATGGGCGTCATCGATCGCGATGGCGTCGCGGTCAGCTTCATCCAGAGCATCTATCACGAGTTCGGCAGCGGAATCGTGCTGCCGCAGTCGGGCATCAACTGGCAGAACCGCGGCTGCAGCTTCTCGCTCGACCCTTCGTCGCTAAATCCGCTGATGCCGGGCCGCCGCCCCTTTCACACGCTCAATCCCGCCCTCGCGCATTTCGCCGACGGCCGCACCATGGTGTACGGCAACATGGGCGGCGACGGCCAGCCGCAGTCGCAGAGCGCGGTGTTCTCGCGCATCGCGCGATTCGGCTGGAATCCGCAGGCCGCGATCGATGCGCCGCGCTGGCTGCTCGGCCGCACCTGGGGCCAGTCCACCGATTCGCTGAAGCTCGAAGCGCGCTTTGCCGCCCCGACCGTCGACGCACTGCGCGCCCTCGGGCACGACGTCGAAGTGCTCGCCGCCTACGACGAAGCGATGGGTCATGCCGGCGCGATCGTTCGTCATTCCGACGGTTCGTTCGAGGGCGGACACGATCCGCGCAGCGACGGCGGCGTCGCAGGCTGGTAACGCTTCAGGGCACATCGCCATTCGCAGTCGTTTCATCGTCCGGTCCCGCGATTCGTCGGACCGGACGGCGCCTCTCATCCTTTTGATTCGCAATACCACCGGGGAACGCAATGAACTCTCGCATCCAGCCGATGCACGACGATGCCGCAATGCCCTCGCCCGCCGTCGTCGCACATAACCGCTGGCTCCAGCTCGGCCTGGGCCTCCTCTGCATGATGGCGATCTCCAGCCCGCAATACGTCTGGACGCTGCTGACGAAGCCACTGTCGGCGAAGCTCGGCGTGCCGCTGCCGGAGCTGCAGGTGACCTTCTCGATGCTCATCATCCTGCAGACGTTCTTTTCGCCGTTTCAGGGCAAGCTGATCGACCGTTTCGGGCCGCGCCTCCTGATCTCGCTCGGCACGGTGATGTCGGGCCTGAGCTGGGTGCTGGCGTCGATGGCCACGAGCACGTCGATGCTCTATCTCACGTATGGTCTCATCGGCGGACTCGGCACGGGCATCGTGTATGTCGGCGTCGTCGGGCTGATGGTGCGCTGGTTCCCGGACCGGCGCGGCTTCGCGGCCGGCGCGGTGGCGGCGGGCTACGGCATGGGCGCGATCGTAACCACGTTCCCGATCTCGGCATCGCTTGCGACGCGCGGACTCGACGCCACGCTTTGGATCTACGGCATCGCCTTCGCGATCGTGGGCTTTGTCGCGTCGCAGGGTCTGCGCGTGCCGCGCGATGCGGCGCTCGGGCCGGCGTCGGCTGCGGCGGCATCGGGCGTGACGAATCTTCGTCCTTCGCAGATGATGAAGTCGCCGCTCTTCTGGCTCATGTTCGCCATGATGACGATGATGTCCACCTCGGGCCTCATGGTCACCTCGCAGATGGCGACCTTCGCGGCGGATTTCGGCATTACGAAGGTCGTCGTGTTCGGCATGGCCGCGCTGCCGCTCGCGCTGACTATCGACCGCTTCACGAACGGCCTCACGCGTCCGCTGTTCGGCTGGGTGTCCGATCGCTTCGGCCGTGAAAACACGATGTTCTTCGCGTTCGCGCTCGAAGGCGTGGCGATGGCGCTGTGGCTCCTCACGCGCGACAACGCCGTGCTGTTCGTGCTGCTCTCGGGCGTGGTGTTCTTCGGCTGGGGCGAAATCTTTTCGCTCTTCCCGTCCACGCTGACCGATACGTTCGGCACACGCCACGCGACCGAGAACTACGGCTGGCTGTACATCTCTCAGGGCATCGGCTCGATCTTCGGTGGACCGCTCGCGGCGCTGTTGCATCAGCATGCGCAAAGCTGGGTGCCGGTCTTCAGCGTCGCGATCACGCTGGACATCGTCACCGCCCTACTCGCGCTCTTCGCGCTCAAGCCAATGCGCACTCGCTTCCTGAAACAGGGGACTGTATAAACGTCCAGGCACCGCGAGAGGATTACCGTTCGACGTATGTTCGCTTGCCGCCGGGGCCGCCGATGCGCTCGCCCCGGCGACGGGCGCGGAGGCGTAACAGCCGATCAAGCGTCTCGGACATCGCATCGGCGAGAGACAGAGATTGGCCGATCTCTGCCGGGATGACCGGGCTGAATCGTTACAATGCATCGATGAACTCCATCTTTGACGGCGTCGAATGCGAGATATGCTGACTTCCTTTTTTTGGAGCGGCGACGCCATCCGCAGTCGTAACGTAAGCGACATCGTTTTATCGGGCACGCTCGATGTGCCTGCGCCTTGTGCGTCCGTGCTTGCGGATTGGCAAAGAGAGACAGCGACCCGGCTCGCCCTGGAACCTGGGGATGTCGAGGCAATGCATCTGGCGCGTACGCAAGTGCGCTGGCCGGACTACAAGCGGTGCGTGCAGGCCATGTCCGACTGGACAGGCGCCCTGGGACTGCCCGCGGTGCTTGCCGACAGCCCCATGGCGCTGATGGCCTGTCGTGGCGCGAAACATCACCATGATGGCGAGCAATATGGCGGTGCCGCCTTTTGCAATCTCTTCCTGAGCGAAGACAAGGGTCTGGACTTGCACTTTCCCTCTACGGGCCAACGCATTCCCCTTAAGCGCGGAACAGCCGTGATTTTCGATACGGCCCAGCCCCACGGCGTCGTTCAGCGCGGCAGCGACAGGTTTTTCCCGGCCGACTTCGCCCCGGACCAAGACTTCACCCAGATTTTTCTGACGTGGGAACTTCCAATCGAAGACGCCAATATTGGAAATGCGCTGAAGATCGTCCTCGATGTTGACCGCCCGACGTCGCTACAGCTCAAGGAAGAGCAAGTCCGGTTGAACGGTGCACCGGCCGCCGTGTGCCCGGAATCGGGTCGGTGGCTCCGCGTTGACTAGCGGTCGGCGTCACGGCCTGGACCGTGGCACTGGACCGCGAAGTAAGCGACTCACAACCCAACTCGTCCTCGCGTCGGCTCGAGGCGTACAGACATCGCCCCTAACCGGAGCGCATCCCATGCTTTCAGATCTCTATCGCGGCTACATTGCCTGTCTGAACGCGCAGGACTGGCCGAATCTCGGCACATACGTTCACGACGCGGTGCAGTACAACGAGCGGGCGCTGACGCTCGATGATTACCGCGAAATGCTGAAAAAAGACTTTCGCGAGATACCGGATCTCCTCTTCGATATTCAACTGCTGATTGAAGAGCCGCCGCGCGTCGCGTGCCGGTTGCGGTTCGAATGCACGCCGGTAGGGGAATTCATGGGACTGCGCATCGACGGAAAACGCGTCGTTTTCTGCGAGAACGTGTTCTACGAATTCCGCGAAGGGAAAATCGCCAAGGTCTGGTCCGTCATCGACAAAGCTGCGATCGAGGCGCAGCTTTAGGCGGCTTCCGTGAAGAACGTATCGACGATGTCGTCCCTCAACCCGGCGACCTCGCGATCCCCCACCTTCCGCGGCCTCGCCAATCCCACGTCGATCACTTCGCCGATGCGCCCGGGCCGCGCCTGCATCACCACGATCCGATCCGAGAGCAGTACTGCCTCTTCCACATCGTGCGTGACGAGCACCATCGTGATTCGTTCCCGCTCCCATATGCGTTGCAATTCCAGTTGCAAACGGCTGCGCGTGAGCGCATCGAGCGCGCCGAAAGGTTCATCGAGCAGCAGCAATCGCGGCCGATTGACGAGCCCGCGCGCAATCGCCACACGCTGCGCCATCCCGCCCGACAACTGATGCGGATAATGCCGCTCGTATCCCTTCAACCCGACGAGCTCGACATGTTCCGCCACCGCCCGCGCTTTCTCCGCTTTCGACAGCGGCGCATTGCGCAACGCAACGGCCACGTTCTGCGCGACATCGAGCCACGGAAACAGCCGATGGTCCTGAAACACGATCCCGCGCGACAAATCGGTGGTCACGACGCGCTTGCCGTCGAACTCGATCTCGCCTTCGTGATCGCCGTCCAGCCCTGCGATGAGCCGCAGCAACGTCGACTTGCCGCACCCGCTCGCCCCGACGATGCTCACGAACTCGCCGCTCGCAATCGACAAGTCGATGCGATCGAGCACCGGGGGCGCCGCATCGTCGTTGAAGCGCTTGCTCACATGCCGCAGCGTCAGACCGCTGTCCTGCCCGATTGCCGTCGTCATTACTGGATTCTCCTCAAGCCGCGCGCGACGTCTCGAACCAGCGCCGCTGCACGCCGCGCGCCAAGGCATTCAGCGCCCACCCCGTCAAACCGACCACGATCACGCCGAACACGACGAGATCCATGCGAAATTGCTCGCTGCCATCGACAAGCGTATTGCCGATCCCGCTGCCCGCGACGAGCAGATACTCCGCCCCGAGCGTCGCGAGCCACGAATAGATGAGCGCGAGATACACGCCCGTGAAGATCGAAGGCAACGCGGCGGGCAACACCACGTACGCCAGCGTCTGCAACCGGCCATAGCGATATGCCCGCGCCACATCGAGCCAGTTGACCGGCACCGCGCGAATGCCATCGCTCGTGTGCATCACGACCGGCACGAGTGCCGCGAGCGAAAGGAACACGACCTTCGCGACATCGCCCAGACCGAACCAGACGGAAATCAGCGGGATCCACGCGAACAGCGAAACCTGCTTGAAGGTGTTGAAGCTCGGCGCAATCGCGCGATTCGCGAGCTTCGAGATGCCGAGCAGCGCGCCGAGCGCGAGGCCGAGACCCGTGCCGATCGCGAACCCTGTCAATTCACGCGCAAGCGATGCGGACAACGCCCGCACGAGCGCGCCGCTTCGAACCTGCTCGACGGCGGTATCCCAGACCTGTGCGGGCGAAACCATCACGCCGTGCCCGGCTTGCGCGCCGCGCGACACGATCCACCACACCGCGAGCGCGGCGACCGGCAGCACGAGCCCGCGCCACGATCCTTTGACTGTTCCGGCTTCCCAATCCAGTGTCGACATCTGTTGATCCTCAAACCGAGCGGCCGCGCTGAAGCCTGCGCTCGAAAACATTGAGCAGACGATCCGCCGCATAACCGATTGCACCGACGATCAGAACCGCGGCCAGCACGAGATCGAGCTGAAAGAGCTGTCGTCCGTACACGATGAGATAACCAAGCCCTTCCGACGATGCCACGAGTTCGACGACGACGAGCGTCAGCCACGCCTTCGTGAACGCGAGCCGCACGCCGGTGCCGATGACGGGTATCGCCGAAGGCAAGGTCACGCGCGCAATCACCTGCCAGCGCGAATAGCGATACACCGCCGCGACTTCCTGCAATGCGCGCGGCGTGCCGCGAAAGCCTTGCAACGTGGACAGCGTGACGGGAACGAGCGCCGCGTGCCCGATCAGCAGATACTTCAGCGGCTCGCCGATGCCGACGACGATCATGAGGAACGGCAGCCAGCCGAGCACGGGCACCTGCACGATCGCATTGAAGCTCGGCAGCACGTAAGCCTCGAACGTGCGCGACAGGCCCAGCAAACCGCCCAGCAAGATGCCGAGCGCCACGCCACCGCCGAAGCCCACGGCGGCACGCGTCATGCTTGCCCACACGTGGATCCATAGCTCGCCGTTCTTCAGGAGCGCGCCGAGCGTTTCGAACACGAGCGCGGGCGGCGGCAACACCTGCGCGGAAATCCAGCCGTATCGCGAACCCGTCATCCATAGCAAGGCCAAAGCGATGGGCACGATCCACGGCAACGCAGTCCAGCCGATCGAGCGCAACGTATCGCCCGGCAGCGTCCTGCGCGCGCGATATGCCGGAAGAAATACACGCGTCAGGGCGTTGGCCATTTACCTGTTCTCCGCGAGACGTTCGCCGGCAGGCTTGCCCGAGGCATCGAAACGCGGCCAGTATGCTTCGAGCTTCAGCGACTTCAATGCCTGATCGAGATACTTCGGCTCGAACCATCCGTTCACGCTGACGGGCTGGCGGATCAGGTTCAAACGCAGCGCATCGTCGGCGACGGATTGATAGCGCGCGACGAGGAACGGGTCGATGAGCGGCGAGTTGCGATCCTTCAACGGCTGATTCGCATACTCCGAAGCCCACGATTCAGGGGGAATGCCGCTCTTCGACCACAGCGCGAAGAGCGCGTTGCGGTTCGCTTCGTCGGACGACCAGTACGCCGCCTGAACGACCGCGGTCACGACTTTCTGCACGGTATCGGGATGCGCGTTTTCGAAGTCGTCGAGCACGAGCAGATGCGCCTGGCGCGTGAGCTGCAAGCCGTCGTCGCGCGATGCATAGACGATCTTCGCGAGCCCCTGACGCTGCAGCTTGAAGAGCGAATAGTCGAGGAATACCGCATCGACGCCCTTCGATGCGAGCGCGGCCTGTGCAGCAGCGGTATCGAGATTGATCACGCGCAGATCGCGCTCGCTGAGGCCGTTTTGCTTCAGCACGTTATCGGCGACGAGTTGCAGGTTCGTCCCGCGAAAGATGGCGACGCGCTTGCCCTTGAGATCCTTCACGCTCTTGATATCGGAATCGGGCGGCACGGCGAGATAGACGCCGGCGCGCACGTTGGACGCCACCAGCAGATGCGTCTTCAATCCGTTCGCGCGGCCGATCACGGCAGGCAGATCGCCCTGATACGCGAAATCGATCTGCTTGTTCGCGAGCGCTTCGTTCACGGCCGGTCCCGCGCCTTTGAAGAAGATCCATTCGACCTTGAGCTGCTCGGGCCGCAACGCATCCTCGACACGATGCTGCAACTGCGCGGTCGCGGCCGGTGAGCCGCCGAAGGTCGGCGGATCGCCGCTGCCCTGCTGCGCGACGCCGATGCGCACCACCGCCGGATCGGCGGCATGCGCGGGACCGATGAGCGCAGCGAACAACGTCGCCGCGCCGACGAAGAGCTTGGATCGTAGTGTCATCGTGCAATGAGAGAGTGTGTGGACCGCCGGCGATGAAGCGTCATCGCCGGTGCATAAGGCGCGTCAGACGCTGCGGGTTTCCTGCCTGACGATGCGGCTCCTGCGCCCGTCGATGCCCACGGGCACGTCGCCATGCACGGTCGCGCGGCGCACGACGCGATGCGCGTCGCCGTAATCGGCCACCGCGTAATGCTGAGTCGCGCGGTTGTCCCAGATGGCGACGTCACCTTGCGTCCAGCGCCAGCGCACCGTGTTCTCCAGACGCGTGACGTGGTCGTGGAACAGTTCGATCAGTCGATCCGAATCGCGCTGCGACAGGCCGATGAAGCGCTGCACGAAGTGCCCCAGCACGAGGGTGCGCTCACCCGTTTCAGGATGCACGCGCACGACCGGATGCTCCGTCTCGTAGAGCGTCGAGGTGAACTGCTTGCGATACTCGCGCTCGGATTCCGTGTCGGGCACGTGACGTGTCGCGGCATAGTCGTAGGTATTCGAATGCAGCGCCCACAGCTTGTCGGCGAGATCGCGCAGGGCTTGCGGCAGATTCGCGTATGCGGCGGCGGTGTTGGCCCATACCGTATCGCCTCCCGCGGGCGGAATCACGACGCCGCGAAGAATCGAGATCTTCGGATACGCATCGACGAAGGTAACGTCCGTATGCCAGGAGTTCGCGCGCGTGCCGTGCTTCGAATCGAGTTCGAGCAGGCGGCTGCCGTTCGAAAGCGACGGCACCGTCGGATGCGCGACGGTCTCGCCGAAGCGCGCGGCGAAGGCTTCCTGCGCGGCATCGTCGAGATGCGACTGGCCGCGAAAAAAGAGCACTTTATGTTCGAGCAACGCCTGGTTGATTGCGGCGATCGCGTTGTCGTCGAGATCGGCGGAAAGCGTCACGCCGCGCACTTCCGCTCCGATGCGCCCGCCGATTGGGCGCACCTGGACCGGTTCATTCGACGTGACGGCCTGAAGCGGGGATTCGGCGGCGAGCGTGGGGAAATCGGACATCGAAAAACTCCGTTGATATGCGTTTGTCGGATGCAGGCCGCAGTGGATGCGACGAAAACATTGAAGCATCGACAGCACGCTCGACCAACGAAGCGTTTCGACTAAGCATTAAAGCGATCAGCGAGATATGTATTGCTGCAGGCCCGCGATGCTTTGCTGCAATTCCGCCTCCAGTCGCGCCATCAGTTCGGCGGCGGGCAACTCGCGCACGAGCGCGGCCGCCTGCCCGGCCCACTGCGCGCCGTAACCGAATTCGCCTTTCGCTTTAGCGGCCGCGTGCAGCGACTTGCCCGCATCGTAGGCGATGGGATACGCGGGAACCGCCGGTGCATGCGCGCCGCGCCCCAACTCGGTGAACTTGTTGACGAGGCCGCGCGCCTTGCGGCCCGAGATTGCAGCGGTGAATGTCGTATGGTCCGCTGCATCGCTGAGAATCGCGCGACGATAGCCTTCGTCGATCGACGTCTCCGTGCACGGCACGAACGCCGTGCCGAGCTGCGCCGCCTGCGCGCCGAGCGCCAGCGCAGCCGCGATGCCCGCGCCATCCATGATGCCGCCCGCCGCGATCACCGGCACATCGAACCTGCTTGCAAGAAGGCGCGTCAGCGCGAAGGTGCCGAGGTTGTCGTCGCAGGCTTCTGGGTCGAAGGTGCCGCGATGCCCGCCCGCTTCGATGCCCTGTGCGACGATCGCATCCATGCCCGCCGTAACGAGCTGCTGGGCCTCTCGAACGTTAGTTGCAGACGCAATCAGTTTGATGCCGGCCCCGCGCAATGCATCGATATATTCCTTCGACGGCAAGCCGAAGTGAAAGCTCACGATAGCCGGCTTTTCATCGACGAAAACTTCGAGCATCGCGTCATCGACGACGAAGCTCGTGTAAATCTCGCTCAGCTTCGCGGGCGGCGTCGCGCCGTATTGCGCGAACACAGGCGCGAGCCATTCGGTCCAGGCCTTCTCGACGGCGGGCTCGGCGCTGGCGGGCGCATGACAGAAGACGTTGATGTTGAACGGCCTGCTGGTGAGTTCGCGCGTCTCGCGGATCACCTTGCGCGCGCCCTGCGCGTTCATCGCGCCGACGCCGAGCGAGCCGAGCCCGCCCGCATTCGATACGGCCGCCGCGAGCGCGGGCGTGCTCACGCCTGCCATCGGCGCCTGGATGATCGGCGTATCGATGCCGAGTAACGATGTCAATGCGTTCTTGCTCATGGATATGCATCCTTTAAACATTGCATGATTCAGCGCGTCGCGAGCTTCTCGACGACGAAGTCCACGAAAGCCCGCACGCGCGACGACAAATGCCTGCCATGCGGATACAGCAGGATGAACGGTCTGCTGCAGCCGCCGAACTCGGGCAGCACCTCAGTCAGCGTGCCCGCGCGCAACTCCTCCTCGACGGTGAAGCGATAGGTCTGAAAAAGGCCCGCGCCGTGACCTGCGAGCGGAATGCCCGCGAGCGCATCGCCGGAGGTGCCGTAGCCCCCTTCTGTCGTGATCTCTACCGCGTCGCCGTTCTGCATGAAGAGCCATGGCACCGGGCGCCCGGTGCTCGGCATCTCGAACTGAATGCATTCGTGTTCGAGCAAGTCCTCGATGCGCCTGGGCGTGCCAGAGCGCTTCAGATAACCCGGCGATGCCACGACGACGAGTTCCGCATCTTCCAGCTTGCGCGCGATCAGTCCGGAATCGCGTGGCGCGCGGCCGCGTATCGCCAGATCGAAACCTTCGTCGGCAAAGTCGATGTTGCGGTTGCTCAGATGCGCCTCGACGGTCACTTCGGGATAGCGCTTTCTGAACTCCGCGAGCAACGGCAGCATGCGATAGTGGCCGTAAGGCGTCGGCATGCTGATGCGCAGCACGCCCTTCGGCGTGGTCTGCTGGCCGGTGGCCTCGCGCTCCGCTTCCGCAAGACGATTGAGCGCGTCGCGGCATTGCTCGAAGTAGCGGCGGCCCGCATCGGTCAGTCGGATCTGGCGCGTCGTGCGCACGAAAAGCCGCACGTCGAGGCGTTTTTCCAGCCGCGCGACAGAGCGGCTCACCGCGGCGGGCGTGACGCTCGCCGCCGTTGCGGCCAGCGTGAAGCTGCCGAGTTCCGCGGCGAGGCAGAAGAGTTCGATGCTGCCGAGAAGAAGATCGTCGAATTGCCGCTGCATGTCGATGGGCTTCGCGTCGTTGTCGCTGCATCTTCCGCGCTTGCGGCCGCACGGTCAACCGACGCCGTTTCATTTGACTTGTGACGCACGGGAACAGATCGGCCGCGCAAGCCCCAAAAACAATCGCCCGCTTCTTCCACACGGGAAAAAGCGGGCGATATTCATACGTTGGGTGACGCCTTACTTCGCGGTCGGCATCGCGAATTCCGCGCCCTTCTCCGTGCTCTCGGGCCAGCGCTGCATGATCGACTTCTGCTTCGTGTAGAAGCGCACGCCTTCCTCGCCGTACGCGTGCATGTCGCCGAAGAGACTGCGCTTCCAGCCGCCGAACCCGTGCCATGCCATCGGCACCGGAATCGGCACATTGATGCCGACCATGCCCACTTCGATGCGTCGCCCGAACTCACGAGCGATGTGACCATCGCGCGTATAGCACGCAACGCCGTTGCCGAACTCGTGTTCGTTGACGAGATCGACCGCTTCGCCGAAATCCTTCACGCGCACGCATGCGAGCACGGGGCCGAAGATCTCTTCCTTGTAGATGCGCATGTCAGGCGTGACGTGATCGAACAGCGTGCCGCCCGTGAAGAAGCCGTCTTCATGGCCCGGAACCTTGTAGCCGCGGCCATCTACGACGAGCTTCGCGCCTTCGTCCACGCCAAGCGCGATATAGCCTTCGATGCGCTCCAGTGCGGCGCGCGTGACGATCGGGCCCATTTCCGCATCGGACTCCATGCCGTTTCTGATCTTGAGCTGCTTCGCGCGCTCGGCAAGCTTCGGCACGATCTTGTCGGCGACATCGCCCACGAGCACCGCGACCGAGATCGCCATGCAGCGCTCGCCCGCCGAACCGTAGCCCGCGCCGATCAGGGCATCCACGGCTTGTTCGATATCGGCATCGGGCATCACGACCATGTGATTCTTCGCGCCGCCAAGCGCCTGCACGCGCTTGCCGTGCTTCGCGCCCGTCTCGTAGATGTAGTTCGCGATCGGCGTCGAGCCGACGAAGCTGATCGCCTTCACTTGCGGATGCGTGAGCAAAGCATCGACGACGACCTTGTCGCCCTGCACGACGTTGAAGATGCCGTCGGGCAGGCCGGCTTGCTTGAGCAGATCGGCCATGAACAACGACGCCGACGGATCGCGCTCGCTCGGCTTCAGGATGAACGCGTTGCCCGCCGCGATTGCGACCGGGAACATCCAGCACGGCACCATGCACGGGAAGTTGAACGGCGTGATGCCCGCGACGATGCCGAGCGGCTGGCGCGTCGTCCAGTTGTCGATGCCGGTGGAGACCTGTTCGGTGTAATCGCCCTTCAGCAGTTGCGGAATGCCGCATGCGAATTCGATCACGTCGATGCCGCGCGACACTTCGCCCTGGGCATCCGAGAACACTTTGCCGTGCTCCGCGGTGATGATTGCGGCGAGCTCGTCGCGATGCTTGTTCATGAGTTCGAGGAACTTGAGCATGACGCGCGCGCGGCGGATCGGCGGCATGTCCCGCCAGGCCGGGAACGCGGCTTTCGCGCTCGCGACGGCTGCATCGACATCGGCGGCTTCGCCCAGCACGAGCTTGCGCGGGCGCTCGCCCGTCGCGGGATTGAACACCGGCTGCGTGCGCGTGGCCGAGCCATGCGTGCGCTCGCCGTGAATGTAATGGACTACGTCGGCCGTATCGTTGAACGCTTGCATCTCGACTCCTCTGTCTGACTGGTTTGGCACTCTACACAGTGTAAGAAGCGTCTCGTCCGCTGCAAAGACGCTATGATTGAACTCATTGTTTATATCGGCGAACAATCGGCTGATGGACGAGCAAAAGATCGAAGGTCTCTGGACCCATTTGCACTGGTTGACGGTGCTCGCGGAACAAGGCAGCTACACGGCGGCGGCGGCGCGCCTGAACGTATCGAAAGCGGCGATGAGCCAGCGCATCGCGGAGCTGGAGCGCGCGGCAGGCGTGCCGCTCGTCACGCGCACGACGCGCAGCGTGCGCTTCACGGAGGCGGGCCGAAGGCTCGTCGACGATACGCGCGAGCAATACGAGCGCATTGCGTCGAGTTTCCTGAGCGTGAAGGAAACGGCGGGCATCGCGCGCGGCCTGATCCGCGTGACCGCGCCGATGGCCTTTTCGCGGCAGCAACTCGTGCCGCGCATGTCGGGATTTCTGCATGCGCATCCCGAAGTGCGCGTGCAACTGGAGGCCTCGGACAAGCTGAGTTCGATCGCGACCGAAGGCTTCGATCTCGCGGTGCGGCATAGCGCGCAGGTGCCGGATACGCATGTCGCGTGGAAGTTGTGCGATACGCATTCGGTGATCGTGGCGACGCGTGCGTATCTGAAGCGGCGCGGCACGCCCGCGACACCGGACGACCTCGCCACGCACGATTGCCTCGTCTATCCGCGCCCGCAGGCGTCGAGCATCTGGTCGTTTCAGAGAAAGGGCTCGCGCAAGAGTTCGACCGGGCCCTATACGCTCGCGGTGAACGGGCCGTTCGCGGCGAATAACAGCGAAGTGTTGCGCGATGCCGCGCTCGACGATCTCGGCATTGCGCTGCTGCCTGATTTCACCGCGCAAGCCGCCGTGCAGGCGGGCAAGCTCGTCGTGCTGCTACCGGAGTGGCGTCCGGTCGGCGCGTTCGCCGATCAGCTATTCGTGGTGCGGCCGTATGCGCCGCATGTGCCGCGCGCGGTTGCGCTTTTCATCGGATATTTGCGCGAGGCTTTTGCGGGTGGGTTTCCGCTTTAAATCGAACTGCTCTGAACGGCAAAAACGCGCCCGCTTTCATGCGGGCGCGTTTTGTTGGAGCCCTTGTTGCTTAGTGATGCGCGAACGTCGGGAAAACCTCACTCTCGATCGCATTAATGTGGGCGCCCGATTGCGCCGAGCCTTCCGCCGCACCGCCGAATGCGCTCCGCGCGGCGCCGTTCTGCGCAGCGACGCGTGCTTCGGCGGCCTGGATATCAGCGGGATACCTGGAGTCGCTGACCACGCCTGGGTTATAGCCGGCCTTCTCCAGTTGCACGATTTGTTCGCGGACTTCCGCGCGCGTCAAAGGCTGATTCGATTGCGCGAACGACGCGACCGGAGCGGCAAAAGCGAGAGCGACCGCTGCAATACCGATGAACTTGTTCATGATGCTTCCTCCTGGAAGTTTTGAATTGCCGCTTCCGCGCTGTGTTGGCTGGCACGCTCGCGACCGTTGAACAGAGTTTAGGTATCGCACGTTTTAGGGTAAATACCTAAACGGCGAAATCACTTTTGGCGAAAATCCGCCTAATCCATGCAACCGCCACGAACCGACGACCTCCGAATCGCCTATAACGAAGAACAGAGCGGCCACCGCAAGTGGCGCATAGCACGAACGATCGTCTCTTCAGGGGAATGACCTTGAAACGAATCCTTGTGATCGGTGCGGGCTTCGCCGGCCTGTGGAGCGCGTTGTCGGCCGCGCGCAAGCTGGATGAACTCGATTGCACCGGCGAAGCCGAAGTCGCCATCGTCAATCCCGAGCCGTTTCATAGCGTGCGAGTGCGCAACTACGAGCAGCCGCTCGACCCGACGCTCGTGCAACTCGACACCGTGCTCAGGCCCGCAGGCGTGCGGCTGATTCAGGCGAAGGCCACCCATATCGACAGTGCCAGCCGCCGCGTGACGATCGAGCATGACGGTGCGTCCGAATCGCTCGATTACGACCGGCTGATTCTCGCGGCGGGCAGCGTGCTCGTGCGCCCGCCGATTCCCGGCCTCGACCGCTTCTCGTTCGATGTCGATACCTACGCGGGCGCGTGCAAGCTGCAGGCGCATCTGCTGACGCTGCCCGCACTGCCCGATACGCCGGGCCGCTATACGGCGGTCGTCGTCGGCGCGGGATTGACGGGCATCGAGCTCGCGGCCGAGTTGCCCGCGCGGCTGCGCGAGATCGTGGCGGCAGGCGATCGCGACAAGGTGCGCGTCGTGCTCGCGGATCGCTCGCCGAAGATCGCGCAGTCGATGGGCGGCGCACAGCATGTCATCGAAGGCGCACTGAAGACGCTCGATGTCGAAACGCGTGCCGGTGTGTCGCTCGAATCGCTCGACGGCCAGAGCGTGACGCTCCACGACGGCACCGCGAGCGAGCGCATCGCGGCCGCGACGGTCGTCTGGTGCGGCGGCATGCATGCGAACGCGCTGGCGGCGCAACTGCCGGTCACGCTCGATCCGCTCGGCCGCGTGCCGGTCGATTCATTCCTGCGCGCGGAAGGCGTGCCGGGCGTGTTCGCGGCCGGCGATTGCGCGCGCGTGCTGATCGACGGCACGCGGCCTTCGGTGATGTCATGCCAGCATGGCCGGCCGATGGGACGTTACGCGGGCAACAACGCCGTCTGCGATCTCTTCGGACTCGAGATGCTGCCGCTATCGATCGACTGGTACACGACCATCTGCGATCTCGGGCCGTGGGGCGCGGTGTATACGGAAGGTTGGGACAGGTTGCTCGTCTCCGAGGGCGAGACGGCGAAGGCGACGAAGCGCACGATCAACGGCGAGCGCATCTATCCGCCGAGAAGCGGCACGCGCGAGGATCTCTTCCGGGCGGCGGCGCCCGTCGTGCAAACGCCGCCGCCGACCGAACGAGGATAAGGGCTGAAGAATCAGGCCTTCTTCACGGACGCGTCGTAGATCTCGTCAATCGACTGTTCGAGCGTCTTGTCGAACTCGCTGTCGCTCATCGACTTCTTCAGCTCGTTGATGAGCGCGCGCGAGAAGCTCGCGATCATGCCGTGGTTCTGCTCGAGCTTCTTGCACGCGTCGCTGCGCGTATAGCCGCCCGACAGCGCGACGACACGCACGACACGCGGATGCTCGATCAGCGGCCGATAGAAATCCGCCTCGTCCGGAATGGTCAGCTTGATCATCACCTTGCTCGATTCCGGCAGCGCGTCGAGGCCCTTGAGCAATTCGTCGCGCAGAATCTTTTCCGCGCCCTTCTTGTCCGGGCTCTTGATCGAGACTTCGGGTTCGAGAATCGGCACGAGGCCGTGCTTGATGATCTGCGCGCCCACCTCGAACTGCTGCTTCGCCACCGCCGCGATGCCCTTCTCATCGGCCTGATGGATCACCGAGCGCATCTTCGTGCCGAACACGCCGAGCTTCACGGCGCGCGCGAGCAGATCGTCGAGGCCGGGAATCGGCTTCATCACCTGCACGCCGTCGGCTTCGGTTTCGAGGCCCTTGTCGACCTTCAGGAACGGCACGATGCCACGGTCTTCCCACAGGAACGTGGGGACCGGCTTGCCTTCTGCTTCGCCGTCCATTGTGCGCTCGAAAAGAATTGCACCGATTACCTTCTTGCCCGTAAATGAAGGCGCGGTCATGATGCGCACGCGCATTTCATGCATCAGCTTGAACATTTCGGCGTCGCCGCTGTAGGCGTCATCCGGGATTCCGTATTGCCGTAGCGCGCCGGGCGTCGATCCACCGCTCTGATCCAGAGCAGCAATGAAACCATCCTTCTCAGCCATTTGCGCGAGCATCTTCTCATTAGCCACGAACGTTTCCTCCTCGAAGTTCAAACTCCGGACGATGCGCGCGTGCATAGTCCGGGCTTATGGTTCAGCTTCCTCAAGTGTAATGGTTTTGGCGGGCGCCAAAGTCGTGCAAATCCGCCATTCGTGCGCAAAAGGGGCGCAACCGCGCGTTAGCCGTGCGTTCATGCACGGCCTGCGATTGAAAAGATCAGGAAGCGGCGGATTTGAGATCGCCGGCGTTGCCGGAACGCCAGACGAAGCCCAGCGCGCGGCGAAGCAAAGAAGGCGCGCGGTCGAAGCCGGCGGTTTGCGGCATTTGCGCATGATCGTTCGATGATTCCGCGACCGGTTCATCGACCGGTTCGTCGACCTGCACAGGTTCCGCTTCGATCGCCTCGTACTCGGAAAGCGGAGCGCGCTTTTCACGCGCGTCGCCGCAGCGTTGATTGAGCACGCGGCGCATATCGGGGTCGTCGATCAGCGCCTGGGCGGTGGCCATGCCGCGCTCGAATTGCAGCGCATAGGCGATGTCGGTGAAATCTTCATAGCGGCCGCTATCGGCCAGCTCGAACGCCAGTTCCAGCGTGCGCCGGCGTTTCCATGCATCGAGATCGTCGTGGGCCATGCTCACAAATGTCCTCTTCTTCGCGATGAGGTGCCGAAGATGTTAGCCCGCGCCAAACGTTTTTCCGTTGTCGCGTCACAACAAGCAGACGAAAAGCGTTCGTGAAATCGTACAAAAAGCGCTTGCCTAACGCACTCGATTCGCGATAGCCCTCGCTTGACACAGCTCGTGTACGGTATTTAATTCACACACCGCGCCTGCAAAATGGCGGACGGCCGCCGACATCTCCTGTCAGCGCAGTGAAGCAGTCCCGACGTATCGGATGTTCGCTCCAGGTGGAGCGCGATGTGCCTTTATCGGAGCCGCGTCATGTACCCGCTTTCAGGAAGTCCGGCACGCGCTGCCGCTCTCGCGCTCTCATGCGCGCTCGTCGCATCCGTCGCCGCATGCGGCGGTTCCGATTCCACTGATACGTCCGTCCCCGACGCCATCACGCAGATCATGAAAAAGCCCATGTATCAGGGCTCGACGTGGGCGCTGCGCGTCGTCGACCTGAACTCGGGCGATCTCGTCTACGACATGAATTCGAACGCGCAGGTGTATGTCGCCTCGGTGCGCAAGCTCTTTTCGCTCGGCGCCGCGCTCGATCAATACGGCGCGTCGCATCAGTTTCAGACGCCGGTGTATCGGCTCGGTACGGTCGATGCGAGCGGCACGCTCAATGGCAACCTCGTGCTCGTCGCGAGCGGCGATCTCTCGATGGGCGGCCGCACGAATCCCGACGGCACGCTCGCCTGGACCAACTTCGACCACAACGAGGCGAACAGTCTCGGCAACGCGCAGATCACGGCGCCCGATCCGCTCGCGGGCTACGACTCGCTCGCGGCGCAGGTGGCGGCATCGGGCATCAAAAAGATCAACGGCGAAGTCGTGATTGACGATCGCCTTTTCGATCCCTTCGACTTTCGCGGCGAGTTCGATTTGCGGCCGATCTTCGTGAACGACGACGTGGTAGATACGATCATCGGTCAGGGCAGCGCGGGGGCGGCGTCGCCGGTGGATTACCGGCCGAAGTCATCGGCATTCACCGTTCAGTCCACGCTCATGACGGGCGCGGCAGGCACGCCCGCGACGATCAAGGTCACGCCCGCGGATCCCACCTGCTTCGGCACGCTGCCCTGCGGCGGCGTGCTGAGCGGCTCGATTCCGGCGGACTACGTGCCGCCGATCGTGCCCAGCTTCCCGGTGATCCGCACGTTTCGCATCACGCAGCCGTCGAACTATGCGCGCTCGGTGCTCATCGACGCGCTCGCGCGCGCGGGCGTCACGGTCACCGCGCCCGCCGTCGAGAGCAATCCGGTGCAACTGCTGCCCGCGAAGAACGCGTATGCCGCCGATACGCGCGTCGCGCAGCTCACGTCGCAGCCGTACGGCGAATATTCGAAGTGGATCTTGAAGGTGAGCTATAACATCGGCGCGGACACGAGCCTGATGCTCTTCGGCGTTGCGAACAACGGCTCGACCACGCTCAATGCGGCGCTCGCCGCCGAGAATGCGAAGCTGTCGGCCGCGCCGTTCAATGTGCCGATGAGCCAGACGCATTTCATCGACGGCAGCGGCGGCGGCGAGACGACGGCGACGCCGCTCGCGGTCATCGCGATGTTGCGCGCGATGAACGGCCGTCCGGTCTTCCCGGCGTATGTGGATTCGCTGCCGTTCCTCGGCGTCGATGGCTCGCTCGCAAGCACCACGGCATTCGAAAGCGATCCGACGCTCGCGGGTGCGAAAGGCAAGGTCTACGCGAAAACGGGCACTTACGCGAGCGGCACCGAGCTGGCGAACGGCCAGATCCAGACGACGCTCAAGGGACAGGCGCTCGCGGGCTATATCGACGCGAAGAGCGGACGCCGGCTCGCGTTTGCGCTGATGGTGAACAACGTGCCGATCGCCGATGTGCCCGACATCCTCAACGTGTTCAACGACCAGGGCACGATCGCGGCGAACATCTGGAAGCTGCAATGACCCGCGTTCGATTCACCACGCGCCGGCGAACGCCAGCACCGCGCGATTGAACGCGCCGGGGCTCGCGACGTTCATCCCGTGCGATGCCCCCGCGATCGTCTGACGCTCCGCGAACTCGATCCACTCCTCGAGCTTCTCGACGTTGTTGCGAAACATACGCGGGCTTTTCTGCCCGTCGATGAGCAAGGTGCGGCACTTGATGTCGCGCGCCGCCTCACGCGTGTAGGCGGGCAAGGGATCGCGAAATTGCCTCGGCAGCGTGAGCGCGTTGTCGAGCGCCATGCGCCGGAAGCTCTCCGTGCTTTTCTTCCAGAAGCCCGGCATGCTGACCGAATCCACGAACATTTCGAGGCCGCGATCGAATTCGCCCTCTTCGATCAGCTCGGCCACGCGTGCGCGCAGCGCGTTGGTCGCAGGCGGCAGCGTGGCGGACACGGCCTGCGGCGCGATGTGCAGCGGGCCGCCCGGATCGGCGAGCGTGAGCGTCTTCACGAGCCGCGGGTATTCGCGCGCCAGATGAAACGCAATGCAGCCGCCGCGCGAATGCCCGACGAGATGCACCGGCGCGAGATCGAGCGATTCGATGAACCCGGCCATCTCGGCGACGTGCGTTTCCCAGCCGAACTCGCCCTGCACGAACGCATCGACGGCCGGCCAGTAATGCGACAGGCTCGGCGCGATGCAACGAAACTGCTTCGCCAGCGGAAGAATCTGCGCGCTCCAGTAGCGGTAGTCGCATAGCGATCCATGCACGAACACGAGCGGTTCGCCCTCGCCGCACTCGACATACGGCATCGAGACGCCGGTTGCCGTCGTGGCGAACGACGGTTCGGGCAAGCCTTGTACAGCGGTGAGGACGGAAAGATCGGTTCGCGCGTTCATGATTCGCTCCTTTGATGCGACTATGCGCCGCGCCGAAGCAAAAGAAAAACGCATAATTTTGATAGAATCGTTCAGGTTTTCTGATACCAAACGGTCGTTCACCCATGAAAGCGCTCGATCTGGATGTCCTTTCGATGATCGTCGCCGTCGCCGATACCGGCAACATCAGCCGGGCGGCGGAGCTCGTTCATCGCTCGCAATCGGCGGTGAGCATGCAGATCAAGACGCTGGAAACCGCGCTCGGCAAGCCGCTTTTCGTACGCAAGCCGCGCAGCGTGGTGCCGACGCAGGACGGCGAGGTGCTGCTCACCTACGCGCGCCGCATGATCGCGCTGCGCGACGAGGCGTGGGCGGCGGTGGTGCGGCCGGACGTGACCGGGCGCGT
This sequence comes from Caballeronia sp. INML3B, assembly GCF_023631305.1. Classification (NCBI taxonomy): domain Bacteria; kingdom Pseudomonadati; phylum Pseudomonadota; class Betaproteobacteria; order Burkholderiales; family Burkholderiaceae; genus Caballeronia; species Caballeronia sp. INML3B. Next base: position 90,926 of record NZ_JALQDI010000054.1, read on the forward strand.
GGTGATCGGCGTGCCGGACGATTACGCGTCGTCGCTGTTTCCGCCGATCCTCAAGAAATTCTCGGCGACGTATCCGAAGGTCGAGATTCAGGTGGTCGGCCTGCCGAGCCTCGCGCTCGCGCCGATGGTGAAGGACGGCACGGTCGATCTCGTCTGCGCGACGCGCGTGAAGGGCTTGTCCGGCGAATTCCTGCGCCACGAGCCGATGGTCTGGGCCGCGGCGCCCGGCGCCACCGAAATCTGGAAAGAGCGGCCCTTGCCGATCGCGGTGTTCCTGCCGGGCAGCGTCGCCCGCGAGAATGCGATCCGGAGTCTCGAGCGCGCGCGCATCGGCTATCGCACGTCGTATGAAAGCCCGAGCCTGCTCGGTCTGCTGACGATGGCCGAAGCGGGCCTCGCCGTGACGCCGCTCGCGAAATGCGCGGTGCCCGCGCACTTCACGCTGCTCGGGCCGGCGCAAGGTCTGCCCGAGATCGGCACGCTCGAAGTGGTGCTCGCGCGCAGCGCGGCGTCCAGACGCCCGCCTTGCGACTTCCTCGCCGAGCGCATCATGGCCGAACTGCGGCGCTGATCTCCCGCTCTATTGCACGGATGCGGCGCGAGGTCCACGCGCGCAGCATGCCGTTCGATGCCACCATCGGCAACGATGCCGCCATGATGCGATACACGTCGTTGCGCCGCACTTTCGAGATCCGGCCGGGATCGAGCCACGCATCGTTACGCGCGAGCAGCACGAGTGTGTCGAGGCCGATCATGATCGGCCAGAGACAGGCGAGTCGCAGACGAACGGCGCTCGATGGAATTGCGAGCGTGTAATCGACCGCGTCCTGAAAGAGTGCGAGCGACGTGCGCAGCAATTCGAACAGCACGGGCCGCGCACGCGCCGACGACTCCGGCCGCAACACATCCTGCGGCGTCAGCCCGTGACGCGCGAGCATCGATTCGGGCAGATAGCAGCGGCCGATGCGCAGATCGCGCGCGCAATCGCGCAGCACGTTGGTCATCTGCAGCGCCTTGCCGAAGCGCACGCCGAGCGCGAGCATCGTATCGGGCGCGGCCTCGAGCACGCCTGGCATGTGCGCGTAGGTCATCGTCGTCCAGAACTCGCCGACGCAGCCCGCGACGAGATACGTGTAGCGATCGAGTTCTTCGAATTGCCTCAACGCGACGATCTCGCCCGATGTCTCGTCGGGGAACGTGCGCAAATCGAACTCCATGCCGGTGCTGAGCGTCGTGACGATCTCGCGAACCGCGGCCTGATCCTGCGCGCCCAGTTGCGGCAGGATCGCGAGCGCGGCGCTCAGGCTTTCGAGCAGCGCGCGCTCATCCGGCTGCGCCTGCTGTCCCGCGACTTCGCCGGCGATGCGCGCGAGCGCGCCGTCATCGGGCGCGCCATTGACTTGTGCGCGCAGCGAAAGCAGCAATTCCAGACGGCGTTGCGGCGAGATCAGCGATGTATCCGCAATCGTGTCGGCGGCGCGCGCCAGCAGATACGCAAGCCCGATGGGATCGCGCATGCCCCTCGGCAAGATGCGCAGCGTGAGGTAGAACGATCGCGATACGCGCTTCAGAAGCGGGCCCAGCAGAAAGGCCCGAGGCGAATGGTTCATGACTTGGATCGAATGACGGCGGCCGGAAGCGCGATGATCGCGCGCCGCCGCATTGTATCCGTCCGCGTGTCAATGAGGCGTTGCGTGCTTCTTTCGATGCCGCGGATGAGGCTCGATGCGCAGCATGATGCGTTGCGGCGCGCGGGACGCCGACGCCAGCGCGACGGGCCGATCGACCGGTTCGAGGATCACCTGCGCGCTTCCCGCGCGTTGCAGACCGAGTTCGACAGCCGCCGCGAAAGACAGATCGATCATGCGGCCTTTCACGAACGGGCCCCGATCGTTGATGCGCACGACAATCGACTTCGTCTTCGCGAGATTGCTGACGCGCACATACGAGCCGAGCGGCAATGTGCGATGCGCCGCCGTCAACGCGTGCATGTCGTAGCGTTCGCCGCTGGCCGTTCTGCGCCCCTGAAACTTCTTGCTGTAATACGACGCCCAGCCGATATTCGGAACCGTCTTCGTCCGGGCGTTGCGGTAGTCGAGCGGCTCGGCATCGAGGGCGTGGCTTTCCTGAGCGGGCATCGACTCCGCGATGTGAGCGCTTTCGGTGAGGATCGACGCCGAGTCCGCTTCCTTCGACGGGATGTCCGGCTGGTTCGCGCATCCGTTCAATGTGGCGCACGCGCCGGAAGCCGCGATAGCGGCCACGCGCGCCGCCTGCCACTGCATGATGGGTCCGTTGTTCTGCATTAGCGAGTTTCTCCATGAAATGCCGACGCATTTCATCGACTCGCTCACAACGCGCGCCTCGCCTGGAAGTTGACGCGTGCGCCGAAGATATGACCCATCTTTGCAGACGAAGCGCCGGCGGCGCACTGCATTCCCTTACGTCCGCGGCCCGTAGTCCAGCTTCGGGTACCAGTCCGTGCCGCGTCCTTCGGGCGTCATGTCGAGCACGGTCCAGAGCGGCATCAGATCAGGCGCGCCGCGCGGATCCTCGCCGGGATCGGCGGTAGCGAAATCCATCTCGCCGCTCCAGAAATGCCGGATCACGCCGTCGCGCCGCGTGAAAACGTTGAGCGCGGGCTCATCGCCGCCTTCTTTCGATATCGCGTGATAGTCGCGGCTGAACGCGCCGTTCGTATCGGAAAACAGCCTGAGATCGCGCCAGCCGCGCTCGGTCTTGAACGCCACCAGCTTCGCGATCGGCGAACGCGCGATCACCGCGAGCGCCACGCGTTGTTCGATGTCGCGCGCCTCGCCCTCCCATGCCGACAGCAGCGACGTGCACATCGGACACGGCCGTTCGCGCTGCGGCCCGAACATGTAGCTGTAGGTGACGAGCGTGTCCTTGTCGCCGAAAAGGCCCGCGAAATCGACCGCGCCGCGTTCGCCTTCGAATCGATAATCGCCTGTCACTTCGCCGCCGGGCGGCAGCGCGCGACGCATCTGCGCGACGCGCTCGATGTGCCGGCGCAATTCGATTTCCTCGGCCAGCAACGCGGTGCGCGCCCGGCGATACTCGGCGCTTTCGTTGGGAAACCTCATCGCGGCGCGCTTCGCGAGTTCATCGGCGGGAACGTGATTCGTGGTCGTGCTCATATCCGATCTCCTGTGGCTCAAGTAGCTCAGTCGCGGTCCGGCGCACCGAGCGGAAACAACGCGCGATACGGCCGCGCCTCCTCGACGGCACGAGCGAACGAGGGCCGCGCGAGCAGGCGCTTGCGATACGCGATCACGTTCGGATACGCGTCCCCGATTCGATGCGACCAGTCGGCATAGAACAGAAACGGCGCGGCGCCGCAATCGGCGAGGCTGAAGGTGTCGCCCGCCGCCCATTCGCGCGTGGCCATTTTGCGATCGAGAAAGGCGTAGGACGTGTCGAGCATCGCGCGGGCATCGGCGACGCCGCGCGCATCGCGCTCGTTCGGATCGCGCATCGCGTTGAACACGATCTTCTGCTGCGGTGTGGACACATAGTTGTCGAAGAAACGATCCATCCAGCGCGTTTCGAGCGCGGCACGCGGATCATCGGGAACGAGGCGCACCGGGCCAGGGTGGAACAGCCCCAGGTGTTCGATGATCACCGTCGATTCGATCACCGGCCGACCGTCATCGACCAGCACGGGAAAGCGCTTCATCGGCCAGATTTCGGCGAGTTCAGCCATGCATTGCGGCGTTTCGGGCGTGAGCGCGCGCCATTCGAAGCGCGTGCCGTTTTCGTACAGCGCCACCAGAACTTTCTGACAATACGAAGAAAATGGGTGTGCATAGAGTTGCAAGCTCATCTGAGAGCCTCCGGATTATCGAGCGGGTTCGGAACGCGGCGATGCGCCTGCGACGATTGCAGCGCCGATATCTGGACGACGAACGGCCACCGCGCCAATCGACAAGGAATCGATATATTTTGTAGTGCGGCGCAGCGTGAGACTTTTGATTTGCTAACGTGCGCGGTTCAGGCAACCGAAGCGCGGCCGGCGGATACATTGTCCGTCGAGCCCGCCGAAAAAAATGAAGCGCGAACACAAAATTAGTATCGTCGTTGCAGACGATCGCCCTGTCGTTTTGTATGGGCTGCAAAGCTGGTTCGAGTCGCACGAGCGGTTTCGGGTCACGGCATGCGTCAAGAGCGCCGATCAATTGCTCGCGAGGCTGCGGACCGCGAGTTACGACCTGATCGTGCTGGGCTGCGGTCTGGAAGGCTGCCATGCGGACGATTTCGCGCTGCTGCGCGAATTGCGCCGGACGTTTCCCGATACGCCCGTCGTCATCTTCACCGACGAAACCGACCCCGACGCGCTCCTCGATATGCAGCGAGCGGGCGCGTCGGGCCTCGTGAGCCCGCGCGAAGAAGCGCGTGCGTTCGAACGCGTGTGCGAGCGGGTGCTCTCCGGCGCGGTGAAAGTCCTCTCGCCGCGCATCGCGAGCTGCGGCGACGCAACCGGCGCCGCGGTCTCATTCGATGCCGCGCCCGACTATGACGGCGTGCGCATGAGCATCAGGCCGTTCAATTCGCGGCTCTGAGTGCAGCGGCGGCGACCGGTGCCGGCGGCTTCACGAGCGCGGGCGCTCATCGCCGGAGCGAGCCTCACGGCGTCGCGCTTTGCCCCATGCGCGCGCGCGTCGCGCCGCAATGCGCGACGAGATTGCGCTGCGTCGCGACGAATTGCTTGAGAGGCGTATCGATGTCGTAGAACCAGATGCTCGCGACAAACCCATACAACGCGCAATCGATGCTCGCGGGCGCAGCGCCGAACATGAACGGCCCGTCGCCGAGCAGGCTCGCCATCGCCTGAAGGCTCGCTATGCCGCGCGCATACGCGGCCTCGGGCTCGTACCGTCCGATGCCCTGATACCGATAGCGCTCGAAGTTGTATTTTCGCGCGCCCTCGAGCGCCTCCCCGCCGATATCCGGATGCTGCTCCAGAAGCGCCGCGCGGAACTGCGGCCAATAGCGGTCGTCGCGCCAGCGCGAATACGACATCACCCAATAGAGATCGTCGAGCGTGCGGCGAATCAGCAGATCGAGGTCGCGCTGCGGGGCGGTGAGCGCGTCGTCGAGCGTCAGCGCGTACTTGCGTTTCAGATGCGCGATGATCGCATCGCTGTCGCCGATGGTTTCATCGTCATCCACGAGATACGGAAGCTGGCCGCGCGGCGCGGCGCTCGTGTCGAGCACATGACGATGCCCGAACGGCAGGCACGCGAGCTTCAGGAACGCGAACACCTTCAACCCGAACGGGTTGTTGTCTTCGAGGCCGAACAACTGAGGATATGAATACAGCGTGATCATCGGCGTCTCCGGGCGTCGCCCTGCAAGGACGCGCCAACTTCGCTACGATTGCCGACTGGCCCCGCAGCTTCCCGTCACGCGGCGCGCGTTTCGGCATTCTCCCGTCACGCGCCGCCACACACGCAAAATACTATGCCCACGCCGCCTCATGCCATCGGTTTTACGCTCGATCCGCTCGATCGCGTGTCGGAAAAGCGCGACGACGAAGCGTTCGTCGCCAGCCTGCGCGACGATCCGTCCACGCGCTTTCTGCTTTTCGTGAACAACGTGCCGCTCTTCAAGCGCATCGACGGGCACGATCCGCTCTTCAGCGCGCAGGAAGCGGCGGCGGCCGGCGCGCCATCGCAAACAGTGTTTCTCGGCCGCGACGCCGAAGCGCGCGCGCTTTTCGCGGCCTCTTTCGACAACGCGACGGAAAGCCTTCCTGAAGTCGAAGCGATCGAGCTGCGCCCCATCGCGATGCAAGGGCTCGTGGCGCCCTGGCTCGTCAGCGCGCTCGGCGAAGCGCGGTCGATGCTCGACTGGCATCGCCGTCACCGATTCTGCGCGAACTGCGGCCAGCCGACCGATTCCGCCGGTGCGGGCTGGCGGCGCATCTGTCCGAATTGCAAGGCGCAGCATTTTCCGCGCGTCGATCCGGTCGTGATCATGCTCGTCACCGATGGAGAACGTTGCCTGCTCGGGCGTCAGCCGCAATTCCTGCCGGGCATGTATTCGGCGCTGGCGGGTTTCATCGAGCCGGGCGAAACCTTCGAGCACGCGGTGTATCGCGAGGTGCTGGAGGAAGCGGGCATCCGCTGCACGGACGTGCGCTATTTCGCGTCGCAGCCGTGGCCGTTTCCGTCGTCGCTGATGATCGGCTGCTTCGCGCGCGCCGCCACCGCCGAGATCATCGTCGACAGGAACGAACTGGAAGACGCGCGCTGGTTCACGCGCAAGGAAGTCGCCGCGATGCTCGACGGCACGCACGAAGCGGGCATGTCGGCGCCCAAGCCGTTCGCGATCGCGCATCATTTGCTGAAGGCGTTCGCGACAGGCGAGCTGGATTGAAAGGCAGCGTCGCGGCGTTCCTTCGGAGATCGGCGCAGAATTCCAGGCTGTGACGCGCGGGCGCGCACCGCATTTCTCAGACACCGGGTGAACGACATGAACATGAAAGGCGGCGTCCATATCTGGCTGATCCGGCATGGCGAAACCGAATGGAGCAAGTCGGGCCAGCACACCGGCACGACCGACATCCCGCTCACCGATGACGGACGCAAGCAGGCAACCGCGCTCGCGCCGGTCCTCGCGTCCCAGACCTTCGATCTCGTGCTGACGAGCCCGATGAACCGCGCGATCGAAACATGCCGCCTCGCGGGTCTCTCCGGTCTCGCGCAGGTCGAACCCGAACTGCACGAGTGGAATTACGGCATTTACGAAGGCCGCACGACGCCGGATATTCGCGAAGAAGTGCCGGACTGGTCGGTGTGGACGTCGCCGATTCCCGAAGGCGAGAGTCTCGCCGATGTCGGCAGGCGCGCGCAGGCGCTCATCGACACGCTGCTCGCAACGAACGCGACGAACATCGCGCTCTTTTCGCACGCGCATTTCTCGCGCGTGTTCGGCGCGCAATGGGCGACCGGCTCGCCCTCGCTCGGCGCGCATCTCGCGATGGACACCGCCGCGATGAGCGTGCTCGGCTTCGAGCGCGACGTGCGCGCGATCATCAAGTGGAATCTTCTGCCGTAGTCAGAGCGTCTCGCGCTCGACCAGCTCGAAGCCAACATCGACGCGCGTTTCCCCGGTCGCGCCGCCCAGCCTGTCGATGAGACAGCGCGCCGCCGTCGCGCCGATGCGCTTGCGGTCCACGCGCACGGTCGTGAGCGCGGGCATCGCGTCGGCGGTGAATTCGAGATCGCCGAAGCCGCACACGGCGATGCGCCCGGGAATGTCGATCGCGAGCCGGCGCGCCTCGGACACGACGCCGAGCGCGAGCAGATCGGAGCTGCAGAAGATCGCATCGACGCCCGCGCGCCTTTCGAGCACGCGCCGCAAGCCTTCCTTGCCGAGGGCGACAGAACTGGGCGGCGGCATCAGTATTTCGGCGACATCGTTCACGCCGTGTTTCTCGAGGGTCTCGACGAAACCGCGCCGCCGCGCGAGCGCGCGCCGGTCGTTCGCGGACACGAGCGCGGGGCGGCGCGTGCCGCGCGCGAGAAAGCGCTCGGCCACCATCACGCCGATGTGCTCATGCGAAAAGCCGACGAGCATGTCGATCGGATCGTCGCTCATGTCCCACGTCTCGACGATCGGAATGCCGAGCTTGCGCAGGCGGTCTCGCAGCGTCGGCGTGTGCGCGACGCCCGTCAGGAACACGCCTTCCGGACGACGGCTCAGCACGGCGTCGAGCAACGCGTCTTCGTCTTCGTCGCTGTAGCCGGACAGGCCGAGCAGCACCTGATAGCCGGCGCGCGCCATCGTATCGCTGAAAACCTGCACCGTTTCGGAGAAGAGCGAGTGCGCGACGGTGGGCACGATCGCCGCGATCAGCCGCGATTTCGCCGATGACAACCCGCCGGCCAGCCGGTTCGGCACGTAGCCCAGTTCCGCGACGGCGTGGCGCACGCGGGCGAGCGTCTCGGGCGCGACGGTGCCGGGCGCGTTGAACACGCGCGAGACGGTGATCGGCGAGACGCCCGCGGATGCCGCCACGTCGGTGATGCGCACGCCTTTCGCGCCTGTGCGCGCGCGGCGCGTGCGTGTGAGGTCCGGTTTGGTCGAGGCCATCTTGGTGTCGGCTTGAGCGGGCTTCGATGGAAACGCAAGGCCCGTACAGTCAGCCGACCGTGCGCCGCTTGCGCCATTCCTCGTAGGCGGCGAGCGTTTCCTCATTCGGCGGATACGTGCCGCGCAGCATCGCGCCGCCTTCCACGCGCGAGGACAGGAATTCCTCCATGATTTCCTGCCCGGTCGCGTCCTTCGCGACGTCCTCGGCCATGTAGCGCGGCACGACCACGACGCCATCCACATCGCCGACGACGATATCGCCCGGATACACCGCCACGCCGCCGCATGCAATCGGCACGTTCATGTCGACCGCGTGATGCTTCGCGAGATTGAGCGGCGCGCTCGCGCCCGCGCAAAAGAGCGGCAGGCCGATATCGCCGATCGTGCCCGAGTCGCGCACGCAGCCGTCCGACACCATGCCCGCGACGCCGCGAACCTTGAGACGCGTCGTGAGGATCGAGCCCGTCGACGCGACGCTGCGCTCGCCGCGGCAATCCTGCACGAGGACGCTGCCCGGCGGCGCGCTTTCGACGGCCTTGCGCTGCGGGTGATCCGGGTCCTGGAACACGCCGACGTGATCGATATCCTCGCGCGCCGGAATATTGCGCAGCGTGAACGCCGGCCCGACCATGTTCGGCGTGCCTTTCGCAGGCTTCACGAGCGGCGCGACGCCTTGCAGGAACACGTTGCGCAGGCCGCGCTTGAAGAGTTGCGTCGTGAGCGTCGCGGTGCTGACGTGGCGCAGCAGCTCGATGGTTTCGTCGGAAATGGCGATATCGGGTGTCGTCATGAGGTTGCGCGTCTCAATGTATGTCGGGGTCGCCGCCGGTCGCGGCTTTCTCTTCGAGGAAATCGAAGTCGCAGCCCTTGTCCGCCTGCGTCACATGCAATTGATGCATCACGCCGAAGCCGCGCTCGAACGGGCGCTTCGGCGGTGTCCACGCGGCCTTGCGCGCGGCGAGCTCGTCATCGGTGACACCGAGATGCAGGCGGCGCGCGGGCAAGTCCAGCTCGACGATGTCGCCGTCCTTCACGAACGCGAGCGGCCCGCCGACGAACGACTCCGGCGCCACATGCAGCACGCATGCGCCGTAGCTCGTGCCGCTCATGCGCGCATCGGATATGCGGACCATGTCGCGCACGCCCGCTTTCAGAAGCTTCTGCGGGATCGGCAACTGGCCCCACTCCGGCATGCCCGGCGCGCCGACCGGCCCGGCGTGCTGAAGCACGATCACCGAATCGGCGGTGATGTCGAGCGCTTCGTCGTCGATGCGCGCGGCCATGTCGGCGTAATCCCTGAACACGACCGCCGGCCCGCGATGCCTGAGCAGGCGCGCCTCCATCGCCGCCGGCTTGATCACGGCGCCGTCCGGCGCGAGATTGCCGGTCAGCACCGCGAGGCCGTCGTTCTGGACCAATGGATGGGTGCGGCGGCGAATCACGTCGTCGTTGAAAATCGCGGCCCCCGCGATGTTCTCGCCGAGCGTCGCGCCATTGACGGTCAGTTGCGAGCCGTCGATCAGATCGCCGAGTTCGGCGAGCAGCGCGCGCAGGCCGCCGGCGTAGAAAAAATCTTCCATCAGATATTTGCCCGCCGGGCGGATGTTGCCGAGCACCGGCGTCACGCGCGCGAGTTCGTCGAAGCGCGCGGTCGTGAGCGGCACGCCCGCGCGCCGCGCGACCGCCACGAGATGCACGATCGCGTTGGTCGAGCCGGACAGCGCGAGCACGGTCGTCACGGCGTTGTCGAAGGAGGCCGGCGTGAGAATGTCGGACGGCTTGAGGTCCGTCCACACCATGTCGACGATGCGCTGCCCCGTCAGCGACGCGTGCTGCGCGTGCCGCGAATCCACCGCGGGAATCGACGCGAAACCGGGCAGCGTCATCCCGAGCGCTTCGGCGGCGCTCGTCATGGTCGATGCCGTGCCCATCGTCATGCAATGGCCCGGCGAGCGCGCTATGCCGCTTTCCACGCCCTTCCACTCGTCCTCGGTGATCGTGCCCGCGCGCAGTTCCGCCCAGTACTTCCACGTATCGGAGCCGCTGCCGAGCGTGCGGCCGTGCCAGTCGCCGCGCAGCATCGGGCCGGCGGGCAGAAAGATCGCGGGAAGGTTCATGCTGATCGCGCCCATCAGAAGGCCGGGCGTGGTCTTGTCGCAGCCGCCCATCAGCACGCAGCCGTCGAACGGATACGAGCGCAACACTTCCTCGGCTTCCATCGCGAGAAAATTGCGGTAGAGCATGGTCGTCGGCTTCTGGAACGGCTCGGCGAGCGTCATCACCGGCATTTCGACGGGAAAGCCGCCCGCCTGCCAGATGCCGCGCTTCACTTCCTCGACGCGCTGCCTGAAGTGCGTGTGGCACGAATTGATTTCGCTCCACGTGTTGAGCACGGCGATAACCGGCTTGCCCATGTAATCGGACGCGTGATAGCCCATCTGCGCCGTGCGCGAGCGGTGGCCGAACGAGCGCAGGTCGTTCGCGCCGTACCAGCGGTGACTGCGCAGGTCTTCCGGCTTCTTGCGATTCAGAGTCAAGCGGCGTCTCCTTGATGGTAGCGCTACCATGCGACGACCAAAAATGGTAACGCTGTCATCCGCGAGCGTCGCTCGGGGTTTGTCCGGGAATTGCGCTACTTGATAGTGAGATGAACCGACGCGATCAGCTCGGACAGTCCGAGCCAAAGAATCTCGACGCCGATGCAGAAGATGACGAACGCGAAGAGGCGCATCGCGACCTGCGTGCCGGCAGTGCCGAGCAGGCGTTCGAGATGCCCGGCGAAGCGCACGCACACATAGATGCTCGCGCACAGGACCACCAGCCCGACGCCGACACCCGCGAGATGCACCGGCTGCAGGCCGTGGCGCGGCGAGCCGGTGCCGAGTGCGATGGCAACCGCGATCGCGCCCGGCCCGACGGTGATCGGCAGCGTCAGCGGATAAAAGGCCTTCGCGCGCAGCGATGCGCCGCTGCGGGGCCTCGGCGCGGCCTCGGAGGCGTCGTCGTCATCGGGCGCCTGCAGCAGGCTCCAGCCCGCCATCGCGACGACCAGACCGCCCGCCACGCGCAACACAGGAATCGAAATGCCGAAGAACGACAGCACGTAGGCGCCGATCGAAAGCGACGCGAGCAGAATCGCGAAACTGTTGATGCAGATGCGCCGCGCAAGCTCGGCGCGATCGTCGTCGCCGATATGCGGCAGCATGCTCAGCACGACGAGCGCCGTCGCCGGCGGATTGATGATCGGGAACAAACCGGCGACGATCACGAGGACCGTCTTGGCGAATTCGTTGAGCATGCGCGTCGTTGTCCGTTCGTCGTTGGCTTGCTGCAAGCCCGGACATTGTGCACGGTAAGTCGAATCGCGTGCGCGGCAATCGACGGTTCAGGCGAACGGCGCCGAAAGAATCAACGCGCATTCGGTGAGAAACGACCCGAGCCCGACGCCGATCAGCACGCGCGCGATGACCGTCCACATGCGGCGATCGACATTGCCCGCGCAGCGCCACGCGAGCGTGCACCACAGCAGATACAACGCCGAGCAGAGGGCGAATACGCCCAGCATGCCGGGCCAGAACCAGACGGTGATCAGCAGGAATGTTTCGGGAGCGACGCCGCTCGTCCAGAGGTCGAGATAGACGAACCACCATGCGAGGTGAATCGGCACGCCCAACAGCCACCAGACTTTCCAGCAACGTTCTTCTCCGCGCCAGGCCTTGCGCAACATGCGTCGTCATGCAGTGGAAAGAGGCACGCATTCTACTCCACGGCGCCTCGCATCCGCGTGCCGTTCACGCCGACAGGCTGCGGCGCTTCGCCTCCATGCGCGTGATGAGACGCTGCAGCACGTTCTCCGCCGCGCCCGAAAGCTGCACGAAACGGAATCCGACGACATAGCGCACATCGCCGCGCGGCGTGGTCACGGTGCGCGGCGACACGAGTTCGAGATCGACGGGCAATGCCGCGCCGGGGCCGAGATGCAGCACGACATCGTTGAACAGCGTGCCGGTCTCCGTTTGCGCGAGACGCGGCGTGTCCATGCGCAGCGCGATGCCGCCGAGCGACAGATCGTGCACTTCGTAGCGGAACGATTCGCCGTCGCCGAACGCGCCCTTCGCGTAGAACGGATCGAGAATCGGCGTCGGCACGCGGAAGTATTCGCGGCGCTGGAACTGATAGAGCTTCTCGGGAAAGGAGACTTCGAACGCCTGCCGTCCCTCGCAGGTCACGGCATGGGCGGCGTGCGTCGTGAATTCGACGCGCACGCCGTCCGGCGCACCCTTGAAATACAACTGCCGCGCTTCGAGCAGCGCGCGGTTGTCCGATTCCACGCCGCCCCAGTCGAACACGATACGCGCACCGCGCACATCGACTTCCAGCAATTGCGTGACGATCTGCCCTTTCCCGCTCGTGACCGTCAGCATGTCGCGACGCTGCACGAGATTGCGCAGAACAATGGATATTTCGGATGGCGTATGTCGCGCGAAGCGCTCGTGGTCCTCTGCGAGTTTTTCGATGTCGGATGCCTGCGGTAACGGTTCGGCGAGCATGATGGTCCAATCTAGTTATCAGTTTGGGACAGTGAGCGACGACTACCTGATCTGACCATGTTGCCCGAAAAGAAAGTGCTCCAGTCCGTCAGTAACGACTAGGTTTTCACGGTAATTCAGCGTTTTGCAGAGCAGCAAACGCGCTTGCCTTACGTTTTGCCTTCGAAAGTGCAAAAAGGCCGGGCGCTGTCACCCGGCCTCGTGCTTCACGCTGAATGCGTCACGCGAGCGCGTCGGACTCGCTTGTGAGCGCGCGGCGTCTCATCGGCGTGAGTGCGGCGCCGAGGCGCTCGCCCTGAGCCTCGCTGACCAGACTCGTCAGAATCTCGCCGAAGCGCGGCTCGTCGACGCCGGAGATGATGTACTGCCAGCGATACGCGTCGACCAGCCCCGCATGCACGCGCGCCTCTTCGTCGTCGGACAGCGCGCGGTCGAGTAGCGTGACGAAGTAGTGCGCGTCGGCGGCGGCTTGCGCCTGCATCATGCCGTCGATCGCCGCGACGAGTTCGATCAGATCGCCGATCGCGGCATCGCGTGCGTCGTCGTCGATGCGCGCGTCCTCGCGCACCCATTCCAGTTCGTCGATGATCGCGTGCTGCGACTCCTCCTTCCAGTGAAACAGGAAGATGTCCTTGAAGAGCGGCGAGAGGCTCGCGTCGCTCTCCATGCTCTGCCGGTAATGCACCTGCGTGACGATTTCGACGCAGCACGTCAGCGCGAGAATCGACCATGTGGACTTGCCGAGCACGAACGCGGCGACTTCGTCGGCCTGCGCAACGAAGCGATAGCCGGGCGGAAGCGCTTCGGCCGCGAGCGCCTCGACGCGGCGGAACAGTTCCTGATGCTTCAGCTCTTCATCGGTGAAACGAACGATCGCTTCGAGCGCGGTCTGATCGCCGAGCGCGTGATCGCGGCCGACTTCCAGCATCTTCGCGCCGACGAAACGCTCGATCATGCCGAACATGTTGGCGTACGTGCGGCCCTGAATCTGCGACATGAGCCGGCGTTCGCGCGTATCCAGAAACGGCAGGCGGTTGACTTCGGTGAGCCCGTCGGGCATGAACTTGTGCGCGGGATCGAAATGACGGCCGCGCAATACGTCGCGATCGATATCCCAGCGAATGCGGCGGGACACTTCGATGCACTTCGCATAGCGTTGTTGCGTACTGGTCTTGCTGGACTCGTGCTGAACGGCTTTCATGTAAAAACTCCGGGATGACTCTGCGTCGATGACTGCGTTGAAAGGGGCGCCGGACAGGCGGCGCGCCGCGTCGAACAGGTCGGCGTAGGGTTCATGCATGAGTCATGCGTCGCGTCACCGTTCTGCTGATCATTCTCGGGAGTGCCGCGCTTTCGCACATGAGGCGCAAGTCCCGGTCGCGAACCGGGACGCGACGTTTTGGCGCCAGGGAAGGGGGACGTGTGTCCCGAAGGCTCAGGCAGGCGCGTCGAAGCCCGCGCGGCGGGCAAGCACGATTGCCTGCGCGCGATTCTCGACTTCGAGCTTCGCGAAGATGCTGGTGATGTGATTGCGCACCGTCTTCTCACTGAGCGCGAGGCGCGCGGCGATCTGCGCGTTGTCGCGCCCGCCCGCGATCAATTCGACGATATCCCGCTCGCGTGGCGTCAGTGCGGAGAACGCGGGATCGGCCACTTGCGCAGACGGCAGGAACGCCCGCACTTCCTCGCGCCAGCGCTGCCAGGCGGCGTCGGATTCGAGCGTGAGATGGTTCTCGCTTTCGAGCGGCACGAAGCGCGCGCCGGGAATCTGACCGGCGAGCAGCCGGCTTTCGTCGAAGGGCACGCGCGCGTCGCCGGTGGCGTGCAGCACGAGCGTCGGGCATTGCACGCGCGGCAGCAGATCGACCACGTCGATCTCGTTGAACACGCGCATGATGCGCGCGGCATTGTGCGGCGTCGTGGTCAGCCGTTCGAGCTCGTTGAACCAGTGATGCTGCTCGGGCGTGCCGCCGGGAATGAATTGCGTCGTGAAGAATTGCCGGAACGCGGGATTCTGTTTTCCCCAGCCGAGTTCGGCGAGTTTCACGAGCATTTCGGCTTCCTCGCGCAGCGCCGGATCGCAGGTGCGCTTGAGCCGGCCGCGCGCGTAGCCGCCGTGCAGCACGAGATGCGTGACGCGCTCCGGATGCGCGACCGCATACGCGATGGCGATCGACGCGCCCTGCGATATCCCGAGCAGCGGAAAGCGTTCGAGGCCACTCGCATCGACGACGGTTTCGAGATCGCGCAGCCAGGCGTCGAAGGAAATGTCGGGGACATCGCGGTCGGAGAGACCGCAGCCGCGCTGATCGTAGCGAATCAGCGTGTGGCGGCCGCACAGTTCGAGCACCAGATGGCTCCAGACCGGACTCGTGAAGTCCAGCTCCAGATGACTCAGCCAGTTCGCCGCCTTGATGAGCGGCGGCCCTGAGCCGCAAGTCGCGTATGCGATGCGCACGCCGTCGCTCGCCGGGCAAAGGCGGATCTGCTGCCGTGGCATGGACGGGCGCGGCACCATCGGAGTGATGTGTATGTAGGGACTACGTACAAAGTCGATGCCCGCGCGGCGGCCCCGCGCGTTCGCTCATGCTCGCCCGTAATGCTTTGGAAAGTCAAGGACGGCGCGCGCCGCGCATCTGGCTTGTCAGGTCGCCGTGATGCATCGCGAGCGCGCGCATCGACGGCCACATATGCATGTAATGCACCATGAAGCTGTCGCTGCCCTGAAGCTGGTACGGCGTGTTGATCGTCGTGCAATCGAGAAGATCGCGATATTCGGCGAGGCCGTGCCGTTGCAGCACCTTGATGAACACGTCCTGATCGCCGCCGCTCGCGTATGTGGACGATTTATCCGCGATCCCGCCGATGGTCTGCTCGATTTCGCTCAGCACCTCGATGTTTTGCCGCGTGTTCCGAAAGCCCATGATGCCCGAGTTGAACCGCCAGCTCACGTCCGTCGCGATCACGCGGTCGCGGTCCTTCATGAGCGATTCGAGCGGCCTGCCCTGATCGACGACGAGCACGTCGGCATCGATCCAGAAGACCCATTCGTGTCCGGGCAGATGGCGCAGCAGCACCCACGGCTTGATCCAGTTGCCGCTCGCGTCCGGGCCGGCGTCCGGCGGCACGTCGCGATAGAGATGGAGCGCATAGCCGTGCCGCTCGCAATAGCGGCGCAGATTGCGCTCGGCGATCGCGCCGTACTCGCGGATATTCGGCGTGTAGAGCATCGCGAGCGCGACACGCGCGTCGCCGTTCACTGCCTCGTAGCGCGCTTCGCCGGTTTCCGGTGCCGGCAAGGCGAGATACGGCAGTCCGCGCGCCTGATAATCGTTGACGTGCTCCGCGAGCAGATCGCGCAGGCCAGCGAAAACCGGCTGATTTCTCGGCGCTTCGCGTATATCCGCGAGCGCGAGCGCGAATGCGGGCCATTCGGACCAGACCGGAGACACGTCCAGCGCGGCAAGCGCAACGGGCACATAGCCATTGATCGCCACGTTGAACGACAGCGGATCGAGCGCGCGCAGCAACTCGGATTCGCTCACAAGCGCGTGGCCGCCGAACTTCGCACGCTCGCAAAGGCGCTCGACGCACTCGCGCGCGGCGGGCGTATTGCGCCAGAGCTGGAACGCCGCCATCACATCGACGTCGTGGCTGTCGCGGTACGAGATGATCCAGTCGCGGCTCCCGCCTTGCATGAAAGTCTCGCAGGGTATGTCGCGCAACAGCAGGCAGTCCTGCGTCAGCAGCAGCACGAGGTCGCCCTCGGCGCTCGTGCGCAGCGCTCGCAGCAGCACCTGATATTTCAGCAACATCCGCAGATGCGGCCAGCCGATCGCGCTCGCATCGACGTATTCGTGTCTGTATCCCTGACGCGCGCAGTAGCGGCGCGCATTCTCGAACGACGCGTGAGCGTTACCGTCCGCGAAAAAACTGATGACGTGCGTTGTCATGGCGATGCTCCGTGATTTGCGTTCCTATCCGGGCGATTCTGGTCCCGGGGTCGGCGCGTGAGCAAGCGCAAGGACAGTTTGTTTCATCCGCTTGGGCATCGGCTGCGATCGTTTCGCGCAACGACGTGGGCAGCGTCGTTGCATTACCGACGCTCGACGGACGAATACGGATCGCGCGTTCAGCGTTTTGCGCGCAGCGGCAGCGTCGCGATGAACTGATCGATCGCCGCAAGGAGCGCCGCCTTGCGCACGCCGTCCTGCGCCTGAATCGACAAGCCCGCGAACAGCGTCATGCACAACGCGGCGAGCGCGGGAACATCGGTGCGTGCATTGAGCTCGCCGTTCTCGACGCCTCGCGCGAGCCGCGCCGCGACGATCGACGCCACCTTGCGTCTGCGCTTCTGCATCTCGCTGCGCAACTGCGCATGCTCGGCGCCGACGGACATCGCGCCCAGAAAGATCATGCAGCCACGCGGATTCGGCGCGCCGGTGAAAAGCTCGACGCTCGTGCGAAACATCGCGCGCAGGCCGTCGCGCACGGACTCGTGCGCCTGCAACTGCCTGAGCGCGGCGCCGCCTTCCGCGTCCGTGTAGAGCTCGACCGCCTCGCGATACAAATCTTCCTTGCTGCCGAACGCGGCGTAGAGGCTCGGCGAATTGATGCCCATTGCGTCGACGAGATCGGCCATCGAGCACGTGTCGAAGCCCTTGGCCCAGAACACTTCCATCGCCCTTCGCAAGGCCGCCTCGCGGTCGAACGTGCGGGGCCGTCCGCGCGCCTTGTGCTGCGTTTCCCGAACTTCCGACGGCATGTCTCGCTCCTTTGCGCGTCCCATCGATTGCTGCGCGCATTGAAATTCTGAATTATGTGTCGATCGTAACAAAATAACTGGACGCCGTCACGCGACGATGTTCAAATATATGTGTCGACCGTTACATAAATCTCGGAACCTTCTTAGGAGTGTCGTCATGAAATCGACTTTGTCCGCACTGGCCGCCGCGTTGCTGCTGATGAGCCCGCTGATGTCGTTTGCGCAAGCCACGGCAACGCCGGCGTCGCCCGCGCCGTATTCGGTGTTCGTCGATCAGCCGACCGGCTTCACCTTCGTCAAGATGCCGTCAGGATGGAAGTTCGTCGGCGCGGTGTCGAAGGACGAAGCGCAGCATGTGCCGTCGAATGTGCTGACGTCGGTGTTGCCTGCCGATTCGGCGCGTGCCATCGACACGGCATCGGTCAAGTAAGCGTCATACGCAGGCGGCCGGCAGCCACGGCCGGCCGACGAGGCAGCGCGCCGGAGCGCTTTGCGGAACTGGCGTTGCGGCGCGTCGCTAATGCCGTCGATACGCATCGAGCAGGCCTTGCACGATGTCCGCGGACACATAATGCGGCCCATCGAAAAGATAGGTCTTATATCCGCGATACGCATCGATCTGCGGCCTCAGTTCGTCCACTGTCGCGGAACGAAACCCGCCGCCCACTTGCGGCCGGAACGCTTCCGCAATGATTCGCACGCGATGCCGCCCGAGCTTCGCCGCAATCTGATCCGCATACTCCCGCGCGACGCGCGGCTCTCGCGCATACACGCCGCAGCCGTCCTGCAACAGCACGCCTACATCGCGCGGCAACCACTCATCGAGCCATTGCGCGAGCGCCGCGCCACCGACATTCGCGCGGTCATACACGCTGATCCACAACGGACGCGGCAACCCATCGAGCAGCGCGCGCAGCGCACCCGCGTTCTGCCAGGTCGGATCGATCTCGACGGGAAAGTAGTAGCCCGTCACATGCACGGGCGGATGAACTTCCACGAGCCGCATCGATTCGACGAACAACTGCGCCGCATTCGCGCGCGCCGCCGCTTCGTCGAAACGGCCCGCGAGTCCAACGATCACGTCGCGCGCCCAGGGCTCCTGCCCGATGCGCTCCCAGTCCGGCATCCGTGCCGCCGTGCGCATCCCGGCGCCGGGCACGAAGGCGATGCCGTCCACCGCCGTCCATTGCACAATGAGTTCATGCGCGCCGAGCTTGTCCCAGTCGCCGCGCGGATCGGCGTGCGCGTTGTCGGGCTGCCAGACGATGCCGTCGACGAGACGCACGCGCGAGGCATCGGCTTGAGCCGAAGCCGGCGCGAGCACAAGGCAGCACGCAATGACGAGGGCGGAAAATAGAGAGGACATCAGTACGAGAATACCGCGCCGAAGAACACGCCTCGCGCGCGATCGTCGCCGGCGACGCGCAAGCGGTACTGCACCGCGACATCCACGAACGAACGCGGCGCGTCATACGGACCGCCGCGGAACCAGTAGCGCGCCGCCACGCCCGCGCCGGCGCCCACCGGCACGCTGTGATCGACCGCCGAATCGTAGTCCATGCCGACGACCGCATGCGGAAACACCGTCAAACGCGGACTGATCGCATCGACGCGATAGGTGCGGCCCAGTCGCGCGTTCGCGGTCGCGTAAGTCGAATCGTTCTGGATGTAATGGCCCGCCTCGCCGTACACCGTGCCCGTCCACCAGTTCGGGACGTCGAGCCTGCGCGTGTCGCCGAAGCCGTTCGAATACGCGGCGCGCGCGAGCCAGTCGGCGCGCACGTCCGAGCCGATCGGCAGAATTTTTTCGATGGCGAGAATCGCATTCGCCGATGCGAACGGCTTCACGCGCGCGCCGATCGCCGCCTGCAACGTCGATACCCCCGACGGCCCGCCGCCCTTCACGCCGAAGTTCTCGTAACCGCGCGCGTACACCTCGAACATGCGGTCACCGAGGCTGCCGAACGGCCGCCAGTACGCCTCCGCGCCCGCCTGCCAGTTGTTCGATACGCCGGGCGTGGGCGCGAACGCGAACCCTTGCTGCGCACCGTTGCCGCGATAGTTCACCGACGCGCTGAAGCCCCAGTTGCGCGTCGCTTCGGCGTGCGCCGCGCGTGCGTCGTTCAGTGCTTCAGGCGCGAGCGCCTCGCCGGCGGGCGCGCCCGCGCTATGGTCGATCGCGCGTTCCAGGAACTTCACGCCTTCGTCGGTGCGGCGCAGGTTGAGCGCCGCGTAGCCGGCGTCGGCTTCGGCCGATGCGGGCAGCGCGCCCTCGCGTTCCGCGCGCGCGAAGTAGTGCAGCGCGAGCGCGCTGTCGCCCGCGCGCTGCGCGATGAACGCGGCCTGCGTGGCGGTCATCGAATCGAGCAGATTCGCGTCGATCAACGCGCGCGCTTCGCCCGAGGCCTCACGCGTGCGGCCCGTCGCCGCGAGCGCGTCGATCAGCGCGATGCGCGGCTGCGGATCGTCGGGCACTTCGGCGATCGCCGTGCGCCAGAAGCCGATGGCCGCTGCGCGATCGCCGCGACGTTCGGCAAGACGCGCTTCGCGTGTCGCGGCGAGTGCGGGATCGTGCGCGTAGACATCGCACGATGCGCCGAACCGGTCTTCGCGGCATTCGAAAGTCGGGCGCGCGCGCGGATCGATTTGCACGGTCTGCGTGGCCGCCATGCGCAACATCGCTTGCGCGCGATGGCGGCGTAACGTGATCGCGGCATCGGTGTCGTCGGGGGGCTGCGTGGCGACGGACGGCAGTGTATCGAGCGCCGCTTGCGGATTGCCTTGCGCGAGCCGCACGTCCGCGACGATCGTGCGCGCGACGCGCGCATCGCGATATGCGCGTGCGTCGCCCGCATCGGTGGATGCGGCCAGGGTCAGCGCGCGCGCGAAGTCGGCATGCTCTGCGCGCGCGGCGCGTGCGTATCCGCGCAAAGCCCACGCGAGCGCATTGTCTTCATCGATCGCGATGGCATCGCCCGCCGCGGCTTCCACGCCCGCGAGATCGCCGCGCGTGAACAATATCTCGATGAGCTGCATGCGGAAATCCATCCGCGCCGGCGCATACATGACAGCCTTCCGCGCGAAATCTTGCGCCGCATCCAGGTCGCCGCGCTCGCGCGCCACATATGCGGACTTCGACGCCCCGGGCGCAAGCCGGTCGCCGATGAAGCGCCGCCGCTCCCGCAAGGCGTCGCTGTCGCCGAAGTGCTGCGATGCGTCGACGGCCGCATCGTATGCGGCGGCATCGTCGCCGGATGCGGCGAGGGAATCGATCAGCAGATAGCGCAGACGCTCCGCCCGCGGCGCAAGACGCACGGCTTCGCGGCTTCCCGCCACCGCCGACGCGTAATCCTTCTTCGCGTAATCGCGATACGCCGCGCGCGCTGCCTTCGACGCCGGCGCCGGCAAGTCGTCCGGCACGCCGCCCTCGCCGCCCGACGCGATCAGGATGTCGATCTGCCTGCGCCGCGCGGTCAGCGAAGGCGCCGGACCGAGCTGCGCGATGGCTTCGGCAAGCACACGGCTCGCGTCCTTCAGACGCCCGCGCGCCGCGAGCGCATTCGCAAGCAGCAGACGCAGATCCGCGACGTCGGGCCGCTGGCGAATCGCCTCGCGCGCGCCTGCGATGGCATCGGCATAACGATGCTCGCCGTAGGCCGCGAACGCTTCGCGCGCCACGCGATACGCCGCGCCGCTCAGAGGCAGCTGCAGGGTCTCGTCCGCACGGGATGCCGCGGCGCCGCACAAGGCGAGCGCGGCGCACAACGCAACGCGAACGTGCGGCGTCATCGAATGCCGGCCCGCGCGAGATAGCGGCGGCGCTGCTCCGCGACTGCGGCGGTGAGCGCATCGGACGTGATGATCGCCTCCGCCACCATGTAATCGCCGATGCGTCCGTGCCGCTCCGGCCGATAGTCCCGCAACGCGGCCTCGAACGCGCTGCGCGTGACGAGCCCCATCTCGATCATGATGTCGCCGAGCAAGGGCACGCCGCGCGCGGCCGTGGCGTCGGCAAGCGCCGGCGAGGCATCGTCTTCGCCATCGCCTGTCAAGACCGGCATGCCGACCGCGCGCAGCATGCGCAGGCCCGCCGCGATCTCGCTTTCGCGCACGATCTGCAGCGCGACCGGGCCGCCGGACGTCGCGCGCAATTCGGCGAGCGACGCATCGTCGAGCAGGCTCGCGCAGACGAACACGGCGTGCCCGTTCGCATCGATGCCCTGCGGCAGCACGCGCAGCCGCACGAGCGTCTCGGGCGTCGCGATGCGCGTCGGGTCCATCCGCGCCGCGTCCAAGCGTCCGCGCGGCAGGTCGGCCTGGAACGCGATCGCTTCCGCGAGCGTTTCCTCGTCGAGCCAGCCGCGTGTCACGAGCACGCGGCCGATCGGCGCTTCGCGTGCATGATCCGTCCGCCGCGCTTCTTCGAGCCGCTCGGGTGCGATCGCCTGCCACGAGACGAGCAGTTCCCCGAGATCCTGACGCGTGTCGCGCAGGGCCTCGTTGCTGGGGAAATCGTGCATCGTCTTGTCCCATGCGAGCCGCCGCCCCGTCACCATATGCACGATGAAAAGCCGCCACGCGCGCGCCACCGCCATGAAGTTGATGACGTTGCTGACGACCATGCGCGGCACCGACAGCACGCCGTGCTCCCAGCCGTAGAGCCGCGTCGTGAAGATGATGCGCTGCGTGACGCGCAGCACGAGCGCGACGGAGTTCGCGGCGAGCAGCGCCTGCAGCCACCGCGAATCGATGAACGGCGACGGAAAGAAGTCGCCCGCGAGGCCGAGATACGAAGCCGTGGCGAACAGCATGAACTGCACGGCGAGCAGGTATGCGAGCATGCCGACGAACGCCGTCACCACGCCCTTGCGGTCGCGCATCAGCAGATAGCGATTCGCGAGCGACCCGCTCCAGCCCGTCAGCGCCCATCCCTGCAAGCCGATGCCGAGCGTCCAGCGCGCGCGCTGCCGATAGGCGGTGCGAAACGTGTCGGGGAAAAACTCGCGCACGCACAGCGGCATCGACAGCCTGATTTCGCGCTCGCGGCCCAAACCGAACCAGCCCTTGCGGCGCGTCGTGAATTCGACGGGAAAGAGCGGAAAGATCGACTGCATGCCGAGCCGCGTGATGCGCGTGCCGATGTCGTAATCCTCGGTGAGGCTTTCGGTGTTGAACGGCTGGTGCTGCGTCTCTTCGACGAGCGCGCGGATCGCGCGGCGCGAAAAGCACGTGCCCACGCCCGCCGACGGCACCGCGCCCGCAAGACTCTCACGCACGACGAGATCCTTCGCGTGCCATTCCGCGAACTCGTCCATGTACGTGCCGGCGACGAGCTCGAACCAGTGCCGTTCGAGCGACGCCACCGGCAACTGGATCATGTCCTTGCGCGGCAGGAGATAGTTGAAGAACTTCAGTTCGACGGGATGCAGCACGTCTTCGCTGTCGTGCATCACGATGCCCGCGAACTCCATCCCGGCTTCGAACTCGTAATGCAGGATCGCCTGCACGAGCCAGTTGAGGCAGTCGGCCTTGCATGTCGGACCGTCGTGCGGCACTTCCACGCGATGCAGATGCTTGTAGCGATGCCGCATGCGCTCCACTTCGGCGATCGTCGCCGCGTCGTTCTGATACGTGCCGACGAACACCGTGTATGCGCGATAGTCGAGCACGCGCACGAGATCCTCGATCATCGCGGCGATGACGTCGTGTTCCTGCCACGCGGGCACCATGATCGCGATGGGCTGCTCGTCGCGCGCATAAAGCTGCTCGACGGTGAGCGGCGCGTAGCGGCGCTCGACCGTCACGCGCCGCCAGAACTTGCGCGTCCAGTACCAGACGTCGATGAACAGATCGTCCAGGCTCGAAAGCAGAATGATCGCCGCGACCGTCGCGGCCACGTATTCGAGTCCCTGGTAGTACTCGGCGAGCAGAATCTCGCCGTACCACCCGAGCGCCTCCGGCATCACGCGCGATCCTCGTCATCACCGGCGCGCGCGCGATGCTTCCGGCGCGCCTGGCCCGCGAGCGCGATCAACGCGAGCAACAGCACCACGAGCACGGCCGGAATGCCCCAGCGCGCCCAATGCCGCGTGACCCAGTCGGCGCTCGACGCGGGTTCGTCGGTCATCTCTTCGGGGTTGACCGTGTCGAACTGCTTGAGCACGCCGCTGCCGTCGACCACGGCGATATTGCCGCGCGAAAGCTGCAGCTTGTCGGTCAGTACGGGCGCCGCGCCCGCCGATCGATACACGACGCCGCTCTCGCCGCCCGCACTCGCAACGCTCACGACCGCGACGCGCGAGAGCCCCGACATGTCGAGCAGCGTATCGCCCGCGGGTGATGTCAGCGAAAGACGCTCGGCCGAATATGCGGCGGGATTCTTCTCGTCGGCGAGCTTGACGTCGGCGGCGAGGAACGGGCCGGCCGGATTCGCCGCCGCGTCTGCCGCGTTCACCACGAATTTCGCCGATACCGGCGCGATGCCCGCCGCGCCGGTCAGCACGGCAAGGCGCGGGACGCTGTTCATTGCATCGTCGAGCCAGGCGCGCGGCACGTACACCGTCGCCGACGACGCATAACGCGCCGCCATGCCCGCGAACGTGTTGTCGGGCGGACCTTTCGCAAGCCGCAGATGGCTCGACGGCAGCACGGCGACGGGATACGTCTGGCGCGCCTGACAGCCGCCGTCCGGCTGGCGGCGGAAGGTCACGCGCAGATCGTTGGTGCGCGCGAGGGCGTAGCGCGGAATCGGCGCGACGAGACGCTCGCGCGCGCCATCGACGTTGATGAGCTTCGCGCCGATCATCACGTCGTTGAAGTACACGGTGGCGGTTGCCGCGCCGTTGGAGAGCGTCGGCGAAGCGGCGAGATCGAGCACCACCTGCTCCGGCAAGCGGCCGTTGCCCGAAGCCGCGGCGAGGTCGAAGCGCGCATCCCACGACGCGGCCGTCTGCACGTCGACACTGCGCGGATCGCCGCCGAGGTCGGACAGCGCGATGGTGTCGCCGCGCGTCTGCTGCGCCACGTCGATGCGATGCACGACCACGCGGTTCGATACATCGATGGGACGCCAGCCGTGCGCAAGCGCGCCGATGCCGCGCGTGTCGCCGACGACGATCATCGCGCGGCCGCCCACGTGCGCGACGCGCACTTCGCCCGGCGCGAGCGGCGAAGTCAGTTGCGACGCCGATTGCTTGCGCCATGCGTCGAAAGCGGCGAGCGCATCGCCCGATGTGTTCGTGACTTGCGCGCGCAACGCGTCGAGCGCGCGGTCGATGGTCTTGCGCATCGTCTCGTCGGCGACGACCACGTCCGGGCCGAACGCCGCGCGCGCGCCGAGCGCGACGAGCGCGCCGAGTTCCGCGTCGTCGGCGATCGCGTGCTTGCCGCCCGCTGCCAGCGCGGCGAACGCGGGCACGCCGCGCAACGGCGCCGGCACGTCGATGCCCGTGAGATCCACGGTATCGCCCACGGCCGGCAGCGCCTGCATCACGGGCCGCTTGCCGTCGCGTTGCAGCAGCGCGTCGGTGCGCCAGGCGGTGTCGAATGCGTTCGCGGACAGCTTGCCGCCCGACACCGCGAGCACCGGCGCGTAAGGCAGCGCGCTCCATGCGGTGCGCAGGTCCTGCACGTCGGCGGGACTGAAGCGGAACGTGAGACGCGTCGTCGGATCGACGCGCAGCACGTTGCCGATGGCGGTCTGATCCGAGCACTCGCCCTGGCTGACCACCGACGCGAACCCAAGCCCCACGCGCACGAAGCCGGCGGAACGCGCCGCGCCATCGACGCCGAGATTGACCGACACGCCGCCCGCATCCTGCGTGAACGCACGCGCGAGCACCGGCGAGCCGTCGAGAGAAAGGAGCATCGTCACGCGGCCGCCGTCGCCGCGCACATAGCCGCCGTCGAATTGCAGCGTCGCATCGGTGATCGGCACGCCGGCGGGCACAGGCAGGAAGAACTCGCGGCGCGTATCGGGTGCGCCGAGCGTCACGCTTTCGAGCAGGCCGAGTTGTCGCAAGGTCACGGTGCGCGTTTCCGGCACATCGAGGCCGAGCCGCCCGAGCGCGCCCGCGATGCCGGTGCCGGTCGCGGCAGCGAAGGCCGCATGCTGCAGACCCAGGAACAGCGCGATTGAAGCCAGAACGGCACGCTGGGCGCGCCGCTTGAAGATGTCGTTGACCAAGTTGAGTGCTCGAAGTTGACGCAACGGGGCGGGATGGCCGCGAAGGCACACGCACGTCGCGCGCGATCCGCCTCGATTGCGTGAAGCCTGATTCCGGACTCCCTGGCCGGAACGATCAGGCGCGTGTTGCTGAAGAAAGAGCCGGTGCCCGGAGTCGCGGCCCGGCCTTTGGCGCGACAGGCTGTACGTACGCGGCCGAAGGACTACGCGAACGCCTCGCCCACGACACGCGTCACATTTTTCGTGGCGCGCGGCATGACGGGTTTGAATTCCTCGAAGGGGCGGCCCGCGAGCGCCGCGACGATGCGCGCCGAGGCTCGCCCATCGCCGTAGGGATTGACATTGCGGGTGAACGCCGCGCGGGCGTTCGTGTCGTCGAGCAGCAGATGGACCGTCGCGGCGATGGCGTCGCTGTCCGTGCCGACGAGCACGGCGGTGCCCGCATCGATGGCCTCGGGACGCTCGGTGACGTCACGCATCACGAGCACCGGCTTGCCGAGCGCCGGCGCCTCTTCCTGCACGCCGCCCGAATCGGTCAGCACGAGCGTCGCGCGCTGCAGCAGCCGCACGAAGCCGAGATAGTCCTGAGGCTCGATGAGAAACACGTTCGGCGCACCGCCGAGCGCGCTGATCACCGTTGCGCGCACGTTCGGGTTCAGATGAACCGGATAGACGATCTGCACATCGGAACGGCGCGCGAGACGAACCAGCGCCGCGCAGATATCGCGCAAGCCCCGGCCGAAACTCTCGCGCCGGTGGCCCGTGACGAGAATCAGATGCTTCGATGGATCGAGAAACGGAAAGCGTGCGTCGAGCTTGCGGCGCAGCGCATCCTGCGAATCGATGCGCTTCGTGACGGAATGCAGCGCGTCGATCACCGTGTTGCCGGTGACGAATGCGCGTCCATGCACCGTTTCCTTCGCGAGGTTGGCGTGCGAGCGCAAGGTCGGGACGAACATCATGTCGCTCACGACATCGACGAAACGCCGGTTCATCTCTTCCGGCCACGGACTGCTCATGTCGCCCGTGCGCAGCCCCGCCTCGACGTGCGCGACCGGCACCTGCCGGTGAAACGCGGCGAGCGCGCCCGCCGTCGCGGTGGTCGTGTCGCCGTGCACGAGCACGCGATCCGGCTGTTCCTTGGTGATGACGTCGTCGATCGACGCGATGAGGCGCGAAATCAGCCCGTTCAGGCTCTGGTTCTCCGACATGACCGCGAGATCGTGATGCGGCGTGATGTCGAACAGATCCAGCACTTGCCGGAGCATCGAGCGATGCTGGCCGGTCACGCACACCACGGACCGCACACCGGCTTCCGCTTCCAGCGCCTTGACGAGCGGCGCCATCTTGATCGCCTCGGGCCGCGTTCCAAATATGGAAAGTATCGTTTTTCGCTTCGTGTTCATTAGGTCCCGACGATTGCACAATCTTTAACAATTTCGATTGTATTCAGACGTTTAGGACCGCCAGCCAACTAAAATGTAAAAAAGTCTAACGAGAACGCGAAGCGCCGGTTTGGCGAGTTTTTGTCCAAAGTCGAGCGGCGTTTTTTACCTAACCAGTTAGCTTTCCCAACGTTCGGGCGAGATCGTCGAGGCGAAAATCCGACACTGCGTCGTCGCGTGATTTCGTCTGATGAAAACGCGATATGCGTGTGAGCGGCTTGCTTGGAGGCGATCGACCATTCGGGAGCTGCGGGGCCGATCGCCCTTTTGAAGGAGCGCTGAAGGACGCGCTCCGAGAACGAAACAGGCTTACTTCTCCATCGTCGCCATATCGATGACGAAGCGATACTTCACATCGCTCTTCAACATGCGCTCATAAGCCTTGTTGATTTCGTCCATGCGAATCATCTCGATGTCGGAGGTGATGCCGTGCTCCGCGCAGAAATCGAGCATCTCCTGCGTCTCCGCAATACCGCCGATGAGCGATCCGGCGAGCGAGCGGCGCTTGAAGATCATGTTCATCACCGAAGGCGACGGGTGCGGATGCTCCGGCGCGCCGACGAGCGTCATGGTGGCATCCCGCTTGAGCAGTGCCATGAACGGATCGAGATCGTGCGACGCGGCCACCGTGTTCAGAATGAAGTCGAAGCTGTTCGCGTGCGCCGCCATCTGGGCCGGGTCTTTCGAAATCACGACTTCATGCGCGCCCAGACGCTTCGCGTCCTCGATCTTGCCCGGCGAAGTCGTGAAGAGCACGACATGCGCGCCCATTGCGGCGGCGATCTTCACGCCCATGTGACCGAGACCGCCGAGACCCACGATGCCGACCTTGTGCCCCTTCTGCACGTTCCAGTGGCGCAGCGGGGAATAGGTCGTGATGCCCGCGCACAGCAACGGCGCGACCGCCGCCAGTTCGAGGTTCCCGGGGATGCTCAGCGTGAACGCCTCGTCGACGACGATGCTCGTCGAATAGCCGCCCGCCGTGAAGCCGCCGGACTTTCTGTCCGGCGAGTTATAGGTTTGCGTGAAGCTTTCCGGGCCTTCGCAGAACTGCTCCAGTCCTTCCTTGCAGGACGCGCACGTGCGGCATGAATCGACCATGCAGCCGACGCCCGCGAGGTCGCCGACCTTGAACTTCGACACGTCCGAGCCGACTTCCGCCACGCGCCCGACGATTTCATGCCCCGGCACGACCGGAAAGTTCGAGCCGCCCCATTCGTTCCGCGCCATGTGCAGATCGGAGTGACACACGCCGCAAAAGAGAATGTCGATGCGCACATCGTTCGGGCCGACATCGCGGCGCTGAATTTCGAGCGGGCCGAGCGGCTTGTCGGCTGCGGCGGCTGCATAGGAATACGCTTTCAGCATGATTGTGCTTCCTTCCTTGATTTGAATCTTTCGTGGACGAGCCGGCCCCGACGCAATGAAAAGGCCGGCCGATGAGACGTGTCAGGTGAACGGGTTTGTGCGGCAGCGAACTGTCGCCGTCATGCACCGCACGCGTTGCGAGTGACTTGCCGATTGCGCCGATATTTCGGCGGCGCTACGCAACCTCAATACTGTATGCCTATAAAAACTTCTCTGCCGAAATGGCGGCTCGATTATGCCTTTCGAAAGAACTGTGCAATTGCGTCGCCGGAGAATTTGACAATCGAACGCCCTTCTTTCGACTCCCTGCTAATGGGGATGGTCGAGAGCAGACGAGCGTCCTAAAGTGATCGTGCGCGAGGACACGGCCATCCTCATCGCACGGCGCCGGAACTTTGAGAGAGCGAGACCATGAAGGCGAAGGCAATTACGGCAAGCATCGGCATGCCGGGCGGCGCGGTCAGCGCCGAGTTTCATATCGACACGGGGCGCCTCAGGATCTTCGAACGCGGCATGCTTCGCGTCGAATTGTTTCCGCCGCAATCATGGTTCACGGTGGCGTCGGTGGCGGGAAACAGCCGCTGGGGCACGCGGCCGCGCGAAGCGGATATTCGTCTCGTCGTCGAGAACTTCATCCTTCAGCGCTTCGGCATGACGGCGTACCGGAGCGAAACTTCATGCGCGCAGTGACGTGCGCGCTCAGCGTGCACGCGCGCGCCGCGTGCGCTGATAGAAGGCGTCCGGCTTGGTCTTCACCCATTCGACGAAGCTATGCACGCCTTCGTGCGCGAGCAGTGCATCGACGGTCGAATAGCGCTGCGCCAGCTCCTTTTCGGTGAAGAGCGCATGCAATTGCCGATGACAGATGCGATGCAGCACGGCCGTCTGCCTGCCACCGTGCGATTTCGGCACGAGATGATGCAAATCGCGCTCCGATGGCGGCACCGCGCGCCCGCACAGCGCGCAGATTTCCTCCTGCGGCGGGTGATACCACGGCTCCGGTGTGCGCTTCGCCATTGCGTTCCTCGTTTGTTCTCGTCGAGTTTACGCCTCGTCTTTCCGCGCCGCATCGGACGATTCATCTGATCAACATTCCTTAGCTTCTCGATTCGACATCCTCATGCGGTGAGTCGTGCGCCGATACAATGGCTGCGTGAACGCGCGCATCGGCGCACTCCCTGCAACTGCAACGGAGATACACCATGACAGGTCCGGCGAGTAACCTCTACGAGAGCTGGCAGGAACAGATTCAGCGGGAGCTGAATGCGCGCGTCAGGACGCATCAGCACGAAGTGCGGCAAGCGAAAGTGCAGCAGGCGCGTCAGACCGGCGCGCCTGCGCCGCTCGTCCTGATCGGCGAGGGCGATTCGTGGTTCGACTATCCGCTGCCGGACCCACTTCATCCCACGGATGTATTGCAGGCGCTCGAGAACACGGGCAAGCCCGTTCCGCTGATCCTCAAGCTCGCGCACTATAGCGACGCGACCACGACGCTCCTCGGCGTGAACAAGCGCAACCGCCTCATCGATCAGTTGAAGGACCCGGCCAACGGACCCATCGACGCACTGCTTTTTTCCGGCGGCGGCAACGATGTGGTCGGCGACCAGTTCCGCTTCTGGCTCCACGATGCAGACGCGGTCGCCAACGATCCTGCGCAGGGCATCGATATCCGGCGGCTCGCGAATATCTTCGGCGTGGTCGAGAGCGCCTATCTGGATCTGATCCGCATCCGCGACCAGTTCGCGCCTCACGCACCCATCTTCGTGCACGCTTACGACTTTGCGATTCCCAGCGGCACATCGGCCTGCCATCTCGCCGGACCGTGGCTTCGTCCTTCGCTCGTCGATCGGGGCTGGCGGGACCTCGCGCCCGGCACGCTGATCGTGCGGACGATCCTCGTCCAGTTCCGCGCGATGCTGCTGCGGCTCGCCAGCGATCCCGCGCACAATCTGGTGCTGGTCGAGACGCAAGGCACGCTTGCGCCCGATGACTGGGCCAACGAACTGCATCCCACCGGCGCGGGCTTCGCCAAAATCGCCGCCTGTTTCAGGGCCGCGCTCGCCGCACGCTTTGCGCATCGCATATGAGGGCGGCGTGCGCTGAGATGCGAGCCGGTATCGATACCGGCTCGCCGCCCGTTTCTCCTATCAGCCCTGCACGAATGCGAGCAGGTCGGCGTTGAGGACGTCCGCGTTGACCGTGAGCATGCCGTGCGAGAAGCCAGGATACGTTTTCAGGGTGCCGTTCTTCAGCAACTTGATGGACTTCAGCGCAGCGTCGGCGATGGGCACGATCTGGTCGTCCTCACCATGCAGGACGAGCGTCGGCACGGAAATCGACTTCAGGTCTTCAGTCTGGTCCGTCTCCGAGAACGCCTTGATGCCGTCGTAGTGCGCCTTCGCGCTACCCATCATGCCCTGACGCCACCAGTTCTGGACAACGCCCTGTTGGACGGTCGCGCCCGAGCGGTTGAATCCGTAGAAGGGTCCCGCCGGAACATCGACGAAGAACTGGGCGCGGTTGTCGGCCAGTGCCTTGCGAAAGCCGTCGAAAACCTCGACAGGCAGGCCTTCCGGATTTGCTTCGGTTTTCAGCATCAGCGGAGGCACCGCGCTGACGAGTACCGCCTTCGCGACACGTCCTGACGGTTCGCCGTGCTTCGCGACATAACGGGCGACTTCGCCGCCGCCTGTCGAGTGTCCGATGTGAACGGCATTTTTCAGGTCCAGCGCTTCGACGACCGCGAATGCGTCGGCGGCGTAATGGTCCATATCGTGACCGTCCGAGACCTGCGACGAGCGGCCGTGCCCACGCCGGTCGTGCGCGACCACACGATATCCCCGCTGCACGAAGAACAGCATCTGCGCGTCCCAGTCGTCCGAGGAAAGCGGCCAGCCATGATGAAAGACGATCGGTTGCGCGTCCTTCGGCCCCCAGTCCTTATAGAAAATTTCGACGTTATCTTTGGTCGTGACGAACGGCATGGTAATCCTCACTCGTGAAAAAAGGTTTGCAGGACGCCGGGCCGAGGTTTGAAACTCAGCGCCGGCTTCGATGTTCTTGCGGCAAGACAAGCGAAGACAGACGACGTTCGATCGATCGAACTTCACCGGATCGCGTGCGGGCTATCGAGCCCGAATCGTCGTCCGAGTAGAACCTTACACGGATACCGCGTCCGCTGGATGATTGCCCCCCATCAAGTGGGGTTGCAAAAGCCGGGACCAGTAACAGTTCCGACGCCCGGCACCAAAACGGTGAACAATGCCGACGACGCGCGCACGCTCACGCCGCGCTTTCTTCGTCAGCGTCGCGTTGGTGGGACAGCATCGCGAGCACGCCGTTCAGCGCGCCATCCAGGATCTGGGCGGACAGATCAGGGTCCGAAACGGCCCGCGACAACGTCACCGCGCCCACGCAGGCGCTCAGAATGTGAAGCGCTTGCGCGCGCTTCGTGGCGTTGAGCAACGCAGGCGATGCCTGAGCGATCAGCCCCACGATTTTCTCGACGCGGCGGGAATACACCTCCCGAGTCGCGCCCTCGCAGCGGCTCATGTCATTGACGAGCGCGGAGACAGGACAGGCGCGAAAAATGTTATCCCTGTGCGCCGCGGATAGATACGAACGCATCGCTCGTTGCGGCTCGGTCGGAATCGATGCTTCCCACGACTCGATGTCTCGCAGCGCACATTCGAACGCTTCCCGCACGAGTTCGTCGCGAGACGCAAAGTGCTTGTAGAAGCCGCCTACGGTGAGCCCGGCCTCCTTCATGAGATCGGCAATGCTCACGCCATCGATGCCGCGCTCACGCAACCGTTTCGCCGCCACCTCAACGATGCGTTGACGTGTCGCAATCTTTTGTGCCTGGGAATGGCCCATTCAACATCTCCACACTGCTCTGGCGGGCAAGTGTAATCCCGCGATCCGTTTTCCATTGATGCGGGCCTGGCAATTCAGAGTTGAGCCGCGAAGAATTGCGGGACTTCTGGATTATGACTAACATCCAGATCAATGCAATATCGACAGGAAGCGTCGACACGCATTCGCCCGAAATAGTGCATATGCACTCTAGTCAATGGAGATTCATCATGAAAGCACGCAGGATTCTGGTCACGGCGGCTGCCGGCAAGACAGGTGTTCACACGGTGCGAAACCTTCTCGAGAGCGGTCACGCCGTGCGCGCGCTCGTTCGCAAGGAGGACGAGCGCAGCGACGCGCTCCGGAACGCTGGCGCTGAGATCATGACCGGCGATCTCCTCTCGCACGATGACGCCATTCGCGCAACCGACGGAATGGACGCGGCGTATCTCTGTTATCCCGTTCGTCCGGGCTTCATCCAGGCCACCGCCTATTTCGCGGATGCGGCGCGCCGTGCGGGGCTGCATGCGGTCGTGAACATGTCGCAAATCTCGGCTCGTGAGAACGCGAAAAGCCACGCGGCCCGGGATCACTGGATTGCGGAGCGCGTTCTCGACTGGGCAGGCGTGCCGACCGTGCACATCAGGCCGACCTTCTTCTCTGAATGGCTCGTCTTTCCGTGGGTGCGAGACACGATCGTTCGAAACAGCGAGATTGCATTGCCGTTCGGCGATGGCCGGCATGCGCCTATCGCGGCGGCGGACCAGGCGCGTTTCATCGCCGCTGTGCTTGCAAGTCCGGATGATCACGTCGGCAAGACATACGAGCTGTGCGGGCCGACGCAAATGAATCAAGCGGAAATTGCCGGCGTGATGAGCGGCGTGCTGGGCAGGAAAATCGTGTACCGGCCGGCGACGCTCGACGGTTACCGGGAGCATCTGAGCCACTACGATCTTCCGGATTTCACGATTCAGCACTTCGTCGAAGTAGCGATCGACTATCAGAACGGCGTCTTCGAGGGCACGGACGGCATCATCGAGCGCGTGACGGGGACGGCTCCGCAGACCGTCGAAGCGTTCGTGGAGGCGAATCGGGCCGTCTTCGGGTGAACGATTCGGGTTCGGCGTCGCGATCCGGTCAGCGATGAAGTAAGCAGGCACTGCGGGAAATCCCCAAGTTTCATCGTGGCGACATTGCATACAATCGTCTCGTCGATTGCCTGAAACGAGCCCGAAGTGACGCCGACCGAAGTTGTTTTGCATACAACTCTGCCCGAACCGGCGCGTTCGGCGGACGACGTCTACGTCGCCATCAAAGAGGCGCTCGCGGGCGGCCAGTACAGCGCGGGCCAATATCTGCGCGAGGAGCAGCTCGCAAAAAGTCTCGGCGTGAGCCGCACCCCCGTTCGCGAAGCGTTGCGCCGGCTCGATGCGGAAGGCTGGGTCGAAACACGCGCGAACTACGGCGTGCGCGTGAAAGCGTGGACCTTGCAGGACGCGCGCGAAATCTTCGAGGCGCGGCTTCTGATCGAGCCGTATCTCGCCGGGCGCGCGGCGCTTGCAATCGGCGCCGCCGACATCGCGCGCCTGAAAGCGCTCGCCGATGCGATGCTCGACATCACGCAACGTCCGACGACATCCGAATCCTGCGAAGCGTGGTTCGCCGCGAACGGCGAGTTTCACGCGATCATCACGGCCGCCGCGAACAACGCGCGCCTCGATCGCTCGCTCAGGTCGATGAAGGAAACGCCGCTCATCAAATGGACCTTCGACACCTATAACGACGCGGACCGCGAGCGCAGTGCGCGCCAGCATGTCGAAATCGTTCACGCGCTGGAACAGCGCAACGCCGCGTGGGCGGAAGCCATCACGCGCTGCCATATTCTCGCCGCCGAAAAGGCGGTGCTCGACCGCCACGGCCGGGAACATCCAGCGTCCTGAGCCCGAAGCGGTTCGGGTCGCAACAGCATTACAAACAGTCGTTGAATAGTCGCGCGAGCGACACAGGAGACACGACATGCTGAGCACCGATGGCACGATCATAAGCACCGTAAGCGCCGGCCCGCGTCTGGACCGATTACCGATCTCCGGGTTTCACAAGCGCGTGCTTTGGCTCATCGGCGCGGGCATGTTCCTCGATTCGTTCGACATCTATCTCGCGGGCGGCGTGCTCGGTGCATTGGCCAAGACCGGCTGGTCGACGATGCAGCTCAACGCCGCGTTCCTCTCGTCGACGTTCGTCGGCATGCTGATCGGCGCGTTCGCGGCGGGTGTGCTCGGCGACGCCAAAGGCCGCAAGTTCACGTATCAGTTCAATCTCGCGGTGTTCGGACTCGCGTCGATCGCCGGCGCGTTCGCACCGAACATGACGTGGCTCATCGTGTGCCGCTTCTTCATGGGGCTCGGACTGGGCGCGGAAATCGTCGTCGGTTATGGATCGGTCGGCGAATTCATGCCGCCCGCCGTGCGCGGCAAGTGGTCGGCGTATCTGTCGCTCATCACGAACTCGGCGCTCTTTTTCTCGACGTTTCTCGGCTACCTGATCATTCCGACGATCGGCTGGCGCGCGATGTTCGCGATCGTCGGCATCGGCGCGATGATCGTGTGGGTCATTCGCAAGAAGATGCCCGAATCGCCGCGCTGGCTCGAATCGAAAGGCCGCTACGACGAAGCGGAAGCAATCCTGCGCGCCGCCGAAGAAGAGTCTTCGCGCCACGCGCCGCTGCCGCCGATCGACGATGCGCCGCGCACCGTGACGAAAAAAACCACGTTGATCGAGCTTTTCTCGCCTTCGCAGATTCGCCGCATGTTCGTGTCGATCGTCGTGCAGATCGCGGTCAACATGGTGATCTACGGCTTCATCGTCTGGGTGCCGACCTTTCTGATGAAGCAGGGCATCGGCATGGCGTCGTCGCTCGGCTATTCGACGCTCATGTCGCTCGGCGGTCCGGCGGGCGCGCTCGTCGGCGTGCTGATCGCCGACCGGGTCGGGCGCAAGAACGGCCTGATCGCGGTCGCGGCGCTCGCGGCGGTGATCGGCTGGCTTTACGGGCATTCCACCGGCGTCGCGATGGCCACCTTGCTCGGCTTCCTGCTCTTCACGCTCACGTATCTGATGGTCGCGCTCGGCATCGCGACGTACATCCCCGAACTCTTCGCGACCGAGAACCGCATGCGCGCGAACGGCATAGCGGGCTGCGCGGGGCGCGTCACGGGCATCCTTGCGCCGCAGCTCGTCCTCGTCATGTACGCGGCGGGCGGCGTGAAGGACGTGCTGTCGATGATCATCGGCGCGCTCGTCGTGATGGCCGTCGTGCTCGCGGTGTTCGGCATCGAGACGAATCGCCGCTCGCTGGAAGACATCGCGCCTGCGCCCGATGCCGATGGCACGCTCGCCGCGTCGGCGCTTTCGCAAGAATCGCATCGTTGAAACTTTCTGAGGAAACCGTGATGAGCGTTACGCATGAAAACAAGCGTCAGGCATTGAAAGCGCGTTTCGCGCGCAAGGACATCGTCACCGCGCCGGGCATCTTCGACATGATCTCCGCAAAGATGGCCGATTCGATGGGCTTCGATTGCCTCTATATGACGGGGTTCGGCACGGTTGCGTCCTACCTCGGCCTGCCCGACGCGGGGCTCGCGACCTATACCGACATGGTCGATCGCGTCGCGGCTTTTTGCGGCGGCACGAACACGCCGATGATCTGCGACGGCGACACGGGTTATGGCGGCCTGCTCAATGTCGCGCACACGGTGCGCGGTTACGAGCATGCGGGCGCGGCGGGCATTCAACTCGAAGATCAGGAATTCCCGAAGAAGTGCGGGCATACGCCGGGACGGCGCGTCATTGCGATGCAAGACATGGTCCGCAAGATCGAGGTCGCGGTGGAAAGTCGCACCGACAGCAACTTTCAGATCGTCGCGCGAACCGACGCGCGCACGTCGCTCGGACTCGATGAAGCACTGCGTCGCGGCGAGGCGTATGCGAAGGCGGGCGCGGATGTGTTGTTCATCGAATCGCCGGAGACGGTGGAAGAGCTGGAGAAGATCGGGCGCGCGTTCGACATGCCCTTGCTCGTGAATGTCGTCGAAGGCGGACGCACACCCCAACTCGCGCCCGAGGAATTGCAGAAGCTGGGCTTTTCGCTCGCGATTTATCCGGCGTCCGGGTTTCTGGCCGTCGCGAAGGCGCTGAAGGATGTTTACGGCGAAATCCTCGCGCGCAAAGGCACGCAAGGCGCTCTCGGCACGATGTATCCCTTCTCCGAAATGTGCGAGCTGATGGGCTTTCCTGAAGTGTGGGCGTTCGATCGGGCGCACGCGGACTGAGGGAATCGACGGTATCGACCGTCAGGCGACCGCCGCCACGCAGTCGATTTCGATGTCGAATCCTCCCGGCCACGCCGGCACGTTGACAAAGATGCGTGCCGGCGGGTTCGCCCCGAAGAAGCCCCCGTAGACCGCGTTGACGATGGGAAACGCTTGAACCGACGTGCAGTAGACATTGCACTTCAATACCTGATCGAGCGACGAACCCGCGGTTTCGACGCACAACTTCAACTGCTGCAACACCAGTTCGGTCTGACGTTCGATAGTTGCATTCGCAACGACCTCGCCGGTCAGCGGATCGAACGGCGGAAAGCCCGACACATAGACCGTATCGCCGTGGCGCGTGACGGCGGACGTCGGCGCCTTGAATCGTTCGAGCCAGGTCGAAAGCGGTTCGACGCGGATGATTTCGCGAGCCATTGTCATCGTCTCCTTTACGGTGAGGCACTACGCGCGCCCCACGAAAATTTCGTTCAGGTCATTGCCCGCCGCCGCGTCCCTGAAGCCGTCGAACCGGCCATCGGCGAGCCCTTGCGCCGCGCGCATGAACCCGCCCCACGCAGCGCGCGCGAGCCCTCCGCCGACGCTCACGCGCCGCACGCCGAGCGCCGCGACATCGCTCAAGGTGAATTCCGACACGCCGCCGATCAGCAGATTCACCGGCTTCGATCCCGCGGCCTTCACCACGGCCTCGATGTGCTCGCGCGTCTTGATGCCGGGCGCATAGAGGCAGTCCGCGCCGGCATCGGCGTACGCTTTGAGACGCGCGATCGCGTCGTCGATATCGGGCTTGCCTGCGAAAAAATTCTCCGCGCGGCCGACGAGCAAGGTGTCGCCGCCGGTTTCGTCGATGGCACGCCGCGCCGCTTTCATGCGCGCCACGGCGACATCGACCGGAAACAGGGGCGCCGATGCATCGCTCGTCGAATCCTCGATCGACAAGCCCGCGACACCCGTCGCCACCGCGAGCTTCACGCTCTGCGCGACGTCATCCGGCGTCGCGCCGAAGCCGCTTTCGAAATCCGCGTTCACCGGGAGATCGGTCGCGTCGACGATCTCGCGCAAATGCGCGAGCACCGCGTCGCGCGTCACGTGATTGTCCGCGTGGCCCTTCGACCATGCGAAGCCCGAACTCGTCGTCGCGAGCGCCTTGAAGCCGAGCGTTTCGAGATAGCGCGCGGAACCGACGTCCCAGGGATTCGGCAGCATGAAGCAACCAGATTCGTGCAGCGCGCGAAAGGCGGCGCGTTTTGCGGCGACGGTGCGGGGCATGGCGGGTCTCCTTTGGGAAATCGAGTCAGAACGAAAAACGATACGCCTTCGCGCGAAACCGCGCTGATCACTAAGTCTCTCTTAAGCAAGCACCCACTACGCTTGAGCCTTCCCTTTCCGTAAGACACGACATGGAACACACGAAGCATGCGCTCGCCAAGGTTCCGGAGCTGACCCTGGCGTTCTGGGCCATCAAAATCGCGGCGACGACGCTCGGCGAAACGGGCGGCGACGCGCTCTCGATGTCCATGAATCTCGGCTATCTGATGAGCACGTTCATCTTCGCGGCCGTTTTCGGCATCGCGGTGATCGCGCAGATCAAGGCGGACCGGTTTCAGCCAGCGCTCTACTGGATCACGATCATCGCGACGACGACGGTCGGCACCACGCTCGCCGACTTCGCCGACCGCTCGCTCGGCCTCGGCTATGCGGGCGGCAGCGCGATCCTGCTCGCGCTGCTGCTTGCATCGCTCGCGGTGTGGCATCGCACGATGGGCTCGGTCTCGGTCTCGACCATCGCATCGCCGAAAGCCGAAGCGTTCTACTGGGTGACGATCATGTTCTCGCAGACACTCGGCACCGCACTCGGCGACTGGACCGCCGACAGCGCGGGCTTCGGCTACACCGGCGCCGCGATGATCTTCGGTGGCCTGTTGCTGCTGATCGTGCTCCTGTATTTCTTCACACAGATGTCGCGCACCGTGTTGTTCTGGAGCGCCTTCATTCTGACGCGGCCGCTCGGCGCCGTGGTCGGCGATTTTCTCGACAAGCCGATCGCGAACGGCGGACTGGCGATGAGCCGCTATGGCGCGTCGATCGCGCTCGTGATGTTCATCATCGTGTGCGGCCTTCTGTTCAGGCAACGGCCCGCGCGCGTGGCGCATTGAGACAGCCGGCAAAGAAAAACGGCGGTCCCGAAGGACCGCCGCGTCTTGCGACTCTAAATGGCGCTGCCGCTTACTTCTTCTTCAGATCGAAGCGATCGAGATTCATCACCTTCGTCCAGGCCGCGACGAAGTCATTGACGAACTTCTCCTGCGCGTCGCTGCTCGCATAGACTTCGGCGAGCGCACGCAACACCGAATGCGAACCGAAGATCAGATCGACGCGGCTGCCGGTCCACTTCCGCTCACCCGTCTTGCGATCGCGCCCTTCGAACACGTCGCGGCGCGACGACAGCGGTTGCCATTCCGTGTCCATGTCGAGCAGATTGACGAAGAAGTCGTTGGTGAGCGTTTCGGGCTTGTCGGTAAGGATGCCTTGCGCGCTCTTTCCGTACGACACGTTCAGCGCGCGCAGGCCGCCGACGAGCGCCGTCATCTCCGGAGCGGTCAGCGTCAGCAATTGCGCCTTGTCGATCAGCAGCGACTCGACGGGCACGCGCACGTTGCCCTTGACGTAGTTGCGAAAGCCATCGGCGACCGGTTCGAGCGCCGAAACCGAAAGCACGTCCGTCTTGTCCTGCGTCGCGTCCATGCGGCCCGGCGTGAACGGCACCGTGACCTTCTGGCCGGCTTTCTCCGCCGCCTTTTCGATCGCCGCGCCGCCCGCAAGCACGATCAGGTCGGCTATCGAAATCTTCTTGCCGCCGGATTGCGCGCCGTTGAACTCTTTCTGGATGCCCTCGAGCGTCGAGAGCACCTTGCCGAGTTGCTCGGGGTCGTTCGCTTCCCAGTCTTTTTGCGGCGCGAGGCGAATGCGCGCGCCGTTCGCGCCGCCGCGCTTGTCCGAGCCGCGGAACGTCGATGCCGATGCCCAGGCCACCGAAACCAGCTCGGAAATCGACAGCCCCGACGCCAGCACTTTCTGCTTCAGCGCCGCGACATCCTGTTCCTCGACGAGCGGATGATCGACTTCCGGGATCGGGTCCTGCCACAGCAGTTCTTCCTGCGGCACTTCCGGCCCCAGATAGCGCGCTTTCGGACCCATGTCGCGGTGCGTCAGCTTGAACCACGCGCGGGCGAAGGCGTCGGCGAACTGGTCGGGATTCTCCCAGAAGCGCTTTGAAATCTTCGCGTATTCCGGATCGAACCGTAGCGACAGGTCCGTCGTCAGCATGGTCGGCTTGATCTTCTGCGACGCATCGTGGGCGTGCGGGACAGTTTCGCCCGCATCCTTCGCGACCCACTGATTCGCGCCCGCCGGACTCTTGGTCAGTTCCCATTCGTGACCGAAAAGGCTCTCCCAGAAGCCGCTGCCCCACTTCGTCGGGGTCGTGGTCCAGGTGACTTCGAGGCCGCTCGTGATCGTATCCGCGCCCTTCCCCGAGCCGTAGCTGCTCTTCCAGCCGAGGCCCATGTTTTCCAGATCCGCGGATTCCGGTTCGGGACCGACGTTATCGGCCGGACCCGCGCCATGTGTCTTGCCGAAGGTGTGCCCGCCCGCGATCAGCGCGACGGTTTCCTCGTCGTTCATCGCCATGCGTGAGAACGTCTCGCGGATGTCATGCGCCGCCGCGAGTGGATCGGGGTTGCCGTCCGGGCCTTCCGGGTTGACATAGATGAGACCCATCTGCACCGCGCCGAGCGGATTCTCCAGATGGCGGCCGCCCTCGGTGCGGCTGACTTCTTCGCCATGCTTCTCGACGTCGGCGGTGATCACGCCCTGATCTTCGTCGTTGCCCGCCGCGCCCTTGCCGTAGCGGACATCGCCGCCGAGCCAGGTCTTTTCATTACCCCAGTAGACGTCCTGATCGGGCTCCCATGTATCCTCGCGTCCGCCCGCGAAGCCGAAGGTCTTGAAGCCCATCGTTTCCAGCGCGACGTTGCCGGCCAGAATCATCAAATCGGCCCAGGAAAGCTTCTGGCCATACTTCTGCTTGACCGGCCAGAGCAGCCGGCGGGCCTTGTCGAGGCTCACGTTGTCGGGCCAGCTGTTGAGCGGCGCGAAACGTTGCTGGCCGCGCCCGCCGCCTCCCCGACCATCGCCGATGCGGTAGGTGCCGGCGCTGTGCCACGCCATGCGGATGAAAAGCGGGCCGTAATGACCGAAGTCGGCAGGCCACCAGTCCTTCGAATCGGTCATGACCGCCGCGAGGTCTTGTTTGACCGCGGCGAGATCGAGGCTTTTGAAAGCCTCGGCGTAGTCGAAGTCCGTGCCGAGCGGATTCGACTTGCTGGAATGCTGACTCAACAGATCTACCCGTAGTTGCCGCGGCCACCAGTCACGGTTGGTCGTACCGGTGCCGGCGGCATGTGTAAACGGGCACTTCGATTCGTTCGACATGCGTTATCTCCTTGCGAGGACGTACCCATTAGTTCTTTTACTACTCACCAACAAGGCGTCGGATTCGTATTTCCCGTGCTGCGCGGACCCGATCCGACAAGGGATTTCGCTGCGTGCATCGGGCGACGCGCGAATCGTCCGACAGCTTTCCTCAAATTAGAAAATACGTGAGACCGACGTTCAATAGAAGGCGATTTTTGCAATGCCGCTGATAGGTGACGGCTATAGGCAGAGAGCATTTTTCGATGTGCTGTCGCATGCTGCAATGCACGATAACCCGCGATGCCTCCACGTGAGATAAGCGCAGCCAGACGCAGTTCCGCACGGATGTTCAGTCTATCAGCGTCGTAAAAGCTTGGCAGGCGGCGTGCGCGAGGGCCTTCCTCGGCTCATCATGACGAAGAGCGGGCAAAACGTGAAGCCTTCCGCAGAGGTTTCCGTCGTACCCCTTACCATTCTGGATGCTTCCCTGTGCGCTATCGGGAAGCAAGCGTTCAGCTCCAGTCGTCCATATCGTGCCTGATGCTGTGCCGATTCGCGATGAGTTCCTCCACGCTCGGCTCGTTGTTCATCGCACGCTGAATGGCGAGTTTCGTCGCTTCGTAGTTCGTGCGATACATGTCCTTCTTGTCAAGGTTCGCGTCCGTCGCGCAGCGCGGATCGATCCACACGAGGCTGATGATGCACAGTTCGTTGGCCTGATCCTTCGGCAGGAT
This sequence comes from Caballeronia sp. INML3B, assembly GCF_023631305.1. Taxonomy (NCBI): domain Bacteria; kingdom Pseudomonadati; phylum Pseudomonadota; class Betaproteobacteria; order Burkholderiales; family Burkholderiaceae; genus Caballeronia; species Caballeronia sp. INML3B. The sequence goes on from NZ_JALQDI010000054.1 coordinate 132,753, forward strand.
GCCTTCGATCAGGCAATCGACCACGGCGTCGGCGGTGGCGGACTGCACCACGCCGCCGAAGAGGTCGATGTTCGCCATGTCCTTCAGCGTAACCTTGGGGACGATCATCGTTGCGGGGCGGACCATCTGATTGCACGCGCGGATCGCGAACATGGCCGTATGCCCTTTCGATTGCGCCATCATGTTGGCGAACGCGTGGCCGACAGGCCCGTCGACACGGCCGATCAGGATCTCCGGCATCGCATCGGTCGCCTGTCCCGGTGCGGCCAACACGGTTGCTTCGCCTGCGCGAAACGTCAAATCGAGACTCATGTGCATTCTCCTTGGCAAGCTGAACGATGGTTCGATAAACCGAAAGGACACGCACACGCAAGGACGATGCCATCACCGCCGATTCGGCCGCCGCGACCCGCCCGGCGACAGACTGCTCTTCCCGCGTGACACAGTGACAGGCAGCGTTACCGCGATATTGCCTCTGCGCGACACGATGGCTAATGAATAATCGTGCTTTCGTAGCCCGTTATTAATGGCGTTGTGGAGAATCCAGTAGAGTATCGTGTGCAGGGCGACGACTATTCAGACAATAGAATGCCCTTGAATATCCATCGGACAGTGCTAACAATAGCCAATGACCTGATGCCCGCATGCGACTTAGCACGTAGAATCCTCTGGCACTTGTCGTTCTCCTGAAAATTCCAGAAGTGAGGGCTACACATACATGCAAGCACCGCCCAAGATCAGTGTCCTGCTGCCTGTGTACAAGGTTGAGCCGTACATCGAAGAGTGCCTCGACTCGCTCCTGGCACAGACTTCAACCGACTTCGAGATCATCGCCGTCGACGACAGCAGTCCTGACAGATCCGGCGAAATGACTTCCCGCATTCTGGAGAAGCAAAACAGAATTCCGTGGAAGCTCATCAAGAATCTCGAGAACAAAGGGCTTGCCGAAACCCGCAAGATCGCGGCGATGGCCGCGCGCGGCGAATACGTTCTGTGCGTGGACAGCGATGACCATGTTCATCACGACCTGATTCGCAAGGTGATCGACGAAGCCGATACGCACCATGCAGACGTCGTGGTCTTCGCTGCCGAAAACATCGCGCCGGATGGCAAAGTCAATTACCGTGTCGAAACGGGCGACGCCGTCATCACCGGCGTACAGGCGGTCGAGAAGATTCTCGATCTTTCCTTACAGGCTTATTGCTTCAACAAGCTCGTGCGCCGATCGATCTTCTTATCGGTCGAACATCCGACCGGACTGATCTACGAAGATATCTGCGTGTCGGTCCAGACACTCGGCAAGTCCAGAGTCGTGCGTCTGTGTCCCGACACGTTATATGCGTACATGTATCGCGAATCGGGAATTTCGACCCGCTTCAATCCGAAGATCGTGGATCTTTTTGCGATCATCGACCGGGTGGAAAGAAGCACCGCGTCGATGCCGATACCCAATTACCGGCGCCTGCTTTTTCGGCTGAAATATATCTACGCTTACCGGACGATCGCGTTTCAGGCGGCGATCAAGGCGCCGACCTATCGACTCGCAAAGCCGATTCTTTTCAGCGTTTCAGACAGGCTTCGTCTCGCGCATCTGCTCGGCATGTGTTCGGATCACAGGCCGAAGCTCTCTATCGTAATGGCGATGCTGAAAATCCATCCGTGGATTTTCTACTGCTTCGTCCGTCGTTTCGGGCGAAGGTAACCTGCACAGCATCGGGCCTATCCGTTATGCTGCGCTGTCATTGTTCAGCGCTGCGCAACCGGAACCGATGCTTACTCTTTCCCCACGCGACACCGCGATGCTCGACGGCGATCTCGGCGATGGCCTCGCACTCGCGATGCGCATCGTCGCGGCGACGGCGCGCGTCATGGACGCCGATACGCTCATCGACATCTCGTCCGCGCATATCGACGGCTGCCTCTATCACGGCGCGGCGAGCCTCGATTTCGTCGAGCGTTTCGTCGCGAGCGGCGCGAAGGTCGCCGTGCCGACCACGCTCAACGTCGGCTCGCTCGATCTCATCCATCCGGAGCTGTTTCGAGGCGATGCCAGTATCGCGAGCGCGGGCGCGCGGCTCATGCAGGCGCATATCGAACTCGGCTGCGAAGCGAGCTTCACGTGCGCGCCCTATCAACTGAAGCATCGTCCGAAGCTGGGCGATCAGATCGCGTGGGCCGAATCGAACGCGATCGTCTTCGCCAATTCCGTGCTCGGTGCGCGCACGAGCCGCTATGGCGATTTCCTCGATCTCGCCGCCGCCATCACCGGCCGCGTGCCGAACGCGGGCCTGCACGTCACGGCGAATCGCGCGGCGCGCATCGTGATCGCGGCGCCCGATCTGCGTGTGTCGCCGCATCGCGACGCGGATTTTGCGGCGCTCGGTTTCCTGCTCGGCGGCGAGGTCGGCGCGACGGTCGCTGCCATCACCGGCCTGCCCGCCGACACCACCGAAGACGAACTGAAAGCGCTCGGCGCGGCGGCGGCATCGAGCGGATCGGTGGCGCTCTTTCATGCAGTCGGCATCACGCCGGAGGCCGCCACGCTCGATGCCGCGCTTCAGGGACACGCGCCCGAGCGAACGATCGCGGTCAGCGCGTCGGATCTTCATGCCGTGCGCAAGCGCTGGAGCCGGGCGAAGCCGGGCGACGCGCTCGCGGCCATCGCGCTCGGCACGCCGCACTTTTCCGTCGATGAATTCCGCACGCTCGCGTCACTCCTCGATCGGCATGAAGGCGCGCCGCGCTGCGATATCTATGTGAACACCAGCCGCTTCGTGCTCTGGCAACTCGAAGAAGAAGGCATTGCGCAGAGGCTCACGGAGCGCGGCGTGCAGATCGTCGTCGATACCTGCACGTACATCACGCCGGTGATGAAGCAAGTGAGCGGTCTCGTGATGACCAACTCGGGCAAGTGGGCGCATTACGCGCCGGCGAACATCGGCGTGACGGTCGCATTCGGCAGCATGAGCGAATGCGTGCGATCGGCGTTCGAAGGAAAGGTATGCATCGATGAAAACGTTTGAGGCCGTCACACTCGTTCCAGGCCACGCGCGCGCCGCTGGCATCGCGCTGCCGCCGCTCAGCTTCTGGGGCGGTTACGACGCCGAACGCGGCGTGATCGTCGATGCCACGCATGCCGGTCACGGCCGGAGTCTCGCGTCGCGCATACTCGTGATGCCGCGCGCGCGCGGATCGAGTTCGAGCAGCAGCGTGCTCGCCGAAGCGTTGCGCAACGGCACCGGGCCAGCGGGCATTGTGCTCACGGAGCGCGATCTCATTCTGTCGATAGGCGCGATCGTCGCGAACGAACTATATGCGGCGGACGTGCCGGTCGTAATGGTCGATGAAACCGCGTTCACGCTAATCGCGAACGCCGATGCTCACATCGAAATCGATGCACGCGATGCGACGCGGCCCGCGAACGTGCGCCTCATCGCGCCATGATCGTCTGAACCACCGCGATGATTTGCTGCGCCGCCGTCTTCACGTGCTGTTCGAGCAGCTTCGCGCCGAGCTTCGCATCGCGCTTTTTGCATGCATCGATCAGGTTCATGTGCTCTTCGTGCGACTGTTCGCGGATCGGCACCTGCACGACCTGAAAGCGGAAATAGCGGTCGCTGCGATCGTGCAGCCCGCGCAGCATCTGCAATGTGATCTCGCGCCGCGCCGGCAAATAAAGCGTTTCGTGCAGGCGCCAGTTCAGTTGACCCCATACGCCCGAATCCGCGTGATCCATTTCGCTGACGAGCTTCTCGGCTTTCGCGATCTCGGCATCGGTGATATGCGGAATCGCCTGGGAGAAGAGCCAGGGCTCCAGCCGCAGGCGAATTTCGAACGTCTCCTGCACTTCTTCTATCGACAACTCCGCGACATACGCGCCCTTGTGCGGCACCTTCGTCAACAGGCCTTCGCCGGTCAGCCGCGTGATCGCCTCGCGAATCGGCACGCGGCTCACGCCGAGTTCGTCGGCAAGCGCTTCCTGGCGCAGCACTTCGCCCGGCGCGAGATCGCCGGAGAGAATGCGTTGGCGGATCGCCGTGGTGACGAGTTCGACCGTCGTCGTGCGCACGATCTTGTGCGTGGAATCGCCCGCGTTCGATGTGTCCGCGCGGCGGGAATGTGTGGCGACCGGAGGCATGTGCTTCTTTAGCGCTTGTTCGTATGAGTGCGGCATCGTAGCATGCACGGAAGGGCGCTTCTGCACGGTACGCATCGCCTTTGGTAACGCGAGTTCATAGCAGATTCTCCCGCACCCACGCGCCGTTCTTCATCACGCCCGCGATGCGCTCGCCCTGTCCCGTGAGCACGCGAATATCCTTCAGCGGATCGCCATCGACGACGAGCAAATCCGCATAAGCACCCGCCGCGACGATGCCGAGCCTGCCCTTCATGTTCACGATCTCCGCGCCGAACGCCGTCGCCTGACGAATGGCCTCGAACGCACCGACGATATCCGCGCGTATCGAAAGCTCGTCGCTTTGATATTGATGCATGTCGCCGAGCAGATCGGTGCCGAGGCCCATCTTCACGCCGCGCGCATGCAGCATCGCGAGCGCTTCGAGGCCGCGCTTGCGCACCGACTCGTTCTTGTCGAGCGTGTCTCTCGCGAGGCCCATCTGTGCGCCGACTTTCGACATCGCGTCATAGGTGACGAGCGTCGGCACCGCGTATGCGCCGTGTTCGGCCATCACGCGCGCGGTGTCGTCATCGATCAGATTGCCGTGCTCGATCGTGCGCACGCCGAGTTTCACCACGCGCGCAATCGCCTTCGCCGTATAGGCGTGCGCCATCACGTAGGTCTGATGCGATTCGGCTTCCTCGACGGCGGCCTTCACTTCATCGACGGAGAATTGCAGGTTGCCGATCGGATCGGTCGGCGAAGCCACGCCGCCCGACGCCATGATCTTGATGTGATGCGCGCCCGCGCGCATCTCCTCGCGCACGGCACGGCGCATTTCATCGACGCCATCGACCACGCGCCCGATCGCGCCCATGTTGCGATTGCAGCCGCACGGGTCCGGGTCCGAGTTGTCGAAGCGCTCGCGGAAATCGCCGTGCCCGCCGGTCTGCGAGAGCGCCTTGCCCGCGACGAACAAACGCGGCCCCGCGATGATGCCATCTTCGATCGCACGCGACAGCGCATAGTCCGCGCCGCCCGCATCGCGCACGGTCGTGAAGCCGCGATGAAGCATGCCCGCGAGAATCGGCACCGCGCGCAGCACGGCGAACGTATTCGGCAATCGGCTGTTGTTGCCCAGATGCGCGACCGATGCGATCACATGCACATGGCAATCGATCATGCCGGGCATCACCGTCTTCCCGCCGACATCGATCACCTGCGCGCCGCTCGCCTCGACCGGCTCGCGCGTGACATCGCGAATCGTGTCGCCGTCGATCACGATCGAATAGCGGCCGTCGTCGCGCTCGTGATCGGCGTCGAGCACGCGGGCGTTTTTCAGAATCAGCATGACTTGATCTCTCCCGTTTATTTCAGCAGGAATCCGTGCGCGAGCGGATCGCGGTCATCGACGAAAATCGTGTTATGACCGGTCACGCGCGCCCAGCCTTCTATGCCCGGCACGATGGCATCGTATTCGCCGACGCGCGCCGCTTCCATCGGCACGCCTTCGAACAAGGTGCCGATGATGCTCTCATGCACGAAGCGCTCACCGATCTTCAACTGCCCCTTCGCGACACGCTGCGCCATGCGCGCCGAGGTGCCCGTGCCGCACGGCGAACGATCGATGGCCTTGTCGCCGTAGAACACGGCGTTGCGCGCGCTCGCGCCTTCGACTGTCGGCTCGCCTGTCCACATGACGTGACTGAGGCCGCGTATCGCGTCGTTGTCCGGATGCACGAACGTGTACTTCTCGTTCGCCTTCTGGCGCAGCACGGGACTTACGCGCTGAATGTCGGAAGGCTTCAGCGCCTGCAAGCCGTCGTAGTTGCGCTGCGGCTCGACGATCGCATAGAAGTTGCCGCCATAGGCGACATCGAAACAAATCTCGCCCAGACCTTCGACTTCGACGGACAAGTCCCGCGAATGCAGATACGACGGCACGTTGACGAGCTGTACAGAATCCACATGCTCGCCGTTCATCCGATAACGCGCGACGACGACACCCGCGGGCGTATCGAGCCGCAACACACCGGGCTCGCGTGGTCGCACGAGTCCGTGCTCGATGGCCGTCGTCACGGTGCCGATGGTGCCGTGGCCGCACATCGGCAGGCAGCCGCTCACTTCGATGAAGAGAATCGCGAGATCGCAATCGGGACGCGTCGGCGGATAGAGGATGCTGCCGGACATGACTTCGTGGCCGCGCGGCTCGAACATGAGCGCGGTGCGAATCCAGTCGAATTCGCGCAGGAAATGCGCGCGGCGCTCGATCATGTTCGCGCCTTCGAGCGGGGGCGCGCCTCCCGCGACGACGCGCACCGGATTGCCGCAGGTGTGTCCGTCGATGCAGAAGAACGTGGATTTCATCGGGCGAGCGCCTTTACACTGGCGATCGCCTTCTCGACGATCTCGATGGTCCGCCGCCGCTCTTCGCCTTCGAGCATCAGGCGCGGCGCCTTCACGTACTCCGGGTAACCCGCCGTGATGTTTTCCGCGAGCTTGATGTATTGCACGAGCTTCACGTGCGTGTCGAGATGGAACAGGTCGATCAAGGCGCGATAGAGCGCGCGCGCCTTGTCGTACTCGCCATTGACCGCGTAGTTCAGCAAGTCCACGGATTCCCTTGGCATCGCGTTCGCCATGCCCGACACCCAGCCCTTCACGCCGAGCGCGACGGATTCGACGATCAGGTCGTCCACGCCGCAGAACACGACGAAGCGCTCGCCGAAGCGCGCATAGAGGTCGGTGACGCGCGTCGTGTCGTAGGTCTCTTCCTTGATCGCGACGACGTTCGGCTCATCGGCGAGTTGCGCGAGCAGGTCGGGACGCATGTCGACGCCATAGCCACGCGGATTGTTGTAGATCATCAGACCGAGCTTCGTCGAGCGCGCAATCGACCGATAATATTCGACGGTTTCGCGATCGTCCGAGCGATACGTGAGACCCGGAAACACCATCAGGCCTTGCACGCCGATCGCTTCCGCGTCCTTCGCGAATTGCGTCGCGTTGGCCGTATTCAGTTCCGCGAGACCGGAGATGACAGGCACGCGCCCCTTCACCGTTTCGACGGCGATCTTCAGCACCGTGCGCTTTTCCTCGGGCGTGAGTTGGGCGTTCTCGCCGACCATGCCCATCATCACGACGCCGCCGACGCCGTTGTCGATCAGACGGTTCAGGCCGCTCACGATGGCATCGCGGTCGAGCGAGCCGTCCTGTTTGAGCTTCGTCGTGACGGCGGGAAATACGCCTTTCCAGTTCACTTGCATGTCTGATTCCTCCGTTGGATTCTCAGTGGTCGAAACGCGCGATCGAATACGGGCGAAGCGGCACGCGCGGCGTGCGGCCCGCGAGCACATCGGCGACGAGCGCGGCGGTCGTCGCCGATTGCGTCAGGCCGAGATGCCCGTGACCGAATGCATGGACGACCGACGGCATGCGCGGCGATGCGCCGATCACCGGCAGCGAATCCGGCGTCGCGGGGCGATTGCCCATCCATTTCGCGGCGCCCGTATCGTCGATGCCGGGAATGAAGCGCTTGCCGAGCGTGAGCAATGCATCGCTGCGGCGATAGTTCGGCGGCGCAGCGGTGCCCGCGAACTCCGCCGCGCCGCCGATGCGCAGACCGACGTCGAGCGGGGCCGCGACGAACTTGCGCTCCGCGAAGATCACTTCACGCGTCGGCCCGACGCCGTGGTTCGGCAGCGTCGCGTTATAGCCGCGCTCGCTTTCGAGCAGGACGCTATCGCCGATGGACTTCGCGAGCGCCGCCGACCACGCGCCCGCCGCGATCACGATGCGTCGTCCTTTCACGCGGTTGCCGTCCGCCAGCAACACCGAATCCGGTGATTCGATCGCGCGCGCGACGCCCGTCACGAAGCGCGCGCCGAGCGCCCGCACGCGCTCCCGTAGGAGCGTGACGATGCGGCGCGGATCGCCGATATGCGACCAGTCGTCGAGAAACACGCCGTGTCTGAACACCGGCGCGAGCGACGGTTCACATTCGCGCACCTGCTGCGCGTCCAGCGCGCGCCAGCGCACGCCGAGTTCACGCTTCAACGCCCATTCCGCCTGATCGGCGGCGAAGGCTTCGTCGGTTTCATAGACCGTCAGCGCGCCGCGGCGATAATGCATCGCGCTCGCGCCGATATCGTCGAACATCGGCACGATGTCGTCGTAGACGCGGTTGTTCAACAACGCGAGCGCATGGGATATCGCCTGATAGCGGTCCGGCTCGCTTGCGCGGCGAAATGCCATGAACCACGGCAGCGCCTTCGGCAGATGCCTCCAGTCGAGCGCGAGCGGCCCGAGCGGGTCCATCAGCCATGTCGCGATCTTCGTGAACATGCCGTTCACGGCGATCGGCGTGCTCTCCGTCACCGCGATGCCGCCCGCGTTGCCATGCGATGCGCGATCGCCTTCGAAATCCCGGTCGATCACGGTCACGCGCGCGCCGTCGCGCAACGCGGCCCATGCACAGGCCAGCCCGACGATGCCCGCGCCGATCACGACGACATCCGCCATTTCTTCGTCTGTCGTCCTCATATCCCCACGCGCGATTTGATCAGCTTGTCGTCGACGGCTTCGCACCATGTATCCGCGAGCGTGAAGCCCGTCTGGAAGCGATCGGTCGGATCGACGCCGACTTGCGAAATCGCGGTGATCCACGCCTGCCCCGCCACGACCGGCACGACCGCGGGAACGTCGCCCAGGCGCGTGACCGAATCGATGCGGCTTTCGAAGACCGACCCGATGATCGACTCGTGCAAAAAGGTTTCGCCCACGTCGATCAGCCCTTTCGCGTGCATCACCGCGAGCCGCGCGGAGGTGCCGGTGCCGCACGGCGAACGGTCGCAGCGGCCCGGCGACACGATCACCGTGTTGCGCGATTTCAGCACGCCGTTCTCGCGCGAGAGCGGGCCGACGAACTCGGTCATCGTGATGCCCTTGATGAGCGGATTCAACGGATGCGGCGAAGGCAACTGCGCCGCCGCCGCGGCCTTGATGATCTGCCCGAGTTCGCACAGTTCGCGCGCTTCGTCGGGCGCGATGCGAAAGCCGAGCTTTTCGGCATCGACGAACACGTACGTCATGCCGCCATAGCCGACATCGACGCTCAGGCTGCCGACGCCTTCCACCTCGATCGTCCTGTCGAGATGATTGGCGAACGCGGGCTGATTCGTGAACTCGACCTTCGTGACCTTGCCGTTCGCGCACGCGCAGCGCAAATGAATGAGCCCGGCCGGCGCTTCGAGCACGAGCTCGGTGACGGGCTCGACCATCGGCAGGATGCCGGTTTCGAGCAGCACCGTGGCGACGCACATCGTGTTCGAGCCCGACATCGCCGGATACTCGGTCGATTCCGCGATCACGTAACCCATTTGCGCGCGCGGGTCGGTTGCGGGCAGCAGGAAGTTCACGGTCTGATTCGCCGACCCGCGCGGCTCGAAGATACAGATACGGCGCAGGTCGTCGCGCACTTCTTCCAGATGCATCATCTTGTCGAACATGGTCGCGCCGGGCACGTCGAAAACGCCGCCCGTCACCACGTTGCCGACTTCGCCTTCGGCATGGCAGTTCACCACTGTAAGCGTCCGGTTCCAGCGCATGTTTATTGCAGCGGCGCGTGCGCCGTCTCCTTGATGGTGACGACCGTGATCGTCGAAAGCAGCGCGGCGAGCATCACGAAATACGCGGGCGACAGCGGCGAGCCGGTCGCCTTGATGAGCGCGATGGAGATCATCGGCGCGAAACCGCCGAACACCGCGTTGGCGATGCCGTAGCCGATCGACATCCACGTCGTGCGGATCTTTGTAGGAAAGAGTTCCGACAACACCGCCGGCCCGACGCCCGAAAAGATGCCGATGATCACGCCGCCCAACACCTGCACCGCGCCGACGATCGCCGCCGATTTGTATTCGAGCATCAGATGGAAGATCGGATACGGCAGTATGAGAAACGCGATGCAGCCGATCGTATAGATGGGCTTGCGTCCGAAGCGGTCCGAAGCCGCGCCCCAGAACGGAATGGATGCCGTCATCACGATCAGGCCCGCCGTGTTGAGCCAGAGCGCCGTCGACGAATGGATGCCGACGTACTTCGTCGTGAAAGAAGGCAGGTAGTTGAGCAGGACATAGAGCGAGACCGTCCACACGATCACGAGTCCGCAAGCCTGCAGGCCGAGCAGCGCGGGTGCGCGGCCTTTCGTCTTGGGTGCTTCGTCGCTTGCGCTCTGGTAGACCGGCGTCTCTTCGCTGCGTTTGCGGATGATCCAGCCGATCGGCCCGATCACGATCGCACCGACGATGAACGGCACGCGCCAGCCCCAGTCGAGCAGCGCTTCTGGGCTGAGCAGTGTCGTCATGAGCGCGGCCGCGCCCGAACCGAGCAGCATTCCGCCGAGCGTGCTGCATTGCTGGAAGCTGCCATACAAGCCGCGCTTGCTCGGCGGCGCCCATTCGACGAGAAACGCGACCGCGTTGCCCAGTTCGCCGCCGACGGAAATCCCCTGCAGCATGCGTGCAGCGACGAGCAGAATCGGCGCCATGATGCCGATGGACGCATACGTCGGCAGCAGCGCCATGAAGAGCGTGGCGGCGGCCATCAGCGGCATGACGAAGGTAAGCGTCCACTTGCGGCCTTTCTTGTCGCCGAGCCAGCCGAAGATGATCGCGCCGAGCGGACGCGCGGCGAAGCCCAAGCCGAACGCGCCGAAAGTGCCGAGCATCGCGGCGAAGTCGTCGCCGGTGGGAAACATCACTTTGGCGATGACGGTCGCGAGGAACGCGTATGTGCCGAAATCGAACCACTCGAGGATATTGCCCACGACAGCGGCGGTCACCGCGCGGCTGGATCTGGATGAAGCCCGGGGGCTGTCGCCCGCGGTGTACGGGTTCGCAACGGCGTTGACGCGGTCGGTCATGGGAGTGTCCCTCGGTCGCTTGGGGTGCGGGTCCGGGGATTGTGCGCCTATGTCAAAATTGAATCAAGGATTTTGGATCCAAAATTGAGCACGAATGGCTGGCTACTTGCGCTCCAGTTCTATTCCCGTGGGCGCGTCAACTATTGGCCCTCAAAATACAACTGTCGCGATCCGAGTTTCGTAAGCCCGCGCAGTCATCTCAAGTTGAACCGGAGCCTGGACTCGAAGTAGACGAAGAACCGCCCTCGAGGCTCATCACGAGAAAAGGCCTCGAAACTTTCGAGGCCTGCGGATTCTTCTATCTAATGAATCGCTGCGTCTTAGCGTGAAACGAACACAAACGGAGCGATGCCGCCGTATCCCGCGCCGCTGCTGAACGATTTCAGCCCGAGATCGATGCTCTTGTAGCTACCGTCGGCCTGCGGCTGCAACTGGCTGACGGACCACGTCCCGTTCCTTTCGAAGAGAATGGATTTGGTTCTGGGTTCGTATTGCAGATAACCCAACAGGTTGGACGCCGCCATCAGGCTCGTCTTGTTCCCGCTCGTCACGTCGTAGAGAATGATCGGACTCGGACCCGTGTAGTTATCGTCGCCGAAAAGGATCTGCTGGTTGCTGATCGCCGCGAGGAACTTCGGCTTCTTTTCCGGCAGATCGGCCAGCACGCGCATGTTACCGCTCGTCAGATCGAGTTCCGTCAGACTGCCGTCGCCGGTGTACGACGTGAAGCTGAGGAAGTAAGCTTTCTTCGCGTCTGGCGTAACCGCGAACTGATCCCTGATCGTGCTCGATGCAGAGCCGACCGGATAGGCACGCGCGATCGAAGCGCTGGCCGTGTCGATGCGAAGGATCTGCAGCTTCGTACCGGGCGCGTTTGTCAGTGCATAGATGCTATTGGCGTCGTCCTTGGCCGTCGCTACCTTGATCAGGCTATAGCCTTCCGGCAGCACGATGTTCTTCATCAGTTGCCCCGAGTCCGTGTCGACGACGCTGATCCTGTTCTTGTTCGACACGTAAACCTGATTGCCTTCGTAAGCGGGTTGCAGGTTATAACCGGTAAAGGTCGTCAGCAGCGGAGCGATGGGCACGACCCGAATGATCGTGTTGGTCGCGGTGTCGATGGTCGCCAGATCGATCGACGTCGAGCTTCTCTCCAGAAGCACATGCAGGCGTTTGCCATCGGCGCTCGCGAACATCTGATCGACTTGCTTGTAGTCCTCCGTCAGCGACAGGTCGATCGAGGCCTTCACTTCACGCGTTGAGAAATCGTATGCGGTCACTTGGGCGGGAGCCTGGGCGCGCGTCAACGTGTAGATGGTTTCCTTGGGTCGGGGCGGGCCATAGAATCTCTGAACCATCTCGATGTCGGTGGCGCTAAGTTTGCCGTCGCCGTTCCACTTCGGATTGCAATAGTTCATGATCGAGGCAAGATCCCATTCGCCGACCATCGTGTCGCCTTGATTGCCCTGTGCAGGCTCGATGCATGACGACGGCGTATCCAGCCGATTCTGTTCATGCGCAAAACCCAGCGCGTGACCGAATTCGTGCGCAGCGATCCGGCGAATGCAATACTCCTTGCGCCCTTGGCAACTTGGGCTCCAGTTATTGAAGGTGAAATTCAGCGCCATTCCGCCCCGGGCATTGTTCAGCCTCGCGCCCAAATTCCATGTATGCGGCGCGCTCCCGGCAATGTCCTCGACTGAAATCCGAATTCCGTAGTAATTCGGTTCGTTCGCGCACTGCTGCCAACCGCTGAATTCGACGCCGGAGTGCTGTTCCCAAGTCTCTTCGACCGCGGAACGACTCCAGTTGCGCTCCGCGGAATACCGCGCGAAATCCGCGTCGTTCAAATCCCAGCAAACACCGATGGGCACTCGATCCCAAATAACGGTCGACAAGGCATAGCCCTTTCCCGTGGCCCTATCCTGCGCCGCCGATTGTTCGACCGAAGCCCTGCCCGTTGAGCCAAGCGCGTCGTTGCCGCCGTCACTTCCGCCGCAACCACTAATCAGTATTCCTGCCAATAGAGCGAGCAGTACCCCTCGTAACCCTTTCATCTTTATTCTCCGTTATAGATACGCCATGCGTTCTCACGCACAGGTCGGAGAAGTATATTTTCATCATGTAATCAAATTGGAATGTACATTACATAATTTTTCCAAATTCTTTGGATCGTCGTGTCAATGCGAGCTTGGTCGCTTCTTCGCAATCGTTTGATAGGCGAGCGCCGCGCAGAAGGCAAGCCGATTGCAGATATCGCCTGACCGCGACTAGCGAAGTTAACGTTTGAACGACTCACCGCGGCCCGTAAAACATCTGCGCCATCACGATATCCGTCGTGCTTAGTTGGCCGTCGCCGTTCCAGTCCGGATTGCAGTAATTCATGATCGATGCCAGATCCCACGCGCCGATCAACGTGTCGCCATAAGTGCCTTGCGCAGGCTCCTTGCATGTCGACGGTGTATCCGGCCGGTTCTGCTCATGCGCAAAACCCATCGCGTGACCGAACTCATGCGCGGCGACATTGCGAATGCAATACTCTTCACGCCCCACGCAACTCGGGCTCCAGTTCCTGAAAGTAAAGTTGAACACCATCCCGCCTACGACATTGTTCAACTCCGTTCCGAGACCTTGCGTATGCGGACCGGTCACGGCGCTGTCCTCGACCGATATCCTTATGCCGTAGTAATTCGGATCGTTCGTGCATTGCTGCCAACCCGTGAACGTGACGCCGGAATGCGCCTCCCAGCTCGCCTCGACCGCGAGACGGCTCCAGTCGCGCTGACTGGCGTACAGCGCGAAGTCAGCGTTGCTCAAGTCCCAGCAGACGCCGATCGGCTCGTGCTTCCAGATGACGGTGGACAAGGCGTATCCCTTGGATGTGGCCTTCTCTTGCGCGCCGGATTGCCTGCCTGCGGAATTGACGCCGTCGTTGTTATCGCCTCCGCCGCATCCGCTCGCCAGCATTCCTAACAATAATGCAAATACCCACGCTCTTAACCGTTTCATTTTCTTCTCCGTGGCCGCACGGCCCGCGCGTCTTGGCGCTCGACAGGAGAAGTATATTTTCTAACGGGCGGTCAAATTCAAATGGTCATTTCATAGTATTCACGGAACTCATCGGTCTTCCGCTCTGCAGCATTCGAAAGCCGCCGTGACCATTACCCCGCGCTCCGGATGCTCACGTTGCCCGAGCCTGATGTCCCCCCGATGCGCCTGCACGATTTCCTTCGCGATCGCGAGCCCGAGCCCCGTGCCGTCCGTCTCCGCCGACGCGCGGTAAAACGGCTCGAACACGCGGCTGCGGGCTTCGGCGGGAATGCCGGGGCCGTTGTCCGTGACGGTCAGCGTCACGCGTTGCGCATCGCGCGTCACCGCGACGGTCACATGCCCGCCTGGCTGCGTATACCGAATCGCGTTTTCCACGATGTTGTAGACGAGCGCCGACAACAACCCTTCATGCCCGATCATCCACGCCGATTCAACGAGCTCCGCGCCCAGATCGATCTCGCGCTTCTGCGCGAACATCGCGAGATCCTCGATCACGTCCTGCGCGATCGCGGCGAGATCGACCTTCTGTCTGGCGAGCTGCGTGTAGTCCGCCGCTTCGGCCTGCGCGAGCAGCAAGAGCTTGTTGGTGAGTCCGACCATCGAGCGATTGCTTCGCTGCATCGCCGCGAGCGCTTCATGCAACGATGGCTCCATCCCGCGGTGCTGCCGCGCGAATTGCAATTGCGTCGCAAGCAGCGTGAGCGGCGTACGCAACTGATGCGCCGCATCCGCGATGAAGCGCCGCTGCGCCGCCACCTGAAGCCCGAGCCGCGCGATGCACTGATTGATCGCCTCGACGATCGGCCGCAACTCCGTATGCAAACGCTCGACGCGCAAGGGCTCGAGCTGCATCGGATCGCGGTCCATCACTTCTTTCTTGACCTTGAGGAGCGGCCGCAATTCGAACGTCAGGCCGATGCAGGCGAGGGCCACCGCGAGGAGCACCATCTCGATCTGCCGCAAGAGTTGCGGGCGCCAGATCTCGCGAACCATCGCGTCGCGCGACGCCTGCGTCTTGCCGACCGAGACCAGCACGCGACGGATCGCGCCGTTGTCGTACATTTGCCGCACGAAGCCGACGACGCGCAACGGCGTGCCGTGAAGGTCCGCGTCGTAATAGCGCGGCGCATCGTGCATCGCCGCCGTCGGTCCCAAAGGAAAATCAGGCAGTCCCGCGAGGAGACGGCCGTCGTCGACGCGCACGTTGTAGAAAACCTGATCGCCCTGGGGCGATGCGAACACTTCGAGCGCGGCAGGCGGAATATCGACGAGCAACCTGCCGTCCGACCACTCCACTTCGCCCGCGATCATCCGCGCCGACGCGAGCAGTGTGTTCTCCTGCACGAGATCCGCGGTGTGCAGCGCGTTGTCGTAGGCGGCCTTGCCGGTCACGAACACGTAGATCGCGAGCGGCACGAGCAGCCACCACAGAAGACGCACGCGCAGGCTATTGGTCATCGTCCTTCTTGCGCAGCAGATAGCCGAGGCCGCGCAGCGTGACGATCGCGGCCGAACTGGCGTCGAGCTTCTTGCGCAGCCGCGAGACGTAGATTTCGAGCGCGTCCTCGCTCGGGCTGTCCTCATGCGTGAAGATCGCATCGAGCAGCGACGCCTTCGACACCGTCTTGCCGAGACGCAGGATCAACGCTTCGAGGACGCTGCGCTCGCGCGGCGTCACGTTGAGCGGCGCGCCTTTGAGCGCGAACTGGCGCGTGTCGATATCGAAGACGAGATCGCCGCACGACACCTCGTTCGCCGTCGACGACGTGCGCCGCCGGATCATCACCTTCACGCGCGCGACGAGCTCGCGCACTTCGAAAGGCTTGACCAGGTAATCGTCCGCGCCCGCGCCGAGCAACTCCACTTTCTCGTCGATGGAACCGCTCGCCGTGAGGATCATCACGGGCGTCGCGTCGCCGCGCTGACGCATGCGGCGCAACACGTTCTTGCCGGACAGCCGCGGAAGGTTGAGATCGAGCAGCACGACATCGTATTGATTCGTGCGCAGCAGTTGATCGGCGGATTCACCGTCCTGCACGGCCTCCAGCACGAACGACGCCTGTTCCAGCATCTTTGCGAGCCAGAGCGAAAGCGTCGGATTGTCTTCGATCAACAGCAGTTTCATGAGCGGTTGCACGCGTGTGCGGAGCTTGGCCGCGCGATTGTAGGGGCTTCGACACGCTTTTGAAGCATCGGGTTAACACCCATGTTTTGTCATCGGCTCAGAAAGCTGGCAGAAGGTTTCGCCTTTCTATAATCGCCGCACACAACTGAAAAAGCGGGCCTTCCCTTACATCACGGCCCACACCAAGGAGACTCCTGATGCGTACTCTGCGCCAGATCGCTGCTGTATCCGGTATCGCTTTCGCACTCGCGGCCGCTTCCGTATCGGCTCATGCGGAGAAGATTTCGATCATGGTCGGCGGCGCGACCAAGATCATCTATCTGCCCGCGAAGCTGACCGAGCAGCTCGGCTACTTCAAGGACGAAGGGCTCGACGTCGAAATCCTTTCGCAGCCCGCCGGCGTCGATGCCGAAAACGAGTTGCTCGCGGGCGCGGTGCAAGGCGTCGTCGGCTTCTACGATCACACCATCGACCTGCAGAGCAAGGGCAAGGAAGTGCAGGCGCTCGTGATCTTCGGCCAGGTGCCGGGCGAAGTGGAAATGGTCTCGACCAAGGCCGCCGACAAGCTCAAGAGCATGGCCGACGTCAAAGGCAAGACGCTCGGCGTGACCGGCCTCGGGTCGTCGACGAGCTTCCTCACGCAATATCTCGCGCAGCGCGCGGGCGTCTCGTCGAAGGAATACACGCTGCTGCCGGTGGGCGCGGACGCGAGCTTCATCGCGGCGGTGAAGCAGGAGCGCATCGATGCGGGCATGACGACCGAGCCGACCGTCTCGCAACTGCTGAAGACCGGCGACGCAAAGGTGCTCGTCGACATGCGCACGATCGAAGGCACGCGCGCCGCGCTGGGCGGCACGTATCCGGCATCGAGCTTCTACGTGCAGCGCGCGTGGGCGCAATCGCACAAGGCGGATGCGGCGAAGCTCTCGCACGCGTTCGCGAAGACGCTCAACTTCATCGCGACGCATAGCGCCGAAGAAATCACCGAAAAGATGCCGAAGGACTATTACGCGAAGAACAAGGACCTGTACGTGGCCGCGCTGAAAGCCTCGCTGCCGATGTTCACGAAGGACGGCAAGATGCCCGCCGACGGCCCCGACACCGTGCTGAAGGTGCTCGCCGCGTTCAATCCTTCGGTGAAGGGCAAGCATATCGACCTGGCGCGCACGTATTCGAACGAATATTTGTCGGGCACCGCGACGGCATCCAAGTGAGACTCGACGCGATGACTTCAACCAGCAAGCAGGATACGCCCGCGATCGAGCTGCGCCACGTCTCGTGCCGCTTCATTTCGCCGGACGGCAAGGCGACGGTCGCGTTGCGCGACTTCAGCATGTCGGTGGCGAAGGGCGAGTTCGTCGCGATCGTCGGCCCGACGGGCTGCGGCAAGTCCACCACGCTCAGCATGATCACCGGCCTGCTCAAGCCGACGACCGGCGAAGTGCGCGTGATGGGCCAGCCGGTGGATGGCATCGATCCGCGCATCGGGTTCGTGTTCCAGGCCGACGCGGTCTTTCCGTGGCGCTCGGTGCTCGACAACGTCGCGGCCGGCCCGCTCTACCGCGGCCGCTCGAAGTCCGCCGCGTATGACGAAGCGCAGTCGTGGCTTCGGCGCGTCGGTCTCGACAAGTTCGGCAAGCATTATCCGCATCAGTTGTCGGGCGGCATGAGAAAGCGTGTCGCGCTCGCGCAGACGTTCATCAACAAGCCCGAAATCCTGCTGATGGACGAGCCGTTCAGCGCGCTCGACATGCAGACGCGCACGCTCATGCAGGACGAACTGCTGCAACTGTGGTCGGCGAATGCGGGCTCGGTGGTGTTCGTCACGCACGATCTGGAAGAAGCGATCGCGCTCGCGGACCGCGTGTTCGTGCTGACGGCGCGCCCCGCGACGCTCAAGAAGGTCTACGAGATCGATCTGCCGCGTCCGCGCATCACGTCCGAGATTCGCTATCACCCGCATTTCATCGAGATTTCGCGCGATATCTGGCACGACCTGCGCGAAGAAGTGCAGATCGGTTGAACCTGCCCCATAGGAACATCAATATGTCCACGCCTCAACAAACGATGCCCTCGGGCATCGATCCCGGCGCACTCGCGCAAGTCGAACGCGAGGCGCAAAAGCGCATCCGCCAGCGCAACGCGCTCGTCATCGGGCTGCGCATCGCGGTGCTCGTGTTCGTGCTCGGCGGCTGGGAACTGTCCGCGCGCCTCCACTGGATCGATCCGTTCTTTTTTTCGATGCCGTCCGCGATCTTCGATCAGATCGTCGAATGGTTCGTCGACGGCACGTCGCAAGGTCCGCTGCTCACGCAAGTGTGGGTCACGCTCGAAGAGACGGGCCTCGGGTTCATCATCGGCTCGGTGGCGGGCGTGTTCTGCGGTATCGTGCTCGGCCGCAACAAGCTGCTGTCGGACGTGTTCAGCATCTACATCAAGATCGCAAACTCGATTCCGCGCGTCGTGCTCGGCTCGGTGTTCGTGATTGCGCTGGGTCTCGGCATGGCGTCGAAGGTGGCGCTCGCGGTCGTGATGGTGTTCTTCGTCGTGTTCGCGAACGCGTTTCAGGGCGTGCGCGAAGCGGATCGCTACATGATCGCGAATGCGCAGATTCTCGGTGCGTCGCGCCGGCAGGTGACGACCTCCGTCGTGATTCCGTCCGCGCTTTCGTGGATTCTCGCGAGCCTGCATGTCAGCTTCGGCTTCGCGCTGGTCGGCGCGGTCGTCGGCGAGTTCCTCGGCTCGAAGCAGGGCATCGGCTTGCTGATCTCGACGGCGCAAGGCGCGTTCAACGCGAGCGGCGTGTTCGCGGCGATGATCGTGCTCGCAGTCGTGGCGCTCGCGGCGGATTATCTGCTGACCGCGCTCGAGCAGCGTCTGCTGAAGTGGCGGCCCACGGCAAATTGACGCGCCCGACAGGAAAAAACCCCACGCGTGGGGTAATGCCGTTCAGTTAGCGCTGAACGGCATTTTTGTTTATGGGGTGAGAAGTGGTTGTAAACGGAGCGCCGGGCTGTTAACTTTCCGGTGCGATGCTTGCCGACCACCTCACTTATCTGATCGAAGCAC
>NZ_JALQDI010000055.1:0-247 GCF_023631305.1 Caballeronia sp. INML3B
CGTCATCTGCATCTCGAACGGAGCGCGGCATGATCGCGCTGACGCTTCGGGTGATCCGGCGCGAGCTGCTCTTGAACTGGCGCTCGCGCACCGTGACGCTTTCCGTGCTGCTTTTCTTCGTGCTGGCGTCGAGTCTGTTTCCGCTCGGCGTCGGTCCCGATCCGAAGCTGCTGCACGCAATCGCGCCGGGCGTGCTGTGGGTCACGGCGCTGTTCGCGGCGCTGCTTTCGGCTGGCCAGCTCTTCAG
>NZ_JALQDI010000056.1:0-43621 GCF_023631305.1 Caballeronia sp. INML3B
GCGACCGGGTCGTCAAATCCCGCCCTAAACGGTACACCGTTCGTTATCTAAGAAAAGACCTTAACTGAACGGCATTACCACGCGTGGGGTTTTTTCATTCCTGGGGTTCAGCGAAGGCCGACTTGCTTGGCGCGCTGCACGTTGCACGCCGCGTGTTCCGTGAATACGACGCGGTTCTGATTGTTGTAATAGACCGACCACCGGTCGGTGCCATGCTTCTGGAAGGCATATTCGGTGCACGGCGAATACCAAGGCCCCCAGTTTCCGTCGGGCGGCCCGAGACTGTCTTCGACGTCCGCGCGCGTCATGCCGATTTTCACGCGGCTCATGTATTGCTGCGGATCGGGATCCTTGCTGAGGACGGAACATCCGTTCAGGCCGACCACGATCAGGACCAGCCCCACTGCGCCACACGCCTTCGATTTGAGCATCGCTTCAGTCCTCGCAAAAGGTCTGAAGCTACCGACATCGCTCTGGCGGAACAATCGACTTAATCTGAAAGTGCGGGCGAGCGTCGCCGCGCCAGTTCCGCCACGCCGATGCACGCCGCCAGCCACGCGCCGCCCGACGCGAAACCGCCGATCACATCGCCGGGAAAGTGCACGCCGATCACGACGCGGCTCGTGCCGATCGCGAGCACGATGAAGCACGCCAGCGCGACGATGAGCGGATCGCGGCGCGTGGGCGCAAGGCGTAGCAGCACGTACGCGCACATGCCGTAGCAGACGATCGATCCGAACGTGTGGCCGCTCGGGAACGCGAAGCTTTCGGGCAGCGGCACCGTGGAGCCGGTGGGGCGGCCGCGGCGCATCATCGCCTTGAGCGCATGGTTGAGCAGGCCGCCCGCGCTCGTAACCGCGGCGAAATACACGGCGAGACCGAAGCGGCGCGTGAAAATCAGCGCCACGCACATGAGCGCGCACAGCAGCGTGAGAAACCAGGGATCGCCGAGATGCGTGAGACTGGCGAACCATCGCGCGGCGAGTGCGGGCGTGCCGTCGCGCACGGCGTCGAGCACACGCTGATCCGCCGATGAAAACGCCGTGCCGTGCGCAATGCGCATTGCAATGGCGACGAACACCGCCGCGCCCAGTGCGGCCGTCACGGACGCCGCGACCGCGACGGTGGTGCCCGACGCCCGCCTGTCCCGCGCGGCATAGGCCGAGGCGCAGGCCGCGATGGAAGGAACGACGAAGAGCACGATCGCGATGATCGCGACCGCATGGCGTTGCGCGAGCGCCGTGTAATCCATGATGTCCTGTTTCTCCCGAATTGCCCGGCGCTCGTGCGGATTCAGGACGCGGCTGCGCTCCCCTCCGCCTCGAACGGCCTTTCCCACCCGAACGCCTGCACACGCGCGACGGGTTGGTCGACGACAAGCACGCCGCAAATTCCGCCGGGCATCGGCAGCGTGAGGCCGCGCCAGTCGGGCGGCGAGGCGTCGTCGTGCATTGTGCCGTGTGCCGCGCGCAGTCTGCCGATCCGCGCCGCTTCGCCCCACATGAGCTGTCTGGCGTCCGTGTCGTGGGCGCCGGTCGTCTCGACGGTCAGGCCGAGCCCTATTCTCGTCGATGCCACCGCGATCACGATCCAGATGCCCGAGTACGCGACATCGACATGAATCGTGCCCTCGACGAGCGGGTGCGTGACGACGATGCGTTCGCCGGGTTCGTCCTCCACGCCCACCTGGTCGGGCTCGCAGTGCAGCATGTGCGAGAGGACGAGACGCAGCGTCGCGCGCGCGACGCCGAAGCGCCGCCCGAGCGCCGAGTTCGGATGCAGGCGCGCGCGTTTGCGCTCGGCCGGACTGAGCCAGTTCCCAATATTCGACGCCGACGCAAAGCGGAATTCGCTCGGCACCAGCCATAGACAGACCTCGCCGGGCGCCGGCGGTTCGTGGGCCTGCACGCGCGACTTGGCGAGATCGTAATAGCGCCACGGAACTTCCGCGGCGTGAAGCTGGGAGATTCGGTCGGTGGAGGGCATGCGCGCCAGCGGAGACCGCGGCGCGCAAAACGCGCCGGAACGCTCCGCATTCAGGAACGAAACTTACATTTTCGGCGCCTGAAGCTTATGGGACGCTTAGGTGACGGATATCACCGCGGCTGGGGTGCACGCGGAATATTGTCAGACGCAGGCTCCGAATGGTAAGGAGCGTCGCACGAAACGCCTATCCGCCGTGAGGATGAAGCGACGATGTGCCGCTAGTCGAAACGGCCTAGCTCGAGCGTGCGCCGCCGCGGAGCGCGCATGACTGCCCGCTACGCATCCGGCGTCGTGTGCGAATCAGGCTTCGGCTTGCGCTTGAACCACTTCACGAGACCGCCGCCCAGTGCGACGACCGCCAGCGCGATGACCTTGAAGAACTTCGCGGCGAACGCAGCGATCAGCGCGAAGAGGCCCAATTTCTTCATCGCAACACCGCCTATCAGCGCCGCGAGGCCGTATTCCGCCAGCTTGTCGGTCTTCGCGTCGAAGTCGGCATAACGCTTGCCGCTGTTGAAATCGAGGCCCGCGAGCAATGCCTGCACGGCGCGCTTGTCCTTGTCGATCGTGGTCTTGTCGGTGATCAGATCCAGACTTATGTAACCTTCGCGCCCGAGCGCGTACGTGTTGTAGTTGATCGTCTGCGGCGCGCCGGCGGGCTCGTCTTTCGAGCGCGACGCCATCGACCAGATCAGGTGGCGCTTCGCGGCGTCATAATGCGGGCGTTCCACCCATCCGATGATTTCGACCGGAGCAATACCTCGCTCCTCACGGTCCGCATTCGCCGCCTCGGTGCCTTTCTTCAGGGACTTGTAGAGATCGTCGACGTTCCAGTCCCTAGCCTCGTCGTCCCTGATATAGCCCGAGGCGATGTAATCGACATCGACGATCCATTCGTCATCGTTGGTCGGCACGACCAGACCAATGCGATCCGGGTCCTCGCTGTTGCCGTTCGCTTTCATCAGCCGGTCGGCCTGGGCCTTGGGGATGAACACCTCGCCGTTCCCGATCTTGAGTTTGGCCTGGTCTCTCAGAGGAATGTCGGCAGGTCCTACGATTGCCGCAGCCTGCGCCGCCTTCCACGCCATTTCCAGTTCGCGTTTATTGTTGGCCGAACTATCCGCGTGCGCGGATGCGACCGTCCACTGCAATGCGATTCCAAGGAGCATGCTTGCTCCGAACGACTTCATGCGTTGAATTTTTGCGTCCATATATTTATAACGATTGCAGTCCTCAATCTTTCTCGTGTGCAACGGCGCTGCGCGGATCTTTCGGCATGGACGCGCGTACACGGCGGGGCGTTCGCCACGCCATGTGGGTACGCATGGCAGTCGTTCGCAGATAGCGGGAGGCGTTCCCTCTTGAGGTAGCTTCGCTGGCGCAGGCATTCTGATGCCGGGCTCAGGCAATAAAAATCAGCACATTCCGAGTCGAAGGCTTGGAGGACCTGACTCGGATACCGCTCGCGTCGCGGTGCGGCTTGCGAGCCGAGCGCGCGCCCGCACGCACGAAGAGAATTGGCTTGCCGCATAAGCGTCGGCATGGCGTATTGCGGCGGGTCGCCGCGCGCTCCCACGCCACGCTTTATGACACCCGCGACCTCATCCGTTCGTTGTAGACTCCCCTACCCTCTTCCGGACACACCGGCAAGGCCCCATCCTGCGCGACACCCTGTCGCATCGGTTTGATCTGAAACAATTTTCCAAACATTCGCGCCATCGCGAAAAATCGCGCGTGGCATGATCTTGACGCGGCGCAAAGCCGTGCAGTGGCGTTCTTCCCGGGACGCTTCGATCATAGAAACCAGCGAATGCAATGAATGAAAATACCCAACGTTTAGCAGTGCCATTGTTATCGGGGTTGATAGCCAGTCTCTGTCTTTCGGGATGCAAGCTGGAGGTGTTGGACTCGAAAGGCGTGATTGGCGCAGCGGAATCTTCGCTGATCGCCACCGCGACTTACGCCATGCTTCTGGTCGTCGTCCCGGTGATTCTGCTCACCCTGTTCGTCGCATGGCGCTATCGGGCGTCCAACAAGAACGCCACCTACGCGCCGAAGTGGGCGCACTCCACGGCCATCGAAGTCGTCGTCTGGATCATCCCCGCGATCATCATCCTGTATCTCGGCATCCTGACGTGGAAGACCTCGCACGAGCTGGATCCTTATAAGCCGCTCGAATCGAACGTCAAGCCGATCAACGTCGAAGTCGTGGCGCTGGACTGGAAGTGGCTGTTCATCTATCCGGATCTGGGCGTCGCGTCGGTGAACCAGCTCGCGTTTCCGGTGGGCACGCCGGTGAACTTCCGCATCACGTCGGATTCGGTGATGAACTCGTTCTTCATCCCGCAACTCGGCAGCCAGATCTACGCCATGGCGGGCATGCAGACGCGTCTGCATCTGCTGGCCGATCACGCGGGCGACTATGCGGGGATCTCGGCGAACTACAGCGGCAAGGGCTTCTCCGACATGAAGTTCCGCGCGCTGGCGATGTCCAACGCCGACTTCGACGCGTGGCTCAAGCAAGTCAAGAGCGCGCCCGAGGCGTTGAGCATGGACGTCTACGCCGGCGTCGCACGCCCGAGCGAGAAGGTTGCGGTACGCTACTTCTCGACCGTTGATCCGAAGCTTTTCAAAAACATCGTCGCCAAATACAACAATGGCCGCTTCGATGTGAATGGCGAAAATTGTGTAACAAAGGGGTAAGCCATGTTCGGCAAATTAACGCTTGAGGCGATCCCGTACCACGAGCCCATCATCATGGGGGCGACCGTCTTCATGGCGATCCTCGCACTCGGTACCGTCGCCCTTATCACCAAACTCGGAAAGTGGAGCTGGCTCTGGCGCGAGTATCTGACTTCGGTCGATCACAAGCGCATCGGCGTCATGTATCTGATCGTCGCCGGGCTGATGCTCGTACGCGGTTTCGCCGACGCCGTCATGATGCGCATTCAGCAGGCCATTGCGCTCGATGCACCGGGCTATCTGCCGCCGCATCACTACGACCAGATCTTCTCGGCGCACGGCACCATCATGATCTTCTTCATGGCCATGGCGCTGCTGGTCGCGTTCTTCAACCTCGTCGTGCCCCTGCAGATCGGCGCGCGCGACGTGGCCTTCCCGTTCATCAACTCGCTCTCGTTCTGGATGACGGCCGTGGCCGCCATCCTGATCAACCTGTCGCTTTTCATCGGTGAGTTCTCGTCGACGGGCTGGCTCGCGTATCCGCCGCTTTCCGAGACGCAGTTCAGTCCGGGCGTCGGGGTCGACTACTACATCTGGGCGTTGCAGTTGTCCGGCGTCGGCACGCTGCTGACCGGAGTGAACTTCTTCGTCACGATCGTGAAGATGCGCGCGCCCGGCATGACGTGGATGAAGCTGCCCGTCTTCACCTGGACGGCCTTCTGCTCCAACGTGCTGATCATGGCGACGTTCCCGATCCTGACCGTGGCGCTCGCGCTGCTGGCGCTGGACCGCTACATGGGCATGCACTTCTTCTCGAACGACGGCGGCGGCAATCCGATGGTCTACCTGAACCTGATCTGGGCCTGGGGTCACCCTGAGGTCTACATCCTGGTTCTGCCCGCTTTCGGCATCTACTCCGAAGTGGTCGCCACTTTCTCGAAGAAGCCGCTCTTCGGCTACAAGACGATGGTCTGGGCGACGTGCTGCATCATGGTGCTGTCGTTCCTCGTGTGGCTGCACCACTTCTTCACGATGGGCTCGGGCGCGAACGTCAATGCCTTCTTCGGCATCATGACGATGATCATCTCCATCCCGACCGGCGTGAAGATTTTCAACTGGCTCTTCACGATGTACCGCGGCCGCGTGCAGTTCACCACGCCGGTGCTGTGGACCATCGGCTTCGTCATCACCTTCACGCTCGGCGGCATGACCGGCGTGATGCTGGCCATTCCCGGCGCGGACTTCGTGCTGCACAACTCGCTGTTCCTGATCGCGCACTTCCATAACGCGATCATCGGCGGCGTGGTGTTCGGTTACTTCGCAGGCGTGCAGTACTGGTGGCCGAAGGTGTTCGGCTTCAAGCTCGACGAAAAGCTCGGCCGCAACGCGTTCATCTGCTGGTTCGTGGGCTTCTTCGTCGCGTTCGTGCCGATCTACATCCTCGGCTTCATGGGCGCGACGCGCCGCCTGAATCACTACGACAACCCGGCATGGCAGCCGTTCTTCATCGTCGCCGCTATCGGTGTCGGGATCATCGCGCTGGGCGTCGTGTTCCAGGTCTTGCAGATCGTGGTGAGCATCATCCGCCGCAATCAGCCTGCCTATCGCGACATCACCGGCGATCCGTGGAACGGCCGCACGCTCGAGTGGACGATCAGCTCGCCGCCGCCCGTCTACAACTTCGCCAATATCCCGGCTGTGCGCGCACTCGACGATTTCGCCGATGCCAAGGAACATGGCCGCGTCGACACGCGTCCGTACCGCGACATCCACATGCCGTCGAACACGAGCGCGGGTCTCGCAATCGGTCTCTTCGCCCTCGCATTCGGCTTTGCCGCGATCTGGCACATCTGGTGGCTGGCGGTCGTGGGTCTCGTTGGCGTCGTCGCGACGGCGATCGGCTATAGCTTCCGTGAGAACGCGGGCTTCATCATCCCGGCTGCGACCGTGAAGTCGACCGAAGAGCGCAATCGCCCGCCGAAGTCGCCTGTGAAGGCCGGCGCGGAGCGCGAACTCGAACTGGAGGCAATGTAATGTCGCAATCGACACTTTCCGCGCAGCACGCGCACGGCCATGAGCACGAGCACCAGTCGCATTCGGTGTTCGGCTTCTGGGCCTACCTGATGACCGACTGCGTGCTGTTCGCGTCACTCTTCGCGGCCTTCGCAATGTTCGCGATGCAGACAGCAGGCGGCCCGACGGGCAAGGATCTTTTCAACCTCACGGACGTCGCGTACGAAACGGCGCTGCTTCTCACGAGCAGCCTGACCTTCGGTCTCGCGATGATCTCGGCGACTCGCAGAAAGTCGGGCGCAGCGCTCGCGTGGCTCTTCGTCACGTTCGTGCTGGGCGCGGGCTTCCTGTGGCTGGAAGTGCACGAGTTCGCGCATCTGATCGCTGAAGGCGTGGGTCCGCAACGCAGCGCGTTCTGGTCGTCGTTCTTCACGCTGGTCGGCACGCACGGCTTGCACGTCACCATCGGCCTGATCTGGCTGGTCGTGCTGGCGGTGCAGATCGCGAGCAATCCGGAGATGAACGAGCGCGAGTTGCGTCGTCTCGCCTGCCTGAGCCTCTTCTGGCACTTCCTCGACATCGTCTGGATTTGCGTGTTTTCCTTCGTCTATCTCGGGAGCGTCGTCTGATGGCACATGCTCATACCAACTCGAGCGATGTCCCGCACGTCACCGTGCGCGGGTATCTCATCGGCTTCGTGCTGGCCGTGGTGCTGACCGTGGCGTCGTTCTGGGCCGCAACGTCGGGCGCATTCAAGGGCGAGAGCGGCATCGTCGCGCTCGCGGTGCTGGCCGCGGTGCAGGTCATCGTGCATGTGGTGTTCTTCCTGCACGTGAACGCGTCGAAGGGACAGCGCTGGCATGCGATGTCGTTTGCTTACACCATTCTCATGTCGTTCATCCTGATCGTCGGCACTGTCTGGGTGATGCATAACGTGCATATGTTGATGATGGCGCGATAAGCCTCTCGGACTCACCGAGCGAATCGAAAGGCGGGCCCGCTTGCGGGTCCGCTTTTTTTTCGTTTGCGATCCGGCCGTCATCCTGCACGAATTCAGCATCCGGTGAAGAATCTTGACAATCTTCCCGACGAGGCCGATTATTTGTCCATAATTTGAATCTATGATCCACATTATGGACAAGGAGACGCGATGACCGCGCCAAAACCCACGGCGGACGCCATGACGCCGTATCAACTGCCCTTCCCGAAAGAAGCTCAAAAGGAAATCGTCGTCCCCTGCGCGATTCCCGCCGACGAGCGCGAATGGGTCCCGCAAGCGGAAAACGTCTGGTTCCGTCCGCTGTGCCTGAACGTATCGACCGGCTACTGGATGAACCTCCTGCGCGTGCGCAAATCCGGCGTGCTGTCGCGCCACCGTCACCCGCAAGCCGTTCACGGCATGGTGCTGAAAGGCCGCTGGCGCTATCTCGAGCATGACTGGGAAGCGACCGAAGGCAGCTACGTCTTCGAGCCGCCCGGCGAAACGCACACGCTCTACGTGCCGGAAGACGTGGAAGAGATGATCACCTACTTCCAGGTGAACGGCGTGATGTTCTATTGCGACCCGTACGGCAACTACACCGGTTACGAAGACGTGTTCACCAAAGTCGACATGTGCCGCAAGCACTATGAGTCGGTTGGTCTCGGCGCGGATTTCGTCGACCAGTTCATTCGCTAATTTCCCGAACCACCTCTCGCAGACTCAAAAGAGCATCCGGAGGAGACAACAATGCTGGAAAAATCACCGCGCCTGAAGCGCATTCAGGTCGTCGCGATCGCCTTTCTGATGCTCGCGGGCATCGTGAATTATCTCGATCGCAGCACGCTTTCGATTGCCAATCACTCGGTTACGCAGGAGCTCGGCCTCTCTGCCTCGCAGATGGGCTTGCTGCTCTCCGCGTTCTCGTTCGCCTATGCATTCTCGCAGTTGCCCATCGGCGTGATGCTCGACCGCTTCGGCGCGCGCATCATGCTCGGCCTCGGCATGTTCGTGTGGTCGGTCGCGCAGTTGTTCGGCGGCCTCGTGACGAACCTGCATCAATTCCTCGCGGCGCGCATTGCGCTCGGTATCGGCGAGGCGCCGCAGTTTCCGGCGGGCGCTAAGGTGGTGTCGGAATGGTTTGCGCAACGCGAACGCGGCAAACCGACGGGGATCTTCGTCACGTCATCGACGATCGGCCCCGCGCTCGCGCCGCCGATCCTTACCGTGCTGCTGCTGTCGTTCGGCTGGCGCAACATGTTCGTCATCATGGGCGCGCTCGGCATCGCGGTGTCTATCGGCTGGTACATCGTCTATCGCAATCGCCGCGACGTGAAGCTCGACTCGGACGAACTCGCGCATCTGACCGAAGGCGAGCCGACGCAGCGCAAGGAACGCAACATGACGTTCGCGGAATGGCGCGGCCTCTTCGGAAAGGCGACCACGTGGGGCATGATTTTCGGCTTCATGGGCGTGATCTACATGGTGTGGCTCTATCTGACGTGGCTGCCCGCATACCTCGA
The DNA here is from genome assembly GCF_023631305.1 of Caballeronia sp. INML3B. Taxonomy (NCBI): domain Bacteria; kingdom Pseudomonadati; phylum Pseudomonadota; class Betaproteobacteria; order Burkholderiales; family Burkholderiaceae; genus Caballeronia; species Caballeronia sp. INML3B. The sequence continues at coordinate 9,184 of NZ_JALQDI010000056.1, forward strand.
ACATGAGCGTCATCTGACGATCGCGAAGACGGGCTGGATCGTGACGATTCCGTATCTCGCGGGCACGCTCGGCATGCTGTCGTCGGGCTTCATCGCCGATGGACTGATGGCGCGCGGCGTCGCCCCGATCCGCAGCCGCAAGTGGCCGATCTGCTCGGGTCTCATCGGCGGTGCGCTCTTCACAGTGCCGGCCGCGTTCACGCCGAACCTCACGCTCGCGATCGTCTATCTCTCGGCTGCGATGTTCTTCGTCAACATGGCGAGCGGCGCGGCCTGGGCGCTCGTTTCCGTCGCGGCGCCGCGCCACATGGTCGCGTCGCTCGGCAGCATCCAGAACTTCGGCGGCTATTTCGGCGGCTCGTTCGCGCCGTTCATCACCGGTCTCGTGGTCGACAAGACGCACTCGTTCGTGAACGCGTTCCTGATCAGCGCGGGCGTCGCGTTCGCCGCCGCGCTCGTCTACATGTTCGTCGTGCGTTCGCCGATCGAAGATACCGAGCAGCAGGCCGAACCCATTCCCGCCGTCTGACCTTCACGATATGACTTTTCAATCTGATCTCTTCAAGGGCAAGACCGTCGTCGTGACCGGCGGCACCCAGGGCATCGGCGCGGGCATCGCGCAACAGTTCGCGGCGCTCGGCGCGCGCGTGGTTGCAGCCGGTCTCGCGCCGACCGATGCCCAGCGCGACGCGTTGGGCAACGGCATCGAAGTGGCCGCGCTCGATGTCGCCGATGCCGCCAGCACCGCCGCGCTCTTCGCCACGCTCGACACGCTCGACGTGCTCGTCAATTGCGCCGGCATGATCCGTCGCGGCGACGAGCACGATATCGAAACGTTCGAGCGCGTGATCGCCGTGAACCTCAACGGCACGATGCGCATGTGCTCGGCCGCGCGCCCGCTGCTCGCGAAGACCCGTGGCGCTATCGTCAACACGGCGTCGATGCTGACGTTCTTCGGCGGCGGCCTCGTGCCCGCGTACAGCGCGAGCAAGGGCGGCGTCGCGCAACTGACGAAGTCGCTCGCGATCGCCTACGCCGCCGACGGCATCCGCGTGAACGCGGTCGCGCCCGGCTGGATCGCGACACCGCTCACCCAGGCGCTCCAGGACGACGACGGCCGCGCGCAAGCGATCCTCGAACGCACGCCGATGAAGCGCTGGGGCTTGCCCGAAGACGTCGCGCGGGTGACGGCGTTTCTCGCGTCGCCGGGGGCGTCGTTCATGACGGGCGCGGTCGTTCCCGTCGACGGCGGCTATCTCGTGGCATGATTCGCGGATCATGCCATCAGACACCACTTCCCTCGACGCCGCCAGGGCAACCGGCACCGCCGCCTTTTCGAAGTTCATGGCGGTGCTGCAACTCATCGCCGATGCCGACGAGCCGCCGACCATCGCGCGTCTGACGGCCGCGAGCGGCTATCCCCGCCCGACGGTGTATCGCATCGTCGGCGCGTTGCTTGCCGAAGGGCTGGTCGTCGAGAACGCGCGCGCCGGATGCTACGCGCTCGGCCCGCGTCTGATGTCGCTCGCAAGCCGAAGCTGGGAGCGCTCGGATCTGCGCATCGCCGCCGCCGACGCATTGCAGACCCTGCGCGACGCGACGCAGGAAACCGTGCATCTGGCGGTGCGCAGCGGCTCGGAGATGGTGTACGTCGAGAAGCTCGAAAGCCCGCACGCGGTGCGCATGGCTTCGCGCATCGGCACGCGCGTGACGCTTTATTCGAGTTCCGTCGGCAAGGCGTATCTGTCGACACAATCGCCCGCTGAACGTGACGCGCTCCTGCAAGGCATCGCGTTCGCGCGCTTCACCCCGAACACGATCGTCGAGCGCCAGGCACTCGACGCCGAACTCGACGCGACCCGAATGCGCGGCTACGCCGAAGACCGCGAAGAAAACGAAGCGCAGATTTTCTGCTACGGCAGTGCGATCGTCGGTGCGAACGGCGCGACGCTCGGCTGCGTGAGCGTCAGCATTCCGCTGTTCAGAAAGAGCGCGACCCCGCTCGAAACCTACATCGCGCCGCTGAAAGAAGCATGCCGCGCGATCGCGGAGCGCATGAGCCCCGGCACGCGCTAACGAGACGTCGTGCCGCGCGTGCGTTGCGCGGCCGCCGCGCGATTCGCGATGAGCGACGGCAGACGCGGCAGCGTATGCGGCCAGTGCGTCGCTTCATGCGCGAGGCGCGCCGCCAGACTTCTGAAGCTCAACTGATCGGCGGCAAGCCGCACGATGACCTTGCGCGCGATCTTCCACACATCGACATTCGGCGCGACGTCCTGCGCGACGCGCTCGATCCTTTCCGCCGCTCTCGAGAGCAACACCGCCCGCGATGCAATGCGCCCGTGCGCCGCGCTGAACATGTGCTCGGCAGGCGCCTGGCCGACCGCGGCAAACAGATGCGCGACGCCGGCGCTGCGCCTTGCATGCGGCGAGGCGAAACGCTCCGCCTCACGCCGATACGTCGCCTCGACGCGCACTTCGTGAGTCGTCGCGTTCGCCTCGGGCCGGCCGTGCTCGAGATGGGCGCGGGCGGCCGCCTTGTGATCGCCTGCCATGAGCGCATGCGACACGCCGACGAGAAAATCGCGTTCGTGGGCGGCGAAGATCGTCATCGGGTTATCGGCTTCGAGAACGATCTGGCCGCGCGTGTCGGGCTCGACGCTCACGCGCGCGCCCACCGCATCCAGCCCCGCGTGATACAGCCCGACGCCTAACGCCATGTCGAAGAAGGCTTCGATGAGCGTCGCGAGGGCATCGGCCTGATCGAGCCCACATGATGCGAGCGCATCCGCATCCGACAGCGCCGCCGTTTCGATCGCGCGCGTGGTCAGCACCACATCGTTGCAATAGTCCCAGAGCACTTCGGGCACGGCGAGGCGATTGTCGTCGCGCAGGCGGAAGCGCAAGTAGCTCTGATCGGCCGCGCGCTGACGCAGGTCGATCATGGCATCGACGCTCTCTCGCGCGCGGCTCACCCACTCCACCGGACGCAGGTCGCGCGCCTTCGCCGAGCGCCGCTGCGCGAAACGCGCCGCCGCGAGCGCCAAATCCAGATCGTCTTCGAGTTCGCCATAAGCGTCCGCGCGCAATAGCGTGACGCGCACGGGCAACGCGCCGATGCGCGCGACGTGCGTCTGCTCCGCGACACCCGAGCGCAAAGGCATGTCGCAGAGCGCCGTGAGTTCGAAAGCGAGCGTGGCGGGAAACGCCGCTTTGCAAGCCGCGCGAAAGCGGGCTGCATCGTAGGGCGTGAACAGTCCATCGAGCTCGGAAAGCGCGACGCGCACCGCCGTTTCAGCGAGCGCGGGATGACGCGCGAGCGCGCCCGATGCGTTTTCCAGCACGCGCGAAAGCTGCGAGAGCGCGGGCACACCGGCGCCGAGCGGCGCGGCGCGCGCGCCATGCGACGCGAAGAAGCGCGCGACGCGCGTCATTGCGGCGCCGTCATCGGTCAGATGCGTCTGCTGGCTTTCGTGGACGAACGCCCGGCCAAGGCGCCAGAGCGTCGCGAGTCGTCGGACGAACAAATTGAGGGCTCGCTGAAAGTGAGTTGAAACCGCTGGAAGAGGGCAATACCGTCGTGCCTGGCATCCGGATTGCTCAATGTGTAACACGATTCGTTTGCACCTGCACGACGATCGGTATTTGATTCGACATCCTTTTTATTCTTTTGGCTCATGAACGTTGCTAACGATTCATTGCAACGCGCGCTGAGTGCGCAAAGCGGCGTGCGCAGCTTCGTCGTCGCGCACGATGATCGCATCGTGTTCGAGCATTATCGGCGGGACGTTGCGCCCGAATGTCTGCAAGACATCAATTCCGTCACGAAGACTGTCGTGGGACTCGCGGTCGGCGCGGCGCTGCATGAAGGCGTGTTGCCGCCGCTCGACACGCCCGTCTGCCGCATTTTGCCGTCGATGCGCGAGCCTGCCTTCGATCCCCTTGTCCAGCGCGTCACGTTGCGGCATCTGCTGACGATGACATCGGGCTTCGAGTGCGACCCGAGCGTCATCGACGATTGCGTGCTCGGTCCCTGCGACCGGTTTCGCCCCGGCGACAGTCGTCTGCGCTTCATTCTGTCGCGGCCGATCGCCCGGCCCGGCGCGCGCTTCGCCTATGACTCGCATGCGGTCCAGTTGCTATCGCTCGTGATCGAATCGGTGACAGGGCGCACGCTCGCACGCTATGCGCGCGATACGCTGTTCGCGCCGCTCGGCATCGCGGCGAGCGAATGGATCAGCGACGAGGAAGGCCACACGTTCGGCGGCCGCGGGCTCATGCTGCGCACGTCGGACATGATCAGGCTCGGCCTCCTGATGATGCATCGCGGCGCATGGCGCGGCACGCGGCTCGTCGACGAGACGTTCATCGACGAAGCCATGTCCGTGCAAAGCGACGGCGGCCCGCCGATGAACGACGCGCAATATGGCTACCTCTGCTGGATCGCTCCGCGTTACGTCTTCGCGGCTGGACACGGCGACCAGTTCATATTCGTCGCGCCCCGCCAGCGGATCGTCGCGGCCACGACCTGCGATAGTCACGACGCGCCAACGGGCGTGCGCGACCTGTTCGTCCGTCATGTGCTGGACGCGGCCCGATGACCGAAGCGGCCGGCGTTTCGATTTCCGCGCCAATCCGTTTCGGGCGCAAATGCCGCAGTTGAGCATTATCGGCTCAAGGACGTGCCGGTAAGCATCGAAGAGCCGCAACATCCGGATTTGACGCGGCACTAAACTAAGCCCGGACGCGCCGACAAATAGAACGCCCCTGCATGCCACACAGGGGCGTTTTGCTTTTTCGAGCGCGATAACAGTCGGCGCCAGTGTATCTTTTTGTTGATACACAATTCAGATCAATCTGATTACGGTATCTTATTAATAGGCATAGCCAGACGTATCCATTCAACACCAAGGCAACGTCGAGTGCCCGTCAAGAAAACTCATAACGATCAACCGAGAGGCGTCATGCAACACCCTTCCGAGCCGCCGATGGCGAAAGCGATGTTCATCCTTGGACAGATCGGCGCGATCATCTGCCATGAACGCGGGCCGTGCCCGCAAACAGCCGTGCTGACGAAGATGGCCTCGCGTCCCGCTGAGGGCTTTTCGATCGCCGTCGCGAGAATGAACGAAATGTGCCTCCCGCGACGGGGACATCGCCGCGCGCTGCTGCAATGGAAGCACAAGGAGATCCGCCGTCTGGGCAAGATGCTGCCCGATCCGCTGCCGACTGCCGCATCCGCGCATACGCAGATGCCGTTCTGGGCCGGTTATTGCCAGTACTGGGAAGACATGCTGAAAGATCACATCCAGGGGGATATGGACGAGCTCCCGCCGAAGCGCGTCGACATTCAGCGCACGCGCACCGATGCGTGATCGCCTTCGCCTTCCCGCATCGAGAAATAGTCGCGCAGCACCGCAATCATGCCGTCGAGCTCCGTCGGCTTGACGAAGTAGCCGTTGAAGCCGGTTTGCTGCGCGCGCGTCAGATCCTCCATATCCGTTCGGCTCGTATGCGCGATCAGCAGCATCGAGAGATCGATCGCGCGGATCGCCTCGGCCGCTTCCCAGCCATCGCCGAGCGGCATCATCAGATCGAGCAGCACGACGCCCGGCCGCCATTTGCGCGCGAGCGACACCGCGTCGAGGCCCGTGTGCACCGCGCGTACCGTGAAATCGGCGTCTTCGAGGGCAAGACAGATCGCGCGCGTCGCCTCCAGATCGTCATCGGCAATGAGCACGCGCGGCTCTTCGTGGTGCGTCGCGCGAGGCGGGATGCGCCACAGCGCTCGCGAAGGAACACGGTCTTGTCGTTGCATGTTTGGGCCTCGGAATAAACGAGGATGACAGCAACGATCGTTCCCTCGCAGCTTTCCTGAAGTCATCGTCAGGCGGCGTGCGGCTCGCCAACGTTACACTTCGGGAATTCCCGGTGGCTGTCGCGGCGCGCCGATGCACGGGCGCCGTGCAGGATCTTCATCGCCGTGCATGAGTGTCGACGATGGTGCACATCCCCAAACGAGAGGCTAAACGATGTTCGTCGTGTATTGGCTCGGCGGCAACCCTGATACCGAAGGTGCGGCATGCTTCAAAAGGTTCGATGCAAACGCGCTCGCCGACGCGCTGCGCTACGCGGAAGCCCTGCGCAAGCGCCAGGCCGATGGCGAAGACATCAGCTTCGTCACGTTATGCAGTGAAAACCCGCATGCGGTCGGCAAGCCGGGCGTCGCCGATCCGCCCGCCGACTACGACTGGAAAAAACGCCGCCGTTAATTTTGGGCGGTGGCCGCTGAGATCGCCTTCCCGGGCGAAAAGGAGAACGTCAGCGGAATGAACAGGAACGCGAAGATCGCGCACGGGGCGAAAACGTCGAGATACGCGAGGATCGTCGCCTGCGTGCGCTCGCGGATCATCGCGGTGGCGAGCGACATGCAGCGACGACTCGCGCTCATTCGCAGCTAACTTTGCGCGCCGATCATCCGGTCTGAGCGATACACACCGGAGAGTCATCATGTACAAGCACATTCTCGTCGCGGTCGGCACGAGCCTCAGCGAAAGCGCCCTCACCACCGCCATCACGCGCGCCCGCGACTGCAATGCGCGGCTCACGGCACTGCATATCGTAGATCAGATGCCGTGGTGGGCGATCGTCACCGCCGACAGCAATCCCGGCGACACGCTCCACGTGATCGACGACCACGCGCGGGCCGTGACACGCTATGCGGCGCGACTGATCGACAGCGCGGGCATCGACGGCATCGCGCGCAGCGTCACGCAGCCGCTCGACGGCACGAGTGTTGGCGAGCTGATCGCGAACGAGGCCAAAGCGGCGGGCGCGGACCTCATCGTGCTCGGCGGCGAAGCGGACACCGGCTGGCGCCACGGCGAAGCACGTCTGCGCGACGTGGTCTGCTCACACGCACGCTGCGACGTGCTGATCGCGGCGCACGCGCCGGCGCCGGTGCGCGCGGAGCAGGAAGCGGAATCGATCGGCACGCGCCTCACCGCTTCGACGGGCCGCATGGACGCGCGCGCGTCGCATCGTCAGAGCGCGCCGCGCAAATGAGCCGCGAGTTGCACGATGCCGATCGAGATCTGCTTTTCACGTTTCGCATCGAGCCGGCCGAGCGGCACGCTCGTCGATACCGCGACGCGTTTGCCCGCCGGCGTCGTCCCGACGTAAGCCGCGAAGCACGCAAGTCCTTCAGCGACTTCCTCGCGCTCGACAGCGAGCCCGCTCTTGCGGATCGACGCGAGTTCGCGCAACAGCGCCGCGCGCCGCGTGATGGTGCGCGGCGTCACCGCTTCAAGACGCTCGGGAAGGCGCCCGATCACGGCTTCATCGGCCATTCCCGCCAGCAGCGCCTTGCCGAGCGCGCAACAGTGCGCGGGCAGGCGCGAGCCGAGATCGGACACGAGCCGCACCGGACGATGCGCATCCTCCCGCGCGATGTAGACCACCTCCACGCCGTCGAGCACCGCGAGCTGCACGACCTCGTTGTGCTTGTTGATGAACGCACCCGCGCCTTCGCGAAAGGCGGCCTGCAGCTTGTCGTGACGCACATACGCGTTGCCGAGTTCGAACAGACGCACGCCGATCATGTAGCCGTCGTCATGTTTTTCGATCCATTGCATGCGCGCGAGCGTTTCGAGCATCAGATAGAGCGTGCTGCGCGAGAGGCCTGTCTGTTCGGCAAGCGACGCGGCGCGCACCGGTTTCGCGGCGGCGGCGAGGGCATCCAGAATGTCGCTCGCGCGGCGCAGCGCGGGGACGTCGTAGGCTCTTTCCATGTGCGGGCTCGGACATTGCGTCCGGCCATATTCCAACAGGTTGGATAAATAATCAACCCGATGGACACCGTCCCGGACGCGGGCTACGATCGGCTTTCCTTTCCCGCCGGTCATCCGCATTCATGCAAACCGCCAACGTCTCCTCCTTTTTGCCCGAAGATTTCGCCGATGCCGTGCTGATCGGCCGTGTCTGGCGTCCCGCGCCCGTGAACGGCCCCGCCGTCGTCGCCGTGCGCCGGGGCGAAGTGTTCGACATCACGCGCGCCGCGCCGACGACCGCCGACCTCTTCGATAACGCCGATGCGCTCGACATCGCCCGCAACGCTGAAGGCGAACATCTCGGCAACGTCCAGGACTTGCTGCAAGCGACGCTCCAGGGCGCCTCCGATGCCCCGCGCCTGCTCGCGCCGTGCGACGTGCAGGCCGTGAAAGCATGCGGCGTCACGTTCGCGGTGAGTCTGCTCGAACGCGTGATCGAGGAGCAGGCCGGCGGCGACGCGAGCCGCGCGCAGGAAGTACGCGACACGATCAACAAGCTGATCGGCGCGGATCTGTCGAAGATCAAGCCGGGTTCGGAAAGCGCGGCGAAGCTGAAGGCCGAACTGGAGCGACGCGGCGCGTGGTCGCAATACATGGAAGTCGGCATCGGACCGGACGCGGAGGTGTTTTCGAAGTCGCAGCCGATGTCGTCGGTCGGGTTCGGCGCGGACGTCGGCCTGTATCCCACATCGCAATGGAACAACCCGGAGCCGGAGATCGTGCTCGCGGTGAATGCGCGCGGCGAGATCGTCGGCGCGACGCTCGGCAACGACGTGAATCTGCGCGACATCGAAGGCCGCAGCGCGCTGCTGCTCGGCAAGGCGAAGGACAACAACGCGTCCTGCGCGATCGGCCCGTTCGTGCGGCTGTTCGACGAACGTTTCACCCTGGATTCGGTGCGCGCATCGAGCGTGTCGCTGCGCATCGAAGGCGCGGACGATGGCTTCGTGCTCGAAGGCGTCAGCCACATGAGCGAAATCAGCCGCGATCCGGCCGATCTCGTCACGCAGACGCACGGCGCGCATCATCAGTATCCGGACGGCTTCATGCTGTTTCTCGGCACGATGTTCTCGCCGATCAAGGATCGCGATACGGAAGGCGGCGGGTTCACGCATCATCTCGGCGACGTCGTGACGATTTCGACGCCCAGCCTCGGGGCGCTGGTGAATACGGTGAGGTTGTCGACCGAGATCGAACCGTGGACGTTCGGCGTGCGCGCGTTGTATCAGAGTCTCGCGGCGCGGGGCTTGTTGGGAAAGGCGGGCTGAGCGCGTCCGGAGCGCCTCACGACGCCCCGAACCGAAACCCCTTCGCCTGCGCCTTCGTCACCAGTTGAACCGGCGTCTCCATGTACGGCGACAAATCCCTTTGCCGCCGCTTCTCGAGCAACGCCTTCACCGCGACGTCCACGCCGAACACCGCCTGCCGCGCGCCGAACTGCTCGACTGTCGCGAGCAGGCGGCCGTCATCGAGCATCGGCTGCACGGCATCGATGTTGTTGTAGCCCGTCACCAGCACGCGGCCCTTCTTGCCGGCAATGCGAATCGCGTCGATGGCGCCCATCGCGATATTGTCGTTCGCGCAGAGCAGGCCCCGCACGTCCGGATGCGCATACAGCATCTGCAACGCGACCGACTTGCCGCTCGCCACGGTCCAGTCGCCGCTGGCCGTATCGGCGATACGCATGCCCGCCGCGTTCATCGTCTCTTTGAAGCCGAGCGTGCGCTGCCGCGCGTTGAGATCGTTCGACGGCCCCTCGATGATGCCGACCTCGTCGCCCGCCTTCAGCTTCGAGCCGAGATACGCGCCGACGAGCTTCGCCCCGCGCCGGCTGTCCGGCCCGACGAACGGAATCGTGATGTTCGCCGCTTCCTGGGCGGCTTCGTCGAATGGATTGTCGATCGCGATCACGATGATGCCCGCCGCGACGGCCTTCGCGGCCGCGGGCAGAAGCGCCTTCGAGTCCGCGGGCGCGATGACGATCGCGTTGACTTTCCCCTCGATGAGCGTTTCGACGATGTGCGCCTGCCCGGCCACGTCGTTGTCGGTGAGCGTGCCGTTCGTCGCGAGGTCGAGTTGCGATGCGTAATGCCGCTGGTAGTTCCGCGCGCCTTCGATCATCGACACGACGAACGGATCGTTCAGCGACTTCATGACGAGCGCGACGCTGGCCTTGTCCGACGCCGCGCGCACGTCGCGCGCAGGCGCAAACCCGCACGCGCTCAGGGCGCAAGCGGCAAGCAGGCGTCGGCGAACAAGGCTCGTCATGAACTGTTGAGACGGATGAAAACGTCCCATTGTAGACGCAGGCGCCGGGCCGCCGAACGCGGCCCCACCGCCGGCAAGGCCTGGGTTTCAGCGCGCCGCCGCTTCCACGAGCGCGGCCACGCCGCTGACGGGCTTCATCGCGTCGGCGTCGAGTCCATGGCGCGCGCGCAGATACTCCGTCGCGTTATAGGACAGCCACGCGCGGCCGTTGGCGTCTTCCCATGACAGCACCTTGAGGGGCAAATCGAGCGCGGCAGTCGGCACGGCCTGCATGAGCGGCGTACCCGCCTGCGGATTGCCGAACACGAGCAACTGGCTCGGCGGCATCGTGAGGCCGGCGCGCGCCGCGTCGCCGCTGAAGTCGATGCGCGCGAAGAGCATCAGACCGCGCGCGCGGATCAACGCTTCGAGCCTGTCGGCGGCCGCAACGGCTCCGTGCGCGCTCGCAATCGTGACGACACCGTTGTTGTCGAGCGGCCCTGTGGACGTCATTTTCAGCGCTTCGCCCGCCCGCTCCAGGCGAGCGCGACGAACGCCGTGCACAGCGCTTCCATGCCGAGCGCGTCTTCATCGTCGAAGCGGTTCGGCACGGGGCTGTCGACATCCCACACGCCGATCAGCGTGCCATCGCTCGCGACGAGCGGCACGACGATCTCCGAGCGAGACGCCGAATCGCACGCGATATGGCCCGGAAACGCATGCACATCCGGCACGACCTGCGTGCGCCGCTCACGCGCCGCCGTGCCGCAGACGCCGCGTCCGAGCGCGATGCGCACGCACGCCGGCTTGCCCTGAAACGGCCCGACGACGAGCTCCGCGCCATCGAAGAGATAAAAGCCGGCCCAGTTCAGATCGGGCAGCGTGTGATAGACGAGCGAGGAAAAATTTGCGGCATTGGCGATGAAGTCGTTTTCATCGGCGATGAGCGCGCGGGCTTGCTGCAGCAGGTCGTCGTATTGCGCGGCCTTGCTGGCGTGCGTAGCTTGGGAAAGCGAGAACATGACGCGGCGGAGAAAATGTCGAAAAGTGTCGCCGACGATAGCACATCGATCCACCCGCCGCTTCGCGGGCGCCGCTCACCGAAAGCTGGTTTCTGGTCACACGTAAGCTCGCCGGAAAGCTTCGGCGCGCGGCTTGGCACTGGCGATTGCATCGCCTAGTGTGGAAGCGCACCGGGTCCGCGATTTGCGGCGACCGGGCATCGCGCGTCATGCGATGGCCTCTTCAAAGCGTACTTAAAAAAGCAGCTCCGGGATTTCCCTTCTTTACTTCAAAGCGCTGCCAGTCTTAAATAAATCAACTTGATTTAATTAATGGCCGCGATTCGATGGCCGTCCTTCGGAGACAGCGCGTGAAATCCCCAAGCGGCAGAGGCAGCAACTCCGCGACCGTGCGCCGATACAACGAGCGGCTGCTTTTGCAGGCGCTTCGGCGCACCGAGCCGGCATCCAAAGCCGAGCTCGCGCGTCACGCGAATCTCACGAGCACGGCGGTCGGCAGCATCGTCGAGTCGCTCGAAAATGCGGGACTGATCGAATACACCGGGCGCCGTCTCGAAGGCCAGCGCGGCCAGCCCGCGTCGCTGATCCGGCTCGATCCGCGCGGCGCGTTCGGCATCGGCGTGCGGCTGGATCGCACGGGCATCGAGACCGTGCTCGTCAATTTCGCCGGCGACGTGCTCGCGCGCAGCGCACTCGATGCCGTGCTGCCGCATCCCTCAGAGGTGCTCGAGATCGTGCGGCGCGACATCGGGAAGATGCTCGACCTGCTCTCCGCCCCGGAGCGCGAGCGGCTGGCGGGCGTCGGCATCGCGCAGCCGTTCAATCTCGGAAGCTGGCTGCGCGAACTCGGCCTGCCCGCCGAAACCTTCCGCGCATGGGACGAAACCGATTTCGCCGATGAACTCAGCCGCGCGCTCTCACTGCCCGTCTTCAGCGAAAACGACGGTAACGCCGCCGCGACCGCCGAGCTTTTCTACGGGCACGGCCGACGCTGCGACGACTTCGTCTATCTGTTCCTCGGCTCGGCGATCGGCGGCGGCATCGCGATCAACGGCGACTGTCTGCGGGGCGCGTCGGGCAACGCGGGCGATATCGGCGTGATTCCCGTGCCGCCGAGCCGCCTGCCGTCCGCCCCGCAGCCCGCAGGCCAGTGGGACATCCTGCTGTCGCGGGCGTCGCTGAACGCGCTCGTGCGCCATCTCAACTACTGCGGCGCGGCCGCGGACAACCGCATCGACTTGCAGGCGTGCATCGAGCGGCATCTTCCCGCCGTCGACGAATGGATCGACGACTGCATCGAGGCGCTCGCGCCCGCCCTGCGCGCGACGCTCTGCGTGCTCGACGTGCCGATGGTCGTGATCGATGCCGACATCGACGGCGGCCTGCTCGACAAGCTCGTCAAGCGCCTCTCGACCACGCTCGCCGCCAACGCGCCCGAAGCGCGCGGCACCCCGACGCTCGTGCGCGGCTCCTTCGGCCCGGATGCGGGCGCGATCGGCGCGGCCACGCTGCCGATGTTCTTCAACTTCTCACCTCGCGCGGCCATTCGCCACGCGGGCATCAAAACGCAAGAGGTGAACCATGCCGCATGACCCTTCCAGCCGACCGCCGCTTCTCGAGATGCGCGGCATCAGCAAGACCTTTCCCGGCGTGCGCGCGCTCAACGACGTGCGTCTGTCCGTCTATCCCGGCGAAGTGCACTCGTTGATGGGCGAAAACGGCGCGGGCAAGTCCACGCTGATGAAAATCCTGTCGGGCGCCTATCAGGCCGATGCGGGCGGCCAGATTCTCATCGACGGCAAGCCGGTCACCATCGACGGGCCGCTCGCCGCGCGCGCGCTCGGTGTCGCCGTGATCTATCAGGAGCTGAGCCTCGCGCCGAATCTCTCCGTCGCGGAGAACATCCACGCGGGACGCGAGTTGCGGCGCGGCGGGCTGGTCGACCGCAAAGGCATGGAGCGCGGCTGCGAGGACGTGCTCAAGCGCCTCGGCGCGAGCTTCAAGCCGCACACGCTCGTCGGCGACCTGTCGATCGCGGAGCGGCAACTGGTCGAAATCGCACGCGCCGTGCATGCGCAGGCGCGCATCCTCGTGATGGACGAGCCGACCACGCCGCTTTCGTCGCGCGAAACAGACCGTCTTTTCGAGCTCGTGCGGCGGTTGCGCGAGGAAGGCATCGCGATCATCTACATCAGTCACCGGATGGCGGAGATCTACGAACTGTCGGATCGCGTCTCGGTGCTGCGCGACGGATCGTACGTCGGCACGCTGATGCGCGAAGATCTGTCCGCCGACAGCCTCGTGAAGATGATGGTCGGCCGCGACATCTCCGGTTTCTACAAGAAGCAGCACGCGCCCTACGATCCGGGCAACGTCGTGCTGTCCGTGCGCGATATCGCCGACAACAATCGCGTGAAGGGATGCAGCCTCGACCTGCACAAGGGCGAAGTGCTGGGCATCGCGGGGCTCGTCGGCGCGGGGCGCACGGAGCTTGCGCGCCTCATCTTCGGCGCGGAAGAAAAGACGCGCGGCGAAGTGTCGATGCACGGCAAGCCGGTGAAGCTGCGCACGCCGCGCGACGCGATCGACGCGGGGCTCGTCTATCTCACCGAAGACCGCAAGGGCCAGGGCCTCTTCCTCGACATGAGCGTGCGCGACAACATCAACATCACGGTCGCCGGGCGCGACGCGAAAGCCGGCGTGATGGATCTTCCGCGCGGCAACACGCGCGCAAAGGACGCGATCGCCGCACTCACCATCCGCGTGCCGAACATGCGCGTGAACGTGGGCGCGCTGTCGGGCGGCAATCAGCAGAAGGTGCTGCTGTCGCGTCTGCTCGAAACCAAGCCCGACGTGCTGATCCTCGACGAGCCGACGCGCGGCGTCGATATCGGCGCGAAGTCGGAGATTTATCGAATCATCAACGATCTCGCGCGCTCCGGCGTCGGCGTGATCGTCATCTCGAGCGAGCTGCCGGAAGTCATCGGCGTGGCGGACCGCGTGCTCGTGATGCGCGAAGGCGAAATCGCGGGCGAACTCGGCGGCCATTCCGGCACGCCGATCTCACAGGAAGGGATTATCGAACTGGCGACGGGCTCGAAGGTCGCGCTCGATCAGGCGGCTTGAGACACCAAGGGAATCGGAGAGAGACATGGCAAACACGACGAAACACCACGAAACGGGCAACGCGCCGGTTGCGAAGGCCGAGAGCACGACGCAACGGCAGAGCCGCATCGAGCATCGCGAACGCATGCAGGTGCTGATGCGCACCGCGGGCATGCTGCCCGTGCTGATCCTGCTGTGCATTGGCTTCGGCATCGTGACGGACGGCTTCTTCAGCTTCCAGAACCTGTCGATCGTCGCGCAGCAGGCATCGATCAACATCGTGCTCGCGGCGGGCATGACCTTCGTCATTCTGACGGGCGGCATCGATCTGTCGGTCGGCTCGGTGCTCTCGGCGGCGGCGGTCACCGCGCTGCTCGCATCGAATATTCCGGGCTGGGGATGGCTCGGCATTCCGGCGGCGCTCGCGGTCGGCCTCGGCTTCGGCGTCATCAACGGTCTGCTGATCGCGCTCCTGAGACTGCCGCCGTTCATCGTGACGCTCGGCTCGCTCACCGCGGTGCGCGGCATCGCGCGGCTCATCGGTCACGACACGACCATCTTCAATCCGCAACTGTCGTTCGCGTTCATCGGCAACGACACGCTCTTCGGCGTGCCCTGGCTCGTGATCATCGCGATTGCGGTTGTGATCGTGTCGTGGTTCGTGCTGCGCCGCACGGTGCTCGGCCTGCGCATTTATTCGGTCGGCGGCAATCCGGAAGCGGCGCGTCTTTCGGGTATCAAGGTGTGGGGCATCCAGCTCTTCGTCTACGCGATCTCGGGCTTGCTCGCCGGGCTCGGCGCCGTGATGTCGGCCGCACGCCTCTATGCCGCGAACGGCCTGCAGCTCGGCCAGTCGTACGAACTCGATGCGATCGCCGCGGTCATCCTCGGCGGCACGAGCTTCGTCGGCGGCGTGGGCTCGATCGTCGGCACGCTGGTCGGCGCGCTCATCATCGCGGTGCTGACGAACGGTCTCGTGCTGCTCGGCGTGTCGGATATCTGGCAGTACATCATCAAGGGCCTCGTGATCATCGGCGCGGTGGCGCTCGATCGTTACCGTCAACGCGGCTCGGCTCGCACCTGATTTCCGCTATTCGGGCGCATTCGGGTCCGCGTGCGCCCGCCCTCGAAAAAAGGACCAACTGGAGACAACAAACATGCGCAAACACAATAAGCTTTTCGCCAGCGTCGCACTCGCTCTCGGTTTTACCCTGTCGCTATCCGCGCACGCCGCCGACAAGCAACTGAAATCCGTCGGCATCACGGTCGGCTCGCTCGGCAACCCGTACTTCGTCACCATCTCGAGGGGCGCGGAAGCGAAGGCCAAGGCGATCAACCCGAATGCCAAGGTGCAGGCGGTGTCGTCGGACTACGACATGAACAAGCAGTTCACGCAGATCGACAACTTCATCTCGGCTCACGTCGATCTGATTCTGCTGAACGCCGTCGATCCGAAAGCGATCGAGCCGGCCGTGAAGAAGGCGCAGAAGGCGGGCATCGTCGTGATCGCGGTCGACGTCGCGGCGGCGGGCGCGGACGCAACCGTGCAGACCAACAACGTGCAGGCCGGCGAAATCTCCTGCGATTTTCTGGCGAAGAAGCTCAACGGCAAGGGCAACGTCGTGATCGAGAACGGGCCGCAGGTGTCGGCGGTGATCGATCGCGTGAACGGCTGCAAGTCCGTGCTCGCGAAGAATCCGGGCATCAAGATCCTGTCCGACGATCAGGACGCGAAAGGCTCGCGCGAAGGCGGCATGAACGCGATGCAGGGATATCTCACGCGCTTCCCCAAACTCGACGGCGTGTTCGCTATCAACGATCCGCAAGCGATCGGCACGGACCTCGCGGCGAAGCAGCTGCACCGGAACAACATCGTGATCACCTCGGTCGACGGCGCGCCCGATATCGAGACGGCGCTCAAGTCCGACACGATGGTCCAGGCATCGGCGAGTCAGGATCCGTGGGCGATGGCGCAGCAGGCGGTGAGCGTAGGCTATGACCTCATGAACGGCAAGAAGCCGAGCAACACGACGATTCTCTTGCCGTCCACGCTCGTCACGCGGGAGAACGTCGGCAGCTACAAGGGCTGGTCGTCGCCGCGCTAAGGCATCGACATCTGATCGGCACGACTCGCAGCGCGCTCGGCGTGTCCGGCGCGCTCGACCGGTCCACCGCGATCAGGCGCTTGCGCGCCACGT
The DNA here is from genome assembly GCF_023631305.1 of Caballeronia sp. INML3B. NCBI lineage: Bacteria > Pseudomonadati > Pseudomonadota > Betaproteobacteria > Burkholderiales > Burkholderiaceae > Caballeronia > Caballeronia sp. INML3B. Next base: position 25,585 of record NZ_JALQDI010000056.1, read on the forward strand.
CCACCGCGACGCCCCGCGGCGCTTCGAAACCGTCGGCGACGACCGTCGACCGGCCGCGTTTCGAGAAGCTCGATCTTGCCGCATTGCGCGACTTCGCGTGCGATGATCATTTCCGCAGCGTCGCTGCGGCCCGGTCATCTGTGGCGCGACCTCGGCCTCTTTTGACGCGACGACGTCACCGGCATGCTCGCGCGTCACTATCCCGATCTCATCGCACGCAACGTCGCGAACCTGCGCTGGAAGAAGTGTCTCGTGCGGCAAGTCGCGCTCGCGAGAGTCGCCGCGCCGACATGGGCGCCGGGCTGTCCCGGATGCGAGGATTTCGCCTTTTGCTATCCGCACAACCGATAACACCGGCGCCGCCGCAATGAAACGCCCGTCCGATTTCCTTCGTGTATTCTCTCGGGCATGGCGACAACCCTCAAAACGACGGAACGCGCGAAGGAGACGGGCACGGCGGGTCAGCCGGCCGAAGTTCGCTTTCGCATGCGCATCACGAAAGGCGAAACGATCGCCATTGGGCCGGGCAAGATTTCGCTGCTGGAAGCGGTGCGCAAGCACGGCTCGATATCGGCGGCAGCGCGCAGTCTCGACATGTCGTACCGGCGCGCGTGGTTGCTCATCGACGAACTCAATCGTTCGCTCAAAACGCCCGCGACCATTTCCGAACAAGGCGGCCAAAGCGGCGGCGGCTGCGTGCTAACGCCGGTCGGCGAGAGCATCATCCGGCTTTATCGCGATGTCGAAACGCAGGCGCAAGCGGCCTGCGCCGCGCAGATTGAATCGCTCACGCAGTTGCTCAAGCCCTGACCGTGTCACAGGCAGAACGCCGACGGCGGCGGTGCGCTCGCGTGCGTGTTCTGCGCGCTCGCGCCTGGCCGCGCGACGAACTCCACGAAGCATCCCGCGCGCAGGCTCCGGACAGGGCGTATCCTACGACTTCGGCGCGCCGGCCCGGCCCGCAAAGCCGCATCCGCGAAACACGCAACGCCTGACGTTTCCAATCGCGAGAAATCGCCCACAAGGAGAATCTGAATGGCCAGGGTTGAAGTCAAGGTTCCGCAGCTTTCCGAATCCGTCACCGAAGCGACGATGTTGCCGTGGAAGAAGAAAGCGGGCGACGCGGTGACGCAAGACGAAATCCTCGTCGAACTGGAAACGGACAAGGTGGTGCTCGAAGTGCCCGCGCCCGCCGCCGGCACGCTTGCGGAAGTGGTGAAGAAGGAAGGCGACATCGTGCACGCCGACGAACTGCTCGCGATCATCGATACGGAAGCGAAGGCGTCCGCCGCTGCACCCGCCCCCGCACCGGAAAAGCCCGCCGTTCAACCCGCGCAGGCGAGCGCCGCCGCGCCCGCCCCCGCCGCCGCTTCAGACCAGAAGGCCGACTTCGATGTCATCGTTATCGGCTCCGGCCCCGGCGGCTATATCGCCGCGATCCGCGCCGCGCAGCTCGGCCGCAAGGTCGCGTGCGTCGAGGAATGGATCAACCACGCCGGCAAGCCCAAGCTCGGCGGAACGTGCCTGAACGTCGGCTGCATTCCGTCGAAGGCGCTGCTCGCATCGAGCGAGCAATTCGAGAAGGCCCAACTGCATTTCGGCGATCTCGGCATCACGATGGACAACCTTGCCGTCGACGTCGACAAGATGGTCGGGCGCAAGGAAGCGATCGTCGAGAAGATCACGGGCGGCGTCGAGTTCCTGTTTCGCAAGAACAAGATCACGTGGCTCAAAGGTCACGGCAAGCTCGCGGGCAAAGACGGCGCCAACTTCAAGATCGACGTGAGCGGCGACGGCAAGAGCGAAAGCCACACCGCGCAACACGTGATCATCGCGACGGGCTCGAAGGCGCGTCATCTGCCGAACGTGCCGGTCGACAACAAGATCGTCTCCGACAACGAAGGCGCGCTCGCTTTCACCTCGGTGCCGAAGAAGCTCGCCGTGATCGGCGCGGGCGTGATCGGGCTGGAGCTCGGCTCCGTGTGGCGCAGGCTCGGCGCGGAAGTGACGATTCTCGAAGCGCTGCCCGAATTTCTCGGCACGACCGATGCCGCGCTGCAAAAGGAAGCCGCGAAGCTCTTCAAGAAGCAAGGTCTGACGATTCACCTCGGCGTGAAAATCGGCGGCGTGCAGACGACGGATTCGAGCGTCTCCATTTCCTACGAGGACAAGGACGGCAATGCGCAGACGCTGGAGGCGGACCGCCTGATCGTGTCGATCGGCCGCGTGCCGAACACGGACGATCTCGGCCTCGATTCCATCGGCCTGTCAGCCGACGAACGCGGCTTCATTCCCGTCGACGGTCATTGCGCGACGAAAGTCCCGAACGTCTACGCGATCGGCGATGTGGTGCGCGGCCCGATGCTCGCGCACAAAGCCGAAGACGAAGGCGTGCTGGTGGCGGAGATCATCGACGGTCAGAAGCCGCACATCGACTACAACTGCATTCCGTGGGTGATCTACACGCATCCGGAAATCGCGTGGGTCGGGCAGACGGAGCAGGCGCTGAAGGCCGAAGGCCGCGCGATCAAGGCCGGCCAGTTCCCGATGCTCGCGAACGGCCGCGCGATGGGTATCGGCGAGACGGACGGCTTCATCAAGATCATCGCCGATGCGAAAACCGACGAAATTCTCGGCGTGCACATCATCTCGGCAAACGCGTCGGACCTGATCGCCGAAGCGGTCGTGGCGATGGAATTCAAGGCGGCGAGCGAGGATATCGGGCGCATTTGCCATCCGCATCCGTCGTTGTCGGAAGTGATGCGCGAGGCCGCGCTCGCCGTCGACAAGCGCGCCCTGAATATTTAGACGCGCCTCGGCATCCACACGCGCAGCAGCGAGTAAAGCCGGTCGATGTCGATCGGCTTCGCCAGATAATCGCTCGCGCCCGCCGCGAGACATTGCTCCTGATCGTCCTTCATCGCCTTCGCCGTGATCGCGATGATCGGCAGCTTCCTGAAACGCGCGTCCTCGCGGATGTGCCGTGTCGCTTCGAGTCCGTCCATGCCGGGCATCATCACGTCCATCAGCACGACGTCGATGTCGGGATGCTTGTCGAGCGCTTCGATCGCCTCGAAGCCGTTGCGGCCGATATCCACCTTCAGCCCCTGATGCTCCAGCGCGCTCGATAGCGAGAAGATGTTGCGGATATCGTCATCGACGAGCAGCACGCGGCGGCCATCGAGCACGCGATCGCGCGCGCGCGAGACGTGCAGCATCGCCTGGCGATCCGCCGACAAGTCCGTTTCGACCTTGTGCAGGAACAGCGTCACCTCGTCGAGCAACCGCTCCGGCGAGCGCGCGCCCTTGATGATGATCGACTGCGAGTAGCGCATGAGTTCCGCTTCCTCGTCGTGCGTGAGGTTGCGCCCCGTGTAGACGATCACCGGCGGGAACGAATACGCGTCGATGCCGGCCATCTGCCGCAGCAGGTCGCCGCCGTGCATGTCGGGCAGCTTCAGGTCGATGATCATGCAGTCGAAAATCGTCGTCTTCAGCAGTTCGAGCGCCTCGCGGCCGAACTCGACCGGCGTGATTTCCACATCCGTATCGCTGATCAGCTCGACGATGCTCTGACGCTGCCGCGCATCGTCCTCGACGAGCAGCACGCGCTTGATTTTCTGGCTGCTCTTCTCTTCGAGCCGCTGGAAGATCGCCGTCAGTTGCTCGCGCGTGGTGGGCTTCACCGCGTGACCGATCGCGCCGAGATGCAGCGCGGCCTCGCTTCTGTCCGATGCCGACACGACATGCACCGGAATGTGCCGCGTCTTCGGATTCGCCTTGAGTTCCTGCAATACCACGAGCCCCGAGCGATCCGGCAGGCCGATGTCGAGCAGGATTGCCTTCGGGGCGCTGTCCTGCGCGAGCTTGAGCGCCTCGCTCGCCGTCCCGCTCACGATGCAGCGATAACCCAGTTCGTGCGCGAGATCGAGCAGCACCTGCGCGAAGTCCGGTTCGTCTTCAACGACGAGAACGAGGCGGCGGCCGGGGGCGGAGTCGGTGCGATCGTCGTCGATGACGTGGACCACTTCGATCGGCTCCCCGGCCGGCGCAGGTTCGTCGATGGCGGCCGGCGCCTGCTCGACCGCAACCGGCAACGCGCCCGCGCCGTAAGCGACGGGCATCGTCAGCGTGAACGTGCTGCCGGTGCCCTGCGCGCTGCGCACTGCGATATCGCCGCCGAGCAGATGCGCAAGGCTGCGCGAAATCGACAGGCCGAGACCCGTGCCGCCGTAATGGCGGCTCGTGGTTCCGTCGGCTTGCTGGAACGCTTCGAAGATCGCTTCGAGCTGGTCCGGTGCGATGCCGATGCCCGTGTCCGTCACGACGAACTGCACCGTGGCCCTGTCTGCTGTTCCGCCCGCGCGCTTGAGCGTGAGCGACACCGTGCCCGCATCCGTGAATTTCAGCGCGTTCGACAGCAGGTTCCTCAGGATCTGCTCGAGGCGCCGGAAATCGGTCGTGAGCGTCGGGTATTCATCGATCTCATTGCGAAGCTCGAGCCTGAGCCTCTTCTGCCGGGCGAGCGGCTCGAACGTGCGCGAGAGCGTGTCCATGATCCGCTGCAAGGGCACCTCTTCGATATGCAGATCGAGCTTGCCCGCCTCGACCTTCGAGAGATCGAGAATATCGTTGATGAGATTGAGCAGATCGTTGCCGGCGGAATAGATCGTCTGCGCGTACTTGATCTGATCGTTCGTAAGATTGCCGGCCTTGTTCTCGGCGAGCAGCTTCGCGAGAATCAACGAACTGTTGAGCGGCGTGCGCAGTTCGTGCGACATGTTCGCGAGGAACTCCGACTTGTAGCGGCTCGCGCGCTGCAGCGCTTCGGCGCGCGTTTCCAGTTCGCCCTGCGCGGCATTGAGCGCGACGTTGCGTTCGTCGAGCACGCGCGCCTGTTCCGCGAGCTGATCGTTCGTCTGCTCGAGCTCCGCCTTCTGATTCGCGAGATAAGCCTGCGCCTGCGAAAGCGCCGTCGTCTGCTGCTCGAGTTCCTCGTTGGTCGTGCGCAGTTCTTCCTGCTGCATCTGCAGCTCTTCATTCAACTGCTGCGTTTCTTCGAGCACACGCTGCAGACGCTCGCGATACTGCGCCGCCTCGACGTAATCACCGACATTGCCCGCGATCGTCTTCAGGAACTGCTGGTCGCGCTCGGTCAGCGCGTGCATCGCACCGAGTTCGATGGCGCCGTTCGCCTGGCCTTCGTTTTCGATCGGCACGATGACGAGACTGACGGGCACGCTCGCGCCGAGCGCCGAGGTCACCTTCCAGTAGCCGGCGGGCACATCGTGCATGCTCGTCAGCTTGCGCGCGTGCACCGCCTGTCCGACGAGGCTCTTCACGCCCGCAAGCGAGTCCGGCACCGGCGCGCTGTCGGGATCGAAGCCGAAGCTCGCGGTGCGCTTCAATGCGCCATCGCCTTCGCGCACGTAGAATGCGCCCATCGATACCTTCAGATAGTCTGCGAGAAAATCGAGAATCGTCTGGCAAAGCTGAGCGAGCGATTGCTGGCCGATCACTTTTTCCGCGAGCTGCGTCTGCCCTTCCTTCAGCCACGCCTGCTCCTGCAGCGCGCGCGTCTGGCGCTCCTGTTCGCCGATCGCCGCACTGAAGGCATTGGAAAGCTGCATCAGCTCGCGCCTGCCGAAGATCGCCAGAATCGCGGACAACGTCAAACTCAGAAACAGAAATACGGCGACGGTGATGGTCGTCAGTTGCTTCGCGGACTCCACGCGCTGCAGCCGCAACGTCTGTTCGATGTTGAGAAACGCGGCGAGCTCGCGCTCGGTCTCCGCGCGTTCGCCCGAGCCGCGTCCCGCGCGCACGAGTGCGAATGAATCCTGGGCGTGGCGGCGCGCGTCGATCAAGTTGTCGGCGACCTTGTCCCATTGCGCCTGCAACGCGCGGATGCGAATCAGGCGGTCGACTTGCGGTGCGTTATCGGAGACGAGACCGGCGAGCGTGTCGATATCCGCGACGAGCTTCGGCTTCGCGGTTTCGTAGGGCGCGAGAAACGCTTCGTCGCCGGTGATGAGATAGCCGCGTATCGCGCTCTCCTTCTCGCTGACGAGGCGGCCGATTTCCTGCGCGTTGCCGATCACGCGCTCGGAATGCTCGACCCAGTTGATCCCCGACAGCAGATACAGCACGAGCACGACGAACGCGATCGCCGTGACGACACCGGTGCCGAGCGGCAGTGCGATGTTGCGAAAGAGAATGCGACGAAAACTGGCCTCGTCGACACCAGACCGCGATGGCATAGACAGCTCCGAATAAGCGTGAACGTCGCGCCGGCCGATGTCTCGAAGCAGCGCCCATGACCGCGACGATCGCGAAAGTTGTAGTTCTTGTTTCAGCCGCTGCGCATCATAACCGGTTCGGCTTCGCCGCGTGGCGGGCCTCGGACGGTGCGCGGCGGGTTAGCACTGTATCGCTTTTCGGCACGTTCGTTCGGATACTTTCAGCTCGCTGAACGTTTGAACGTACCGCCTTACAATGACGCGGCGGCATTCGGCATACGTGTCGCCGCAGCCACGAGGACGGCATCATCGGCCCGGGAAGTGATTGCTGGTTGCTTGTTGATCAACCTATCTTTGGAGAGGAATATGAAAGCAACGCTTGGCAGCAGACTCGCCGTCTCGTTGATGGTGTCCGCTTTCGGCCTGACGATTGCGCCGCTCGTGAGCGCGCAGGATAACGCCGCGACGACCGCCACCGGCACGACGCAGACCGCGCCAGCCACGAAGGCGGAGAAAAAGGCCGCACGCAAGCAGGCACGCGCGAAGAAGAACGCGGAGTTGAAGAAGCTGGAAGATGCGGGCTACAACCCTGCGAAGCGCGACGACGCGAATTATCCGCAGGACATTCAGAACGCGCAGAAGAAGGCCGGCATCGGGGCGGGCGCGAGTCAGTAGGTTTCTTTTGTGAAGCCGCCTCGGTTATCGGCGCTCGGCGATCGAGGCGGCGTATCGCGCGATACATCGTCGGAGAAGCGCTCGCCGGCTTGCCTGTCAAGGCGTCTTCTTGAATGAAGCCCTGGAAAACCGTGCGTCCGCGGGCAGCGTCAGTGTGCCGTTTTCGATGTTGCCCGACCGAAGACGCGGCATCGGATCGCTCATATCGAGCGGCAGCCGCAGCGCGTGCTCGGGACAGCCACGCCGCGTCGAGCCGATGCTTCCCGGCTGGTCGAGGCGGCCCGAGAATTCGTTGCAGCCGTCGAAGCCTTGAATTGCTTGTCCTTCGATCGTGAAGCGGGGCAGCGCTTTCTCGTCTGTCGACGAAGGCGCGATCAGTTTCCAGCTTCCCTGCAAGTCGGCGACGTTCAACGGCTCTGCGATCGACGCCGTGCTCCATAAGAACGCCCCAGCGATCAGCCATGTCTTCGGGAGCCGCGGCATCGCGTCCTCCTGTCGTCGAGGTAAAGAGACGATGGCCCGTCGTCCGTTCGAACCGGCGAGCCACCGAAGCCGAGGCTAGTTGCAATATCCCTGCGACGCGAACGTACCGCCGCCGGGCGCCGCACCGCTGCACAGCGTATTCAGCAGCGATGCGATATTGCCCGAACCGTAATTGCCATACGTGGCGTTCGGATACTGCGTGTTCTGACGGAACTGCGACGCATAGTTATCCTTGGGCGCGTTCGGATCGGACGATCCCCACGATGTCACGCCGATGATCGCGAGATTCGACGAATTGCCCACCACGGCGCCGCCGGAGAGAACCGCATCGCGTGCCCGGAAGTTCACGATCCACGGTCCGCCGCTTGCGCCGCCCGTGAGATTGCTGCCCTGCCAGAGTTGCGATGCGCCGCTGACCGTCGTCGTGTAGGTCGGGCCATCGGTGCGCTGCATGATCGCGCCGCTGTCGAGCAACGCGGGATAGCCGAAGGTCGTCACGGCCGCCGTCTGAAGATTGCCGGTTTTCGACGACGATATGAAGGAATAGTTGTTCCAGCCATAGTTCAGATATCCGGTGATGTCGCCGATGAATTGATTCGATGCGTTCTTCGCTATCGCGATCACCGCGATATCGTTGTTGCGCGCCGAACCCGATCCGGTGTCAGTGCCGTTCGCCCATGTCGATGGCCGCACGAGCCCGGCCCAGGTCCATCTGCCATAAGGCGCGATCTGCGCTGCGGTGGCTCCGGAAGCGCCGTAATGTCCCGGGATGAACTGCCAGCCCGAGAAGAGCGAGCTCCCGCTGCCGAACCCCTGGACGCAGTGCGCTGCCGTAACGATGACGCTTCTGCGAATCAGGCTCGCGGTGCAATATCCCGCGGAGAACGTGAGCTTGCCGATCGCGCGATAGGGATAGGTCGTGCTGAGGTAATTCGCGCTCGTGGTGCCGGAGGCGCTTTGATTGCCGTCCTGCACGCGGCCGGTGGTATAGGGGATGCCGAAATCGCCATATGCTCTCGTCTGCGCATTGCTCACGATGCCGCTTTGCGTGTTCACGCCCGCCGCATAAGGTTCCGGACCGGTGTTCGGGACAATCGTGGATGTGTCCGGAGGCAGAAGTACGTTGACGACCGGCTTGAGACTCGATACATCCGTCATCGCGGCGCGCGAGGCGGCAGGATTCGTATTCACGATGACTTCATCTTCCGCATGTGCAACGTTTGCGCTCACTATCGACAGCGCGACAACCGCTGTCACCTCCACGCAGGCGACTCGTTTCGATCTTTGCATGACACCCTCCGGTTGATGAATACGATGTGTCTGATGAACATCGACTTTTCGTTGTTTGGTATTCCTAATTCTTATGAACATGTCCGTGGTCTGATTCGTCAGATGCTTGCGGGTGTCATTGCTTACGTCGAATGGAGATGACCCGGGTTCCGGCGCGCGCTTAACTTGGACGAATTCAAACGCATGCCGTGCAATCGATCAGGAAAGCGAACAATAAATAACTCTAGTTCAAATTCTCGCCGATCTCGATCTGGTCTTTCGTCAGCGGATAGTGTCGGCGTCCTTCCGTCGTCTGACCGGTCGCGCGTTTGCTTTTGATCCGCGCGGGCATGGTCCGATTGGATATGCGGTTCACTGCACAGAGCTCGCTTGACGACAGCCTTTCCATACAGATAGCCTACACGCAGGCTATAAACAGCTTTCGAAACGAAATCAGCGACAAGCCCCTTCTGCGCGGCTTCCGGATCAGGCTGCTTCTTCGACGCTCGACGCGGACGGTCGCAACGGCCGTCATTCCCGGTCATGACTTCGGCGAGCCAGATCGCGACGGGCGCACATATTCCGGCGCTCGCAATCGGCCGCAAACGTTCTCTGCGCGTTCGCGCACGGCGTGAAACGACGACGCCCTCGCCTCCGGTTGCGTACCGCACAGAACGCTACGTACAGCCTGTCATTCTTGCCCCACATCGCGTTTGACTCTCCAGGTGGACGCGTGGCGAAGAAACACTTCAAGGGGCACAGATGAGTAATCCTAAAAAATTCAAATTCAATACCGCAATCAAGCTCAGCGTGATCGTGATCGCGGCGGCCATGTCGAATCTCGCGTCGGCGCAAACGGCGGGGAATCCTTGCAGCAACCAGACTTCAGAGGGGTGTGTGCTGATCGGCCCCAGTGCCGTAATGACGGTTGCAGCGACGGACTCGTCGACGAGCGTAGCGCCGTCGACGACACCGACGGTCGATACGGTGTCGGCCGTCGTGCCTTTGCTCGAGGGCGGCCGCGGCGGACAGGGATCGCCCGGTGCGGGCTCGAGCGGCGGAAATTCCAGCGGGTCTGGCTCAGGCAGCGGTTCCGGGACAGGCACCGGCTCGGGACAGGGTTCGGCCAGCAGCGGTCCGGGCTCGACGGCGGGCGCTGGCGGCACGAACTCGGGCGGCGGAGGCAAGGGAACGGGATCGACCGGGAGCGGCAACGGCAGCTCGGGCCCGGGTGGTGGCGATTCCGGCGGCGGTGATTCGGGAGGAGACACCGGCGGCGATGGTCACGGACATGGTCATGGGCACGGTCACGGTCACGGCGATGGTGACGGCGATGGCGATGGTCACGGCCACGGGCATGGTCACGGCGATGGTGACGGCGATGGTCATGGTCATGGTCACGGCGACGGTGACGGCGATGGTCATGGACATGGTCATGGCGACGGTGATGGCGATGGTCATGGACATGGTCACGGCGACGGTGATGGCGATGGTCATGGCCATGGACATGGTCACGGCGACGGTGACGGCGATGGTCATGGACATGGTCACGGCGGCGGTGACGGCGATGGCGATGGTCACGGCCACGGGCACGGTCACGGCGATGGCCATGGCGACGGTCATGGTGATGGCCACGGCGACGGTCACGGTGATGGCCATGGGGACGGCCATGGTCATGGCGACGGTGACGGGGGACACGGCCATGGTGGAGTCGGCCACGGCGACGGCGGACACGGCGACGGCGGCCACGGCGACGGCGGACACGGCGACGGTGGCCACGGTGATGGCGGTCATGGCGACGGTGGCCACGGCGACGGTGGTCACGGAAATGGCTCGGCTGGTGGTCATGGCAGCGGTCACGGCGGTGGCGACGGCGGCGGTGGTGGCAACGGCGGCGGCCATGGTGGTGGTGGCAACGGCAACGGCGGCGGCGGCGGCAACGGCGGTGGCGGTGGCGGTAACGGCGGCGGCCATGGTGGCGCCGGCAACGGCAGTGGCGGCAACGGCGGTGGCGGCCATGGTGGTGGCGGTAACGGCGGTGGCGGTGGCAACGGTGGCAACGGTGGCAACGGTGGCGGCCATGGTGGTGGCGGTAACGGTGGAGGCGGCGGTAACGGCGGCGGCCATGGTGGTGGCGGCAACGGTGGCGGCGGCAGCGGCGGCGGCGGCAGCGGCGGCGGCGGCCATGGTGGTGGCGGTAACGGTGGCGGCGGCAACGGTGGCGGCGGTAACGGCGGCGGCGGTAACGGCGGCGGCGGTAACGGCGGCGGCGGTAACGGTGGCGGCGGCCATGGTGGTGGCGGTAACGGTGGCGGCGGCCATGGTGGCAACGGCAGCGGCGGCAACGGCAACGGCAGCGGCGGCAACGGCAGCGGCGGCAACGGCAATGGCGGCAACGGCGGCGGCGGCCATGGCGGCGGCGGTCACGGCGGTGGCGGCAACGGTGGCGGCGGCCACGGCGGCCGTTAATCAAGCAGTGCAAGGAAGAACCGATGCCCTTCGCCGGGCATCGGTTTTTTTTCATCGATCAGCGAGACGGACCGTTACCCGCATCCGGACCACGATGAGCAGGATCATCACGACGCGCGCGGACTATCCCCTCCTCACGCGCGAGAAAGGACCCCGCCATGCACGCTCGTATCCTCGACCTGAACGGCCGCGTCGCCCTGGTGACCGGCGGCTCACGCGGCATTGGCCGCGCGATTTCGCTCGCCCTTGCGTCTTGCGGCGCGTCCGTAGCGGTCAACTATCGCCAGCGCGATAACGAAGCCGCCGATGTCATCGCGGAAATCGAACGCATCGGCGGCCGCGCGATCGCGGTACGCGCCGACGTATCGCTCAGCGGCGAGGTCGACGCGATGATCGCCGACGTCGAGCAACGCATCGGCCCTATCGACATACTCGTGAACAACGCCGGCACCGCGACGATGATCGACATCGACGATCTCACCGAGGCTGAATTCGACCGCACGCTCGCCGTCAATCTGAAGTCGGCGTTTCTGTGCACGCAGGCCGTGCTGCGCGGGATGCGCGCGCGGCGCTGGGGCCGCGTCGTCAATCTGTCATCGGCGGCGGCCCGCGGGCCGGGTCTCGTGGGCATCCATTACAACGCATCGAAGGCTGGTCTCGAAGGCCTGACGCGCGGCTATGCAGGCCGGCTCGCGCGCGACGGCATCACCGTCAACGCCGTTGCGCCCGGGCCGATCGACACCGAAATGGCCGGGCCGCTCAAGGCATCGAACGTCGCCCAGAGGCTGCCCGTCGGCCGGCTGGGAGAAGCGAGCGAAGTCGCGGATGTCGTGATGATGGTCATTGGCAATGCATTCATCACCGGGCAGACGATACCCGTCAACGGCGGCGCGAGCTTCATCTGATCGATGAGGACTGAAGGCTCGCGCGATGATGTTCCAGCGGATGGGGGATGCGAACGTCGATCGGCCGCTCCGGATTTGGAACGGTTCACCAAAAAGATCGATCGGCTTCGAACCAAGCGCGCCGCTAGCCCAGCGGCGGGGCGGCTGCGGGCGCACCGCTGTGCGTGACGACTCCCTTGACGCCCGGCGCATTCTCGGCCGCCACGCGAATGGCGTTCGCTTCATCCTCGCTCATGACACGCGTCCACAGATGCACGGTCCCGTTCTCCACGATGATGTTCTCCCGAGGCAGCGCCCAGGGATGGTCCGCCATTGCGGCGAGAACCGCCTCGCGAATCGAGTGATCGCTGATATCGGCATCGACGGGTAGTTCAGGCGCCATCGTCACGAGCGCCCGGATCAGATTCGCGCGGCTCACGACGCCGACGACCTTGCCGTCGCGCATCACAGGCACGCGCTTGATGCGCTTGCGTTCTAGCAACTCGGCAATGTCGGCGACGGGACACGTTTCGGTCACGGTGGCGACATCGGTGCTCATCACATCCCTGACCTTGCGCGCGTGCTCCTTGACGTACTGGCTCGCCAGTTCACGTGTCGATGCCACCAGTTCGAGCCACCACGCGCGCTGCCTGGCGCCGGTCCCGATCTCCGCGCGATGCATCAGATCGCCCTCCGTGACGATGCCGAGCAGCTTGCCGTCCTCGTCGATCACGGGCATCCCGCTGATGCCCGCGAATACCATCGTTCCTGCGGCCTGGCGCACGGACATGTCGGGCGTCGCGGAAACGATCGATGTCGTCATGATGTCGGCAGCTCGCACGTTCATCTCCCCAGGGCAGACAACAGCGTTCTGAATCAGAGCGATGACGCCAGCGGCGCACGCCCATCGTGGTCCGGCGCGTGATGCGATTCCGCATCCGGAGTCTTTTGGAAGATACAACAGATCGGGCTGCAGTTCATGCATTCGGCCAGACCATAAAAATCTCTAGCGGCGATACACCGCCAAAGACGACCAGACGAATCTCCACTCGTACGAAGTAATTTTTTCTGCCAAGGTGAAGCAACGAAAGATTTTTTTACTTTGACAGGATTTACATTCATCTCATAAGACGATAACCTTGCTGCCGTTAGTCAGGTTTTCGGCAACGCTTGCCGATGTTACGCAGAGACCCGATATTTTCGGCAAGTCTGACCGAAACTGCGCAAACGTCACCTAACACCAGACGACGCCGCCTTCGAACTGAGCTCGCTTGTCATTTCGTAAGGCCCAAGCGGGCAATCGCAAACGTTTGCCCGACTCCGCCATCCGGAGCGCTTGCTGTACTGCGCACTGGACCAGCTAAGTGATTCCGTGCCGTTCGGCTTTGCTCCTCAGCGCCTCAATTTTGGCGTCGGGCAGGCGGATTTGGCCTTGGTGCGTAGTTCGGATGCCTAATTAATGCCACCCGAACGCAGCGCGGATAGCGCGATACACACTGTGAACCACTGAGCAGGTCCAGCAGCGTCCCGGATTTTACGAGCCTTACGCTACTCAATTAGCCATGCTAACTGTAATGACGAATCGAAATCACACCTCTGCCCGCACCTACAACTTTTTCTCGGCGCGCAAGGCCGCGGCAATCGCGACAGCGGTTCTCACGAGTGTGCTGCTCGCCGCCTGCGGAGGCGGCGGTGACAGCGCCCTCGACGACGCAACCGCAAAGAGCGCCGCGCCCGAATCGACGGCCAAGGCCGCGACCAGCACGTCCATCTTCTACGGCGCCAACGGCCGGAACACGAACGGTGGCGCGTACGACACGACGCCCGTAGCGACGCAGCTCGCGCAACTGAAGGACATCGGCGCGACGATCTATCGTAACGACGTGTACAGCCTGAGCTCGGCGAAGGTCATCGCGAAGATGGCGCAAACGATGGCAGCCAGCGGCGTGACCGTGTACCCCGTGATCCTGCTCGGCACCGGCTTCAATTCCGAGCAGGACGCGTACAACGCAGCCTACACGCTCGGCCAACAGGTTGCGGGAACATACAAGTACAAGTACTACGAAGTCGGCAACGAACTCGAGGCGCAAGCGCTCAACGGCAACGTCGACGGCACGAGCTGGACGCACTACAGGAACCAGCCTTACGTCCTCGCGCGCGGCGTGATTCGTGGCCTGATCGCGGGCGTCAAGTCGGTGGACGGTTCGGCGAAGATCGTCGTGAACGGCACTTGGCTGCACTACGCCTTCTTCCAGATGCTGATGGACGGCTCGCAGCCTGACGGCACCCGCGGCCACCCGACCGTCAGCTGGGACGTCACCGCGTGGCACTGGTACTCGAACCAGGGCAACATGACGCGCGCATGCGGCGGCACGGGTTGTTACGACATGCTGGGCGTGCTCCATTCGTTCGGCAAGCCGGTGTGGATCAACGAATTCGGCGTGCGTCCGAACTACGGCACCGATCAGCAGATCGCGAATTACATGGCCGGCAATACGATGATGGCGCAGTTCCAGAGCGTTGCATCGAAGTACAACATTCAGTCGATCCAGGCGTTCGAACTCTATGACGACAACGAAGGCGACTTCGGTCTGATGAAGTCGGACGGCCAGACGACGAAGGCCGCTTACTGGGCGTACAAGAACTTCGTGGCCGGCCACCCGATGTAAGTTGCGCGGGGTTCCGTCACCCCGTCGAATAGTTTTCTCGCCTCTTCCGGCATCTCTTCACGAGCGACCCATTGTGGTCGCTCGTGGCGTTTCAGGCCCTGAAATCAGGCACTTTTCCCGACGACGCCGTTCTGCGCTTATCGGCGCGACGATATGACTGGTATTCAGTCGCAGCGCCTTGTCGGCGAATGCGGTCCGCCCTAACCTGCAAGAGAGCCAGCCCTTCCGATAGCTGCGGGTCGGCCATTCCCATGCGATCCATACACCGCCTGGTCTTGCCGTTGCGCAAGACGCAGGCCCTATTGGAGAAGATATGCGCGCCAATCTGCAATCCGTCATCGAACGAGACGAGTCATTCGCCGGCATGCCCCGAAGTACGCCGGTCGCTATCGACGATCGCGTGCGATCCATACTTTATTGCGGTGGAACAGGCGCCGCATCGATCGTGGAAATCGCGAGGCGGCTTGCATCGGCGGGGCGCAAATTCGAGGTGCACAACTTCGTGCAATCGGCCGACCGCGCGGCTC
Organism: Caballeronia sp. INML3B; assembly: GCF_023631305.1. Classification (NCBI taxonomy): domain Bacteria; kingdom Pseudomonadati; phylum Pseudomonadota; class Betaproteobacteria; order Burkholderiales; family Burkholderiaceae; genus Caballeronia; species Caballeronia sp. INML3B. The sequence goes on from NZ_JALQDI010000056.1 coordinate 40,800, forward strand.
TGCTCGAAGAATTCGACGCGCTGCGCGAGCACGGCAAGGTCTATCATCATTTCGACCTGCCGGATGACCTATCCGCGCAAACGAGCGCCTTCGCCATGAGTCCGACTCACGCAAGCACGCAGATCTACTGCAGCGGGCCGCCCGCTTTCATGGATCGGGTCGAGCGTCAGGCGCGCGACTGGGTGTACGCGGCCAACATTCACAAGATCGGTCTCGACGACCGAGCCGCTTAGTTTGAGAACAGCGCCGGATCGAGACCCAGCGCCTCAGCCAGTTCTCGCGGCGATCGCACGACCTGTGCTTGCGCGGGGAACAGCGCGGCGCCTTCATCGTCGAAAGGCCACGCCAGAACACGCATATGCGCGGCGATTGCGGCACGCGCGCCGGTCGGGCTATCTTCCACGGCGATCACTTCTTCGGGGGCCAGACGTAGCAGCCAGGCTGCGCGCTCGTATGGCTCGGGGCTCGGCTTGCCGTTGCGCACATCGTTGACGCTGATGGTCACGAGCGATGGCTCTTCGATGCCGAGCGCGCGCAGATTCGCTTCGAGCAGCATGCGCGATGCGTTCGACACGATTGCCTGCGTGATGCCCGCGGCTTTCGCGGCGCGATACACGTCGAGCGCGCCGGGGCGCGGCACGAGCGCGGGCGCACCGTCGAGATAGGCGCGTGCGCGAAACGCGGACCAGTCCGCGTAATCCACCGATAAGCCGAAGCGCTCACAACACAGTGCATGCACTTCGCGTCCGGTCTTCCCGAAGATGAGCGGATGCATCTCTTCGCCCGCCTCCACGCCATGACGCGCGAGCGCCGCGATCAGCGTGCGCAAATGAAGCGACTCGCTTTCCGCGAGCGTGCCGTCCATGTCCCACAAAATGGCTTTGATCAAAGCTTGATTCGTCCTTGTCGTTCGGTTGAGTCCGAGTGCGGTAAGGGCGCAGCCTATCACGACGCCATCGGCTCGCGCGTGGCATGCATGAGCTCGTCGAGCAGGCAAAGCCGATCGCGCGACGCTGATGTCGACTGAAGAATCGCTTAGCCGCGCGCGGCGTTCTCAGGCACGCAACTGAACGAAACGGTCGACGTCTGTTCTTCGAGGGAGCGCACGCCGCTCGTCGCTTCGGACTTGATCGCGACGCGCTGCGAGCGTTGCTTGCAGTAATCCACAGCGGCATCCATCGCCGCGTTGCGCGCGGTCACCCACGACATGCGCGTGCCTGTCGCCTTGCCGGTCACCGTGTAAGTGTTGGGTTGCGCACCGGCCGTGACGCCGTTGGTCGTGCCGCATGCGACAAGCAGACAGGCGAGCAAGAGCGCACCGAGCGCGCGCGGCGTCGAGCGCATTGATCTTAAGTAAGAGAACATGCTTGCGGATCGTGAAAATTGAGATACCGCCCGAATGGTACAAGCGCCTGCGATTTTCTTCACAAATCACAGGGCAGGCGCGATGTATTCGAGTCCGGCGCAAGCGGCCACGCGAGCTTTCCTGCGCGCATTTTCACGATCGACCGCGTGTGCGATCGGTTGTTCCCGTTCAAGCCTGAGCGATACGATCCAGCAAGCGCTGCAGGCGCGAATGCTGAGAGGGCGCGAGCCCCGGCGTGGCGATCGCCTGCACGACGCGTCCGCGCCAGTATGTCTTGGAGAAGAGCGAATTCGCGCCTTCGAGGCTCAGCACTTGCTCGAGATGGTCGATCGCCGAATCGAGATGACCGACGCTATAGAGAGGCATGCGTGCGCGGATGTCGTTCATGGCGCGGTCTGTCGGAGAGCGAAGCTTTCGGATGAGGATTTGATTCGATGCGCGACGTCGTGACGAACACGCGCCGCGCAAGGACTGACGTTCTATCGATGCACACGCAGGCGTCAGCTCATGTGCTGGCCGCCGTTGATCGCGATGTTCGAGCCGGTGACGAAGCCGGCGTCGTCGGAGCACAGGAACGCGACGAGCGCGGCGACTTCTTCGGGCTTGCCCAGACGGCCTGCCGGAATCTGCGGAAGAATCTTCGTATCGAGAATCTCCTGCGGGATCGCGGTCACCATCTTGGTCGCGAGATAGCCTGGCGAGATCGTGTTCACGGTGACGCCCTTCTTCGCGACTTCGAGCGCGAGGGACTTCGTGAAGCCGTGCATGCCGGCTTTCGCGGCCGCGTAGTTCGTCTGGCCGATCTGACCTTTCGAGCCGTTCACCGACGAAATATTGATGATGCGGCCAAAGCCGCGCGACACCATTTCTTCGCAGACCGGCTTGGTCATGTTGAAGACCGAGTCGAGATTGGTGCGCAGCACGGCGTCCCAGTTCACCTTTGTCATCTTTTTGAAGGTCGTGTCCTGGGTGATGCCGGCGTTGTTCACGAGGATATCGATCGGGCCGACTTCGGCCTGGATCTTCGCCACGCAGTGCTGGGCGGAATCATAGTCGGCGACGTCCACGCCGTACGCGCGGAAGTTGTAGCCCTGGCGATCCATGCTCGCGAGCCACTCGCCGACCTTTGCGTTGCCCGGCGAATGCGTCACGACGACCGCGTAACCGGCGTCGTGCAGCTTGATGCTGATGGCTTCGCCAAGGCCGCCCATGCCGCCCGTCACCAATGCGATGCGCTTAGTCATTCAGATACTCCTCGTCAATTTCTCTCAGGTTAATGAAGCTCGGAATGGCACCGGCGCTGCGAGCTCGCCTCGACGCTTATAGTGTGTGGATGTCGCGTCGGGCCTCGTGTTCTGCGCCGGTGTACTTGCTTTCGTTACAGACGTTCCACCGCCAGCGCCACACCCATGCCGCCGCCGATGCACAGCGACGCCAGGCCCTTCTTCGCATCGCG
>NZ_JALQDI010000057.1:0-98892 GCF_023631305.1 Caballeronia sp. INML3B
CGCGATCTTCGCGAGCGAGCCGCCGAACTTGCCTACCGCCGTACGCGCGGCCGATACGATCACTACGTCAGTCATTTTCTATCCTCGTCAAACAGCGAAAACCTGGGCGAAATTCCCGTGCGCGATGACATTCACGCGACGCGGAAACGCGTCAGTACAAATGGACGGCTGAGTTCGATCGAACCCGGGCAGATTGATGCGCAGCGTCGCGTGCGGAGCCATGTCCGACCGACCGATGCATGAACGAGCGACTTTAGAGGCGTCGCGCCGCCTACGGGATGACCTCGTCCGTAAGACGAGGTTTGCTCCGCAGAAAAAATCCCGAACGGGACGCGGCAAACGTGCAGCCAATTGCTGGTCCCATTTAAATGGGCCTTTAATAAAATCTCTCAGGTTAAGCACCGGCCTTCTCTTTCGCCATGCCGCAGTAAATCGCGCAAACGTGATTCACCGGCGCAAAGTTCTGCGCAGTCGTGCGGCAGGGCATATGGAAGTTATTCGGTCTTGGGCGCTTGTGCGACGCACCAAATTAGTAACAATTCTAAACGCAAAATATGCGTAAAAAATTTCATATTAGTAGGTGAAAACCCTGAATCAGGTAAAAAGACCCGCGCGCGATCTGCGGTGAGTTGTCGCAACGGTCGAACGCACGCTCATTAATCATCATATATGACGACGAAAATTGCGCAGGTCATATGATCATTTCGCGTATGCGCTTAAATGCTTCAAACCTCCGTGCGGCCGGTGTCCCAGCATATCGCCCTTGCAAGTGGCTTTGTCCTGGACCTGAGCGTACTGATGCAACCGTTATTCTTTATATGCGAATTAACCACTGCGTATAACCAATCCATCTTTATCAGGAACAAACACCTTCATCTAACGCTGATATATGACCGCGTGATGAAAATATGGGCAGTTAATTGATTGCGAAATTCCGCGACATAATGCCACTTGGCAGCGAACTCACTGACTTCGAGCAGACAGCCAAATCCGCCCGAAGTCCCGCAACGGTCAAAGCGCTAAAACGAGCTTTCCGCTCTTCGCGCGCGAGCAGCACGCCATCATCCGATCGTTCGATTGCCTTTCGCCTTTCGTCAGCACCACGTCGCGGTGATCTATTTCGCCACCGAGCACGCGCACTTCACACGATCCGCACAAACCTTCTTCGCAATCGCTCTGCACATCGACATTCGCGCGTCTGAGCGTGGTGAGCAGCGTCTGATCGGCCGGCACGGTCAGCACGAGACCCGAATCCTTCAATTCGACCTCGAACGCGCACTCGTTCCGGGGATCGAGCGTGCCCAGCTTCGATTCGAAATGCTCGATTCTGAGCGCGTCTTCGGGCCAGGACGCGCTCGCTTCGCCGAGCGCATCGAGCATGCGCGCCGGGCCGCATGCGTAGACGCGCGTGCCCTCGTCCACCGCGAGCGACGCAAAATCGTTGCGCGTGCCTTCTTCCGAGACGTACTCGTGAAGTCGTTCGCCGTGCAGCGCGCGCATCTCGTCGAGCAACGCCATCGATGTGCGCGAGCGTCCGCTGTAATGCACCTCGTAGTCGAGGCCAAGCATGCGTGCGCGCCGCGCCATCGCGCTGATCGGCGTGATGCCGATGCCGCCCGCGATCAGCACGAGCTTTTTCGCGCGCTCGTCGAGACGGAAATGATTGCGCGGCCCGCGGATGCGCCATTGCGCGCCGCACTTCACGTTGTCGTGAACCCACGCCGAGCCGCCGCGGCTTTCCGTCTCGCGCAACACGGCGATTTCGAATGCGCCGGCATCGTCGGGATCCCCGCACAGCGAATACTGGCGCGACAGTCCGCTCTCGCCGCAAACGACGTCGATATGCGAGCCCGCCGTCCAGCGCGGCAGAGCGCGCCCGTCCGCCGATACGAGCCGCACGCGCACGATTCGATCCGCGCACGCCTGAACTGAATCGACGATCACGGTGCGGCTCAGCGCATGCGACGACGGCTCGCCGATTCGCACGACCGCGCGCGGCTCGCGCACGGCCGGATCCGCGCGCTCGGGATTCATCGCCGGATCCCATTCGACGTAAAGATGCTCCGGCCCGCGAAACGATGTGTTCGGCACATACGTAAAGCGCTGCTCGGCGAGCCGCATGTGCGGCAGGCGGCGCGTGAGCTCGTCGAGGAAAATCTGCATCTCCATGCGCGCGAGGTTCTTGCCCATGCACTGATGCGCGCCGTAGCCGAAGGTCAACTGATCGCTGGCGTTTTCGCGGCGGATGTCGAAGAGATCGGCATCGGCGAACTGATGTTGATCGTGATTCGCCGACGACGTGACGATCAAAAGCTTCGAGCCCGCCGGAATGTCGATGCCGCCGATCTTCACGTCTTTCGTCGCGAGCCGCCGCCACGCCGCGACCGAGCCGTTATGGCGCAGGCACTCTTCGACCGCGTTCGGAATCAGGCTCGGGTCTTCGCAGATGTCGCGCCATGCCCGCGGATGTTGCAGCAGGAGCTTCAACGCATTCGCGGTGGCGTTCGCCGTCGTCTCGTGCGCGGCGACGATGCCCGCCATCATCATCGAATGCAGATACGAGTCGGTCACGACATCGGGCAGTTCCTTTTGCTTGCGAATGCCATATTGCATCCAGCCAGGACCGGACGGGTCTTCGCGCATCTTGTCGAGCACCTTGCCCGCGTATTGCCAGAACTTGCCGACGGCGTGCGCGACCTCGACCTGCTCTTCGGGCTTCGGCCGTCCCCAGGTGTTGACCGTGTGCGCGATCGAGTAGCGGCGCAGCGTGTCCATGTCCTCCTCGGGCACGCCGAGAAAATGCAGCGCGACGGTGAGCGGCACTTCCCACAACATCTGGTCGACGAGATCGGCGCGTCCGTCGTCGATGAAGCGGTCGACGTATTCGCGTGCGAGCGCGCGCACCATCGGTTCATGATGCGCAAGCGCTTCGGGCGTGAACGGGTCCATCAATGCACGACGGCGCGGCATGTGCGCGGGCTCGTCTTCGTTGACGAGCGTCCGGTTGAGCGCGAAGCCGTACGACGCGAGGACCGCGTTCGCTTCGGGGCCGGTCGGCGTGATCTTCTCCAGCGCGATCGACGGACTGAACGTGAGGTTGTCGCGAAAGATCGCCTTGATGTCGTCATAGCGCGTGACGACCCAGTAGCCGAGCTTCGGGCTGAAGAACACCGGCTCCTGTTCGCGTGCCCAGCGCACGTATTCGGGCGGGTCTTGCTGATATCCGTCGCCGAAGGGATCGAACTCGGCCGCGCGCGCGCTCACGGGGCAGCCGTTCGGCGCGCGCGATTCGTCATGAAAGGGACATTGCGGCGCGGCCTGCCCGCTTGCCACATCGGTCATGCTCGTCTCCAGAGGTTCTTTTAGTGTGGCCATGGTAATGCAACGGTCGCCCGCGCTTCCAGCGCGAGCAGCTTCAGATGGGCTTGCCTTCGCTCGATGACCAGTTCGGCATCAACTCGTTGCTCGCCAGGGTTTCGTCGATGAGCTTCTTCGCGGCCTGCCGTCCCACGATGGGCAGTCCGTCCGGATCGAGCACGCCGATCTGCACCAGGACCGACGCCTGATCCCAGTAGATATGCTCGTTGTAGAGCTTATCGCCGCGAAAGCGGATCACGGCGAGCATCGGCACTTCGAAGTACTGTCCCGTCGGCGCGAGCCCGGGCAGCAGCCAGTCGATTTCGCGGTCGTGGGTCGCGCAAAACACGAACTCGTCGACGACGCGATCCGCGCCGATCGTGCGCGACACCGGAATCAGCTTCGTATCCGCCGGGTTCGAATCGACGAAGTGATACTTGTAGAAGCGCTTCAACTGATCGTGACCAACGCCGCCCGTCATCGTCGGCACATGGTTCACGTAGGGTTGCGCGACCATCGTCGGCATGACGGCGTCGACGTCGCGCGTGCCGAATTCGAAGTAGCAGTGCTGTTCCCACAAGTGATTCAGATCGAAGAACGGGCCGAGCGCCTTGCGCAGCATCGAGAGCGTGCGCGAGTAAGCCATCAGCGCGGCAGGCTTGTCGTAATGCCGGTTGCCGGGAACGATGAAGCCCGCCGACGCGCCCGGATAGGCGTATCGCTCGATGTGCGGCTTGCCCGCGAGCGCCGCCTCGACTTCGCGCGGATCGTGCGTGCCGTGTTCGGGAAAGTGGAAGACCATCGGGCAGCGGATCGTCGGGACATCGGCGAGGCAGGCGGCGAAATCGTCGGCGTAGTAGCAGGCGGCGCAATCGACGTCGGCCTGCGCGGCGATGCGCGTCGCGAACCGCCCGCCGCGTCCGAAACCGACCACGCCGACCTTGCCCGCATGCTGCGGCAACGCACGAAGGCCATCGACTAGCGCCGCGAAGTTTTCCGCCGCGATGCCGCCGGGCCTCGGATCGTGCTCGGGAAGTTGCGGCGCGAGCACGACGTAACCTTCTTCCGCGTATAGATCGGCCGTGTGCCTGACGAAATCGTCGAGGCCGTCCGCGTCGTGAAGCAGCACGATGCCCGGCCCCGAACCCTTCGCGGGCTGCGTCACGTAGGCGGGAATGACCGTGCCGTCGCGAAGGGTGATGTCGATGAACGCGCCGCTCATTGTCCGTGTCTCCTTATATGTAGCAGTATTTTTTTGCGCGCGAAGCGCGGTTACGACAGCAGCGTGTCGGCGAGCAGCTTGATGTTGAGCACGACGATCACGCCCGCGACCAGCCACGCCAGCCCACTCGTCCAGCGCGACACGGCGAAGACGCCCATCTTGCGGCGGTCGGACACGAAGCGCACCAGCGGGATCACGGCGAACGGCAGTTGCATCGACAGAATCACCTGGCTCAGCACCAGCAACTGGCCCGTGCCCTTTTCGCCATAGATCGCCGTGACGACGATCACGGGAACGATGGCGATGCCGCGCGTGATGAGACGCCGCGCCCAGTTCGGGATGCGCAAGCGCAAAAAGCCTTCCATCACGATCTGGCCGGCGAGCGTCGCGGTGACGGTCGAGTTGAGTCCCGATGCGAGCAACGCGACCGCGAAGAGCGTCGATGCGATGCTCATGCCCAAGAGCGGCGACAGCAAGCGGAACGCGTCGCCGATTTCCGCGACCTCGTCGTGACCGCTCGCATGGAACACGGCGGCGGCGACGATCAGGATCGCAGCGTTGATGAAAAGTGCGAGCGTCAGCGCGATGGTGCTGTCGATGGTCGCCCAACGAATTGCGGCGCGCCGGGCCGGGACCGATTTGCCGTACGCGCGCGTCTGCACGATCGACGAATGCAGGTACAGGTTGTGGGGCATGACCGTCGCGCCGAGTATGCCGATCGCCACATAAAGCATTTCGCGATCGGCGACGATACGCGGCGAAGGGATGAAACCGCGCAGGACATCGGCGAACGGCGGCGCGGCGGCGGCGATCTGCAACGCGAAGCAGCTCGCGATCACGACGAGCAGCGCAATGACGAACGCTTCCAGCAGGCGAAAGCCTTTGTTGATCAGCAGCAAGAGAAGAAAGGCGTCGAGCGCGGTCAGGAGCGCGCCCGCGATCAGCGGGATACCGAAGAGCAGTTGTAGCGCGATGGCGGTGCCGATCACCTCGGCCAGATCGCATGCGACGATCGCCGCTTCGCACGCGAGCCACAGCGTGACATTCACCGGCTTCGAATAGTGATCGCGGCACGCTTGCGCGAGATCGCGTCCGGTCGCAATACCCAGTCGGACCGCGAGCGCCTGCAGCAGAATGGCCATCAGGTTCGACAGCAGAATGACGGTGAGGAGCGTGTAGCCGAAGCGCGAGCCACCGGTGATGTCGGTCGCCCAGTTGCCCGGGTCCATGTACCCGACGGAAATCATGTACCCCGGGCCGGCGAAGGCGAGGAAGCGGCGGATCCATCTTCCGCCGACCGGCACATGAACTGACGCGTACACCTCCGGCAGGCTCGGGCGGAACGCGTCGTCCTGCTCGGGCGGTTTAGAGGTGGGGCGTACAGGATCAAGCATCGGCTCGTCTCTCCCGCGGATACCCGCTTTGGATGTCCTGAAAATATGCGCCGCGCCCGATGAACATTCAAGCACGCGCGTCTGGTGGCACATCCGGTCGTTCGGTGAAAGCATTTTGATGCTGATAATTCGACTTATCAGATGTAGCGATTTCCCTTGTCAAATTCGAAGACGGTTGATAACCTCGCGCCAACTCACTGAAAAGAAAGCATAAATGGCGAGCGAAACAGCACGCTCCGGGAAACGCCTGGCGCGCAACGCGATGGATTCCACGGCCGGTAGCGTGCGCCTGCGCGCACCGAACCGGCTCACACGCCAGCACTTCGCGCTTTATCGTGGTTATCTCGACGGCGTGTCGGAGGCGCAGTTGCACGCATCGTATGGCGATGCCAGTACTGACGTCCGCACGACGCGACGCCTGATCGACGCCCTGCGCGACACGCTCTCGGTCCTTGCCCGTCGCGCGCGCGACACGGAAGCCGCGCATTTGCTGCGGCTTCGTCCGGGCAGCATTCCGTTGTTCGAGCCCGAGCCCGCCGCTGCCGCCCCCGCGCTGGAGGACTTCCGCGAAAGGACCGACCCGGATGGCGTCTACAGCGAGTCGGAGTTGCTGGCGCTCTACGAGGAAGCCTATCCGCCGGACGCCTCCCCTGCCCTGGACCGGCGGGCCGCGCGTAATGCGCGGCTGCGGCGCCGGCAGGCAGATGCGCTCGCGCGCATGGAGGCGTCCCTGGCGCAGGATCCGCGTCCGGATCATCCCGTCGAAGGCTGGTTCGAGCCCGCAATCACCGCGCGGCTCACGGCCGCAGGGCTCATCACAATCGCCGATGTCATCGAACTGATCGAACGGCGACGGCATCGCTGGTACACGGCCGTGCCGCGGCTTGGCCCGAAGGGCGCACAACGCGTGGTCGACTGGCTCCAGCTTCACGGTCAGGCGCTTCGGCACACGCTTTCGCCGGTTGCGCTCGTGCCGCGCCGGCAATGGCAAGCGACCGGCGCTGTTCCGGCGCATCCTCCGCAGACCGGCGAACACGGCGAAATCGTAGTTGCGCCGATCGAGGCGCTGCGCGTTCCGGCGGCGCTCGACGGGTCGAAAGGTTCGAATCGGGCAGGCCCCGGCGCGCCATTCGGCACCGATCTCCGCGCGATTTTCGCCTGGCTCGACGCCCGATCGGGCAGCGCGCACACGCGGCGTGCTTATCGGCGGGAAGCGGAGCGCTTGCTGCTGTGGGCTCTGGTGGAAAAGGGCAAGCCGCTGTCGTCGCTCGACAGCGGCGACTGCGCCGAATACATCAACGCGTTTCTGGCTGATCCGCAACCGGCGGCCCGCTGGGTCGCCGCGCACCGAGGCGAACGATGCTTCGCCGGTTGGCGGCCGTTCGCTGGTCCGCTGTCCGACCGCAGCCGGGAGACGGCTCGTTCGATCGTGAACGCGATGTGCGAATGGCTCGTCGGCGAAGGTTATCTGGCGGTCAATCCATTCGCGGGATTTGCGCGTGTCGCGACGCCGCCCGTGTTCGAATCTGCCACGCGTTCGCTCGATGTGGCGCAGTGGAAATGCGTGCTGCAGTCGGTCGAGCGCGACGAATATTCTTTTTCGGAGCATCGCGACAGATTGGCGCTGCTCCTCGCCTACGCGACCGGACTGCGTCGCGCCGAACTTGCAGCCGCAACCACCGACGCGCTCAGCGTCGGACGCCTGGCAGGCGTTGCAGGCGCGGTCTGGCGTCTGTCCGTCGATCCGGGCCGCGGCGCGCCGCGCACCGTACTTTTGCCGCCCATCGTCGTCGAGATATTGAGGGAAAATCTCGCCATGCGCGGCTTGCAGGATCCGCTGGATCCGCTGGATTGCGCCGAGGGGACGCCGATCATCGCTCAGGCGCGTGGCGGACAACCGCTCACCCCCGATGGCATCGGGAAGATATTCAAAAGCATCTTTTCGAACGCCGCTGCGTTCATGGAATCGCACGCGCCCGGCAGTGGCCGGCACTTGAAGCGCGCCAGCACGCACTGGTTGCGTCACACGCACTCGACGCATGCGCTCGGTCATGGCGCGGAGTTAGGCGAAATCAGCGCCGGGCTCGGCCACGCCGACCTCTCTACCACCTCGCTTTATCTCAGAAACGAAAATATCGGCCGGTTTGTCGGCGTCGAAAAGCTGATCCGCAGCGCTTCGATCGTCCCAAGATCTTCAGAGCCATCCTAATTTCGCGTTTACACGGGCGGGCAGCGTTGTAAAAATGCCCGGTGCGGTCGCTCAAGTACTTCAGAGTTTACTTGAGGTTTACCGGTTCGCCGTTTATTCTTCGGTTTGCAGCTTGTTTTCCACCAACTGAAGAATTATTTGCTTACTCAGGCCCGCCAGTGACTGCGAACTCCATGCTAAGCGCTCGGCTTCCCGAAGTCGATCAATCCGTTTCGATCGAAACGCTCTTGGGAGTGGCGGCCCAAGCCACTGACATCCTCAATCAAATCCGCGATGCGATGTTGGAGCCGTACCCGCGCAAAAGCGCGCCGACATTCACGAGCGCGCAAGTCGCATCTCTGTGCGGCGTCGACAAGCAGCGGTTCCAGTATTTGACCACCAAGGGCGATCTGCCCGCAGGGACGTCCAAAGGCGCGGGTCGCAGCAAGGAATTCTCGCTCGAAGAAGCCCTGACCTGGATCCGGGCGACAAAGGAACGCACGCGGCGGCCCGAGCACAAGCGCGGGCGAATCGTAACCGTCGCAAACTTCAAAGGCGGGGTCGCCAAGACGACGACCGCGGTCTCCGCCGCGCAAGCCCTCACGTTGCTCGGGCGCAGGGTGCTCGTCATCGACTGCGATCCGCAGGGGACGACGACGCAGTTGTGCGGATGGGCGCCCGACGCTGAAATCTCCGACGATCAGACCCTTCTTCCGCTCATCTACGGTGATCGGGAGACGCTGCACTATGCCGTACAGGAAACGTACTGGCACAACCTGGATTTGATCCCGGCTTCGTCCTCGCTGTTCGACGCCGAATTCGAGATTCCGGCCAAGGTGCTGAACGACAGCACGTTCGAATTCTGGGAAATTCTCCGCAAGGGCCTGATGCCGCTCGCGAACGAGTACGACGCGATCGTCATCGACACGCCTCCGGCGCTCAGCTATCTGACCATCAACGCGTTGCTCGCATCCGACGCGATCTTGCTGCCCTGCCCGCCCGAGGCGCTCGACTTCGCCAGCTCGACGCAGTTCTGGCATCTCTTCGCCGACATTGCGAAAAAGCTGCCGGGCGTGCTCGAACAGAAACGGTTCGACTTCGTCAACGTGATCATGACCAAAGCAAAGTCGGACGACGTCTCGCGGGTGGTGCGGGGATGGCTGCAGAAGGCCTACGGCGATCGCGTGCTGCCCTTCGAGATTCCGGAATCGACCGTGCCGAAGGGCGCCTCGGCGCAATTGTCGACGGTCTACGATCTGTCAAAACCGGACGGCAGCACAGCCGCATACAACCGATTCAAAGAGCCGCTCGACCGACTCGCCGAGCATCTCGACGCGCAGTTCGTACGCGCGTGGAATCAGACGGAGGATTAAATGGGCATCGGGGACAGACTCCTCGCCAAGACAGCGAATATCGGCAGCAAGCCGACGGACGCGGCGCAGTCGCGTCCGGTCAACACAGAGGCGCGTACGTCTCCTGGCCGATTGATGGACGCGCAGCATCGCATCAATACGGCGCAGGCACGAATCAAAGAACTCGAATCGCAACTCGAGGAAGGTGCCGCGCTCGAAGTGCCGCTAGATGCGCTTGTTGAGGTGAAGGGGCGGCGTCGCAAGCTGACGGCTGAGCAGTTTCAGGAATTGAAGGGCAACCTCGCCCGGCACCCGCTCGCCACGCCAATCTTGGTGCGCGCGTTGTCCGAAGGTCGGTTTGAAATCGTCGCGGGCCATAACCGCGTCGCCGCATATAGAGAACTCGGACGCTCGACGATCCGCGCGAATGTCGCATCGATCGAGGAAGGCGAGATCGAATTTGCGGCGTTCTTTTCGAATCTGCTGTCGCCGTCGCTGACGGACTTCGAGAAGTACTGGAATTTCAAGCGATTGCAGGAACTGAGTGGCTTGTCACGCACCGAGATCTCAGAGAGCGCGGGATTGAGCAAGAGCCACGTCACGCGAATCTTTTCGTTCGATGCACTGCCGGAAGCGGCCAAGCTGGCACTCGCTGAGAAGCCCGAGCGGTTGGGGAGCAATGCGGCGCAGAAACTTGCAGCACTGACCGAGGCGGGCAAGTCAGAAAAGGTCGTGGAAGCGATTCGTCGCTTGATTGACGACGAGAACTTCACTCAGGACAAAGCCGTTGCGCTGGCTGCGGAAAAACCGCGGGTCGCCGCTCCAAGCGCAACCGTCGTTCGCTCGGGCCGGAGGAAAGTTTGTGAGGTTTCCACGAGAAACGGCGTGGTCGGCGTTCGCTTCTTCGAGAAGGACGCGACCGACGCTGAGCAGTGGGGGCAACGAATCGCCGATTTCATCAACAGAACGTTGAGCGAGACGGAGCAGGACTGATGCTCTACTAGGTTTTCTCTTTAAATCAATGACTTAGCGAATCAAACGAAGTCAGAACTGATTGAGCCTAGTAGAACTTCCTTAGAAATCAAGGACTTGACGTATCAGCAACCACGAGGCTGCTATGTAACGAACAGGAAGTAAAAAGACAAAAGCCTTCGGCGCCAACCGAAGGCTTTTGAATATCGGGCTTAACTGCATATCGCCCGTTCCGCTTCCCGACGCCAATCGGGTCACGAGTACACACCTCGAAGTTTAGCGGAACGCGATCGGCAGTCAAGCGTTTGCCCTCCATTTTTCGAAATGGACGTACTTGACATGCATATCGCGCAACTTTCCGTTGCAGGCGAGGATGTTTCTCGCCCTCAAAACTTCACATCGCCACCTGCTGAAGCGGATCGACTCGCTCTCGATGAATACGCTTGTGATCGATCCAACCTCCCTTGGGTGATCTTTCGCGCCGCGCACCGGGCAACCCATACAGCAGCATTGCCCGCTCGTGCGCGTGCCTTGCTCGCGGCGTTGGCCCGCACAGTCGATGCGTCCCGCCCCTACGCCCCCATTTTCGCCCGGCGCGAACTGCTCACGGGACGTGCTCAGCAATCCATGCGCACGTTTTATCGCAGCATGGACGATCTCGAAAGCACCGGCTTCATCACTCGGCCGCCACAGACCCGATACGGCGCGGCTGGCCTGTTCGGTCGCGCCTACATTCATCTGACGCCGAAAGCTGCCGCTTTGCTCGGCCTCGCGGAGCCAGCAATCGAAGCCGAGAATCCGTCCGCCCCGAGTAAGGAGCAGACGGACAAGACCGCACTCGCCTCTTCTTTCGGGCCACCGTCTGTCACCGTGGCAGACGGTGCTATATATAAGGATCTAATCCCTACTACTCAAAAGAGACAATCAGGACGCCTTCCTGCGGACCTCGACCGCCTGTTGGCGCTGGGATTTCGTGAATTCCTGATTTTTAAACTCATGCGCGAGGCAAAGATTCACGGCAAGCTTCTGTCCGACGTCGTTGAAGCCAGTTGGCAACATCTGCGCCGCGCCACGCATCCGATCAGCTACCTAAGGACCCTTCTGCGTGCTCCGGTGGATTTCGCCTACCGCGCACGGAGCCAGCGAAATGCACAAGCCAACGAGCAAGCCCGGCGCACGCGCTCTGAAGAAGTCGACACGGCCATTGCAGGTCTCGCAGGCCAGTCTTTTGTAAGCCGTGACAGCCTGCGACGCTATCGCATCTCCGCGGACGCGCGCTCGGTCATCATTCATCATCGAGAAGAGACCCAGCCGCGCGTGCATGCCGGCGCGTGGGCGCATGACTTCATCACGGCGTTCGAGGCAGGGCATATCGTGCCCATCGACCTTGATGCGCCAAGCGACGCCGAAGCGGCACTTGCTCAACGTTCCGCGGGACATCGGTCAGGACGCAGCACTCGATCCGAGGCCAACCTCGACGATCTCAAAGCGTTTCTACGCTTGAAGAGCGCCGCCGCCGCCCCATCTACGAAACCGAAGGAGCCGATGAAGCCGTCGAGTCAAAGCCGGTCGAGTTCGCTCCCTTTGGATTCGCTTTTAGAGACGATATCGCGCGTAGCATCATCGGCGAAGTTTCGCAATCTGCCCGTATTGGAGTCATGAGCAATCTGGCGGGGTCAGAGTCAACCGACCTTAGGTCAGACGAATGTCGCGTAACGAGCGTGCAGCGAAACTTTTTCAAATAAACTGCTGCGTCGCAGCAAATGCTGATATACTCTAAGGTTGCGCCTGAATGGGCGATTGGAAAACGCAAGTGCCGCGTCTGGATGCGGTTTGCGTGCTTTGCTCGATGCGATTTTCAGCAAGCCGTCCGTGGTCGAAGCTGTCATCGAAATCATCGCGAGCCGTTACGCTCGCTCCCGGGGATCTGTCGTCGCCGAGCAAACCTGTCGAGGAGAAAGTATGGCAAGTTTTGATCGGGAAGATTCGGAGCTGGATATCGTCGCGCCGGCGCGCAAGGCACCCGGCCGGCGGGCGAACAAAGGGAAGGGCCAGGCCGGCACGATACAGCCCGATGTCGCGATGACCGCTGAGCAAAATGAAGAGCGGCAGCGCCAGATGCGCGCGCTCATCCAGTTGGGCAAGGAACGCGGATACCTCACGCACGCTGAGATCAACGACCACCTGCCGGACAACTTCGCTGAGACGGCTGCGATGGAAACCATCGTCAGCACGTTCCACGACATGGGTGTCGCGGTCTACGAACAGGCGCCGGATGCCGAAACGCTGCTTCTGAGCGATAGCGCCCCGAGCGTGGTCACCGACGAGCAATCGGACGAAGAAGCGGAAAACGCGTTGTCCACGGTCGACTCCGAATTCGGCCGCACGACCGATCCGGTTCGCATGTACATGCGCGAAATGGGCGCGACCGAGCTGCTCACGCGTGCCGGCGAAATCGCCATCGCGAAGCGAATCGAAGACGGCCTGCACGAGATGATCCAGGCGATCGCGGCGTGCCCGTCGACCGTCGCGACCATTCTCGCGGATGCGGCGCAAGTCGAATCGGGTGAGCTGAAGATCGACGATCTCGTCGACGGCCTGAAGGAAGAGGACACGGCAGACGAAGATATTTCGGCGTCCGATACGAACGACTCCACGGACATCGATACGGATACCGACGAATCCGACAGCGACGACGAGGACGATGACGATCTCGACGGCGGCGATGCCGGTGCATCGAACGAAGCGCGCCTGAAGCAACTGAAGGCCGACTGTCTCGAGATCTTTGCGCGCGTGCGCGAGTTGGCCGAACAAGCGAGCAATCCTAAGGGTTCGGGCGCGGTCGCGGCGAAAGCTGTAGAAAAAGCGCGTGCCGAGATCCAGCGCGAGCTCGGTTCGATCCGCTTTACCGCGAAAACCATCGACCGCCTGTGTGTCAATGTTCAGCAGCAAGTGGCGCAGGTGCGTGATATCGAACGTCGCGTGCTGCAGATCGCGGTGGATCGTTGCGGCATGCCGCGCGAGAAGTTTGTCGAATCATTCGTCGGTCACGAGACCGATCTCGAATGGACGTCGCGCGCGGCCGCGGGCTCGAAGCAATACGGCGCGTCGCTCGAGCGCAGCTTGCCGGCGATTCAGGCCGAGCAGCAAAAGCTCATCGACATCGAAGGCACGGTCGAGATGCCGCTCAAGCAGCTGAAGCAGATCAACCGTCAGATGACGGCAGCCGAGCTCAAGATGCGTCAAGCCAAGCGCGAGATGATCGAAGCGAACTTGCGTCTCGTCATTTCGATCGCGAAGAAGTACGTGAATCGCGGCATGCAGTTCCTGGATCTGATCCAGGAGGGCAACATCGGTCTGATGAAGGCAGTGGACAAGTTCGAATATCGCCGCGGCTGGAAGTTTTCGACGTACGCCACGTGGTGGGTTCGCCAGGCCGTGACGCGTTCGCTCGCCGATCAGGCGCGCACCATTCGCGTGCCGGTTCACATGATCGAAACGATCAACAAGCTGAACCGCATCTCGCGCGAAATCCTGCAACAGACGGGACAGGAAGCGCATCCGTCCGTGCTCGCCGAGCGTATGGAAATGCCGGAAGAGAAGATCCGCGGCATTCTCAAGATCGCGAAGCAGCCGGTGTCGCTGGAAACGCCGGTCGGTGAAGATGCCGATGCGACCCTGGGCGACATGATCGAAGACCAGGGCGCCGCTTCTCCGGCGGATGCTGCCGTGCACGCGAACATGCGCGCTGCGATCGACGACGCGCTCAACGCGCTGTCGCCGCGCGAGGCAAAGGTGTTGCGTATGCGCTTCGGCATCGACACGGCTTCGGACTATACGCTCGAAGAACTGGGCAAGCAGTTCGACGTGACGCGCGAGCGTATTCGTCAGATCGAAAGCAAGGCGATGCGCAAGCTCATGCATCCGAGCCGCGCCGACAAGCTGCGTCCGTTCCTGGATCGCTGATCTTCCGAGCCGTCCGCACTACGTTCGGATGAACTCGATAGCGCGTGCCGCCCAATCAGGCGGTACGCGCTTTTTTATTTCCGAACAGAATCAACCGCGCGCAGTGCCCTTTGGCAGCTTCGACGCGGCACACGCCTGGAGCGCGGCGATCGCCTTGTTTGCGAGTGACAGCGTTTCCTCGCAGGCGAGACGGTCGCGGAAGATCGAGCATCCGCCGCCCGCGTTGACTCGCGCGACGGCGCTGCGCACCTTGTCCAGCGCGGATTGCGGCGAGCCCGTGTCCCGGATGATCGAGGCGACGTCGAACGCGCTGCCGGCGTCGGTTTCGACGTAGCTCGGGCATTGCGTTTGCGCGTGAGCCGCGACGCAGATCATGCCGATTGCGGCGATGGCAGGAAATCGCCGCGATCGAGCGGAGCGGAACGAATACGCACGAGCGGAATGAGAGCAGAAGAGGGTATCCATGAGCGTCACCACCGTCAGATATCGCATCGAAGGACGTGCACGTTCGGCGAATTTACCTCGGCTGGAAACGACCAACGCTTGTCCACAGTTTGGCTGGACAAGCATGTGGATATCCTGAGCATCGCCGGATCAACCTCCTGATGCGTAACGCATTTCAGCCGGCGAACGAAATTCGCGCTTCTTCGTCTCCCATTCTGAACCGGTTAAAAAAATCATGTCGATCGCGAATAAATCCGCTAGACCTGGAACGCCCGCACAGTCTGCCTGAGCTCGCGCGCCTGTGCATCGAGCGATAACGCCGATGTCGACGCTTCGTTCACGAGCGCGGCGTTCTTCTGCATCAGCCGATCCATCTGCGATACCGCGTCATTCACTTCGTCGATGCCGCTGCTTTGCTCGCGCGATGCCGTGGCGATTGCTTCGACCAGCGCGGACACGCCGTCGACGGAATCGAGCAAATCGGCGAGCGTCGCGCCTGCGCGCATGACCGTCGCGCCGCTCGATTCGACGTGAGCGTTTACCTCCCGCGTCAGTTGCGAAATCTCCTTCGCCGCAGTCGACGAACGCCGCGCGAGCGCACGCACTTCCTCCGCCACGACCGCGAAACCGCGCCCCAGCGATCCGGCGCGCGCCGCTTCCACTGCGGCATTCAGCGCGAGCAAATTGGTCTGGAATGCAATGGATTCGATGACGCTCGTGATGTGCCCGATTTGCGCCGACCGTGAGGACAGATCGGTCATGCGCGCGATTGCATCGGCGACGGCGCGCTCGCCGTCCTTTGCGCGCGCCGACGCTTCCTTCGCGAGTTCGCGTGCGCGGTTCGCGTGTTCGGCGTTCGTGCGCACGGTCGCCGCGATCTGCTCCATGCTCGCCGACGTCTGCTGCAAGCTCGCCGCATGCTCTTCCGTGCGCGCCGACAGCGCGTGATTGCCCTCGGTGATGTCCGCAGTTGCGATGCCGATGGTGTCCGTCGAGCGCTTGATGTCGCCGACCATCGACGCGAGTTGGCTGCGCATCAGGCTCATCGCGTGCATCAGGCTTTGCGTGTCGCCCGGCGCGACGGGCACGTCCGTCAGCAAATCGCCCTTCGACACCCGCCGGGCGACGCTCGCCGCAAGCTCCGGCTCGCCGCCGAGTTGACGCACGAGCGTGCGCGCCATCGAAAGGCACAGCCCGCCGACGAGCGCCACGCCAATAGCGATGCACGCGCCGACCGTCCACTGCACGAGGCGACTCACGCGCTGCGCGTCGTCGTATTCCTGCTGCGCGGCGGTGAGCTGAAACGCGCGCAGCTCGGTGCTTTCCTTCTTGACGCGCGCGGCCTGCGGTTCGATCTGCTGCGTCACGATCCACTGCGCTTCGGACAAATTGTTCGCGGCGAGCAGGTCGGTCGTCGGACGAAATCCCTTGTCGCGCAACGTCGCCCAGTCGCTGGCGAGCCGTTTTGCGCGCGGCGCCTCGGTTGCATCGAGCGGATAGCGCAGATAGCGGCCGAGCAGGGCATCGACGTTCGCAATGCGCTGCTGCGTCGACGCGACCACGGCTTGCGTTTTCTGCGCCGATGGATCGAGCACCGCGTCGCTGATCGCGAACTGGCTTTGCGTGATGATCTCGTCGATGGTCGAGATGGTTTGCAGCGCCTGCGCGCGGCCTTCGTAGACGTGACGCAGCGCGGCATTGCCTTGCTGGACGCCGAATAATCCGACGCCGCCGACGGTGACGAGCACGGCCGCGACCGCGCTCGTGACGATCGCGAGGCGCGCCTTGACGGTGAGCTTTGACATGTTCTTCGGTAGACGAGAGAGGTGCGCGGGGAAGTCCGGAGGCCTTGAGCGCGGCATAACGCGCCGCGATCGGCCAATCATCAGACATTTTCGGAGAGCGCAATCTACCGGTCGTGCAAGACGTTCATGTGACAACCGTCTCCTGCGCGCGCCGCATACGTTTGCGTGCGCGTTACCAACAAAGGGGCGGATGCCCGCGCGCCCGGCGCGGGCACGCGATGATCAATCGCGCTTCGGAATCTCCAGCCCGCGCTTCACGGCAGGTCGCGCCAGAAATGCTTCAAGCACACGCTCGACGTTCTTGAACTCATGAAAATCGACGAGTTCGCGCGCCTCATAAAAGCCGATCAGATTACGCACCCACGGGAACATCGAAATATCGGCGATGCTGTATTCGTCGCCCATGATCCAGTCGCGGCCGTCGAGCCGCTTGTCGAGCACCGCGAGCAGCCGCTTCGATTCCGCGACGTAACGCGCACGCGGCCGCTTGTCCTCGTATTCCTTCCCTGCAAACTTATGGAAGAAGCCGACTTGCCCGAACATCGGGCCGATGCCGCCCATCTGGAACATCAGCCATTGCAGCGTCTCATAACGTTTCGCCAGGTCGTCGGGCATCAACTGGCCGCTCTTCGCCGCGAGATAGATGAGAATCGCGCCGGATTCGAACAACGGCATGGGTTCGCCGTTCGGCCCGTTCGGGTCGATGATTGCGGGAATCTTGTTGTTCGGATTGAGCGATATAAATTCCTCCGACATCTGATCGTTCTTGTCGAAGCGCACGAGATGCGGCTCGTAGGGCAGGCCGGTTTCCTCCAGCATGATCGAGACTTTCACGCCGTTGGGCGTCGGCAGCGAGTAGAGCTGGATGCGCTCCGGGTGCTGAGCGGGCCATTTGCGGGTGATGGGAAAATCGGAGAGTGCGGTCATGTAACGTCCTCAAAAGTCGAACCGCGAATATAACCATTTCGCCGATTTCCGTGTTCCGCACCGCGGCTGTGCGGCGTGTCATCGGGCGGACGCATCGAAAGACAAAGATTGAGGGATCTCGTACAGACGCGGCCTGTCGAAGCGCAGAGTCTGTGTGTACCTCCACTACACGCTTGTAGAAATCGCTGCCGGACGAGCACGAGGATTGCGCGAAGCGCCCGGGTCAAGAAGCCAGCCAACAAAGAAGAAACCAAGCCCTTGCGGGAACACTACAGCGTGTGCGCGAAGTGCGGGCCGATTTGCTGGCTCGCTTATTGCATCGATGCGGATGCCCGAGCATCAATGTCGGAACTTTACGAACCGTTGGTTACCGCTGCCATGAAAACCGCTCCTCTCGCAACGCTCACCGCATTCGCTGCCGTGGTCGGGGGACTGCTGCCCAGCCTGTGCGATGCGACGCCTCTCGAAAGCCAGCTCGACTGCAAATCCAGTGCGCACAGGTTCATCGCGCCGCTTGTCGCCAACAAGTCCATCGATGCGCGCCCCATGCGCGTCGAAGCGAATTCCGTGAATGCATTCAAGCCGACGCAGGGCAGCGAGCTCACCGCATACGGCTTTCGCGTCTACGCCGTGCTGGGCTACGAGCAGGGCGACGACATGTTCAAGCGCGGCAGCGGCCAGCCGATCAACGACTCCGCATACGGCGTCGTGGTGCTCGCCGCGGCGGAGACGGTCGAGGCGAAAGTGCGCGAATCGGGCAGCACGGCCGTCGTGAAACAGGTCGTGCCGATGCTGATGACCGCCGTTTTTTGCGACGGCAGCGGCGTGCATAACACGACGACAGCGGGCCCGGTCACGACGGAAGCATCGCGCAATCGCTGATTCATCGCGATAATGTTCTCCCGATTTCGGCGCGCGCATGTGTCGCGCGCATAACAACAGGAGAACGCCAACATGTCCGACGCAGCCAACCAGTCTCAACGAATCGCCATCGTCACCGGAGCGGGTAGCGGCATCGGGCGCGCGGCCGCGCTCGCGCTGCTCGGCGACGGCTGGTCGGTCGTGCTGGCGGGAAGGCGTCCCGCGCCGCTCGATGCGGTGATCGGCGAATCGAACGCCGGCGCCCGCGCGCTCGCCGTACCCACCGACGTCTCCGATCCGCAATCGGTCGAAAAGCTCTTCAAGGCGGCGGTCGAGCACTTCGGCCGCGTCGATCTGTTGTTCAACAACGCCGGCGTGACGAATCCGCCCGGACCGTTCGAGGACTGGACGCCGGAGCAATGGCGCAATGTCGTGGACATCAATCTGAACGGCATGTTCTTTTGCCTGCAGCAGGCGTTCCGCACGATGAAGGCGCAAATGCCAATGGGCGGCCGCATCATCAACAACGGCTCCATTTCCGCGAGCGCGCCGCGCCCGAACTCGGCGGCCTACACGGCGACGAAGCACGCGGTGCAGGGCCTCACGAAAACCGCATCGCTCGACGGCCGCAAGTACGACATCGCGGTCGGACAGATCGACGTCGGCAACGCATACACCGAGCTGTCCGAGCGCATGTCGCGCGGCGTGCCGCAGGCGAACGGCGAGATCGCCGTCGAGCCGATGATGGACGTGAAGATCGTCGGCCAGTCGGTGCTGTACATGGCGAATCTGCCGCTCGAAGCCAACGTGCTGTTTCACACCGTGATGGCGACCAAGATGCCGTTCGTCGGCCGCGGTTAAGTCGTCTACGCAGTCCGATACCAGACGCGAATGCCCGAGTACCAGCGGCTCACGCTGGTATCGTCGCCGGCGCCGAACGTCGAGAGACTCTCGACGTTCAGCACGTCGATTCCGTTCTCCGCGATCCACCTGTTCGCGCGCTCGACGAGCGCCGCGCCGTTCTCATACACGTTGCCCTTGATGATGTGATGCTGCACGATCTGTCGCTCGAAGTCTTCATAGGCGATCTTTGCCATCCGTCGTCTCCTGTCTTTTCGTTTTGATGCGCCGGGTTATCAGCATGCGTTTATGTTGCAGCGCAGCGCTATCGCCGCATGACGCCTTCTGCCGATTCGAGCATCATATGGCCTGACACACGCTCGTGCGAATCGGTTTCTCCCGCGTTTGCACCAGCGAAGAATGAAAGCATTCCGGGAGGCGATCAAAACGAAAGCGCGCTGCCAGGCGCCGATAAATGCCTCACTCAAGGAGACAAGGAGAGCGCGATGGACATGCGGCAACGCGAGCACATCGAGGCAGTCGTCGCAGCGACGACGTGGGCGGAACAGGTCGTGTCCGCCCCCGCGCTGGTGCGCACGCACGAGAACATCATTCAGTCTTCGTGGCGGCGTTGCGTGCATCAGTACGGGCTCGATCCGTCGCGCATGCAGGAAGCGCGCATCCTGCCGCAGACGCGCCTGCGCGAACATCAGCAGCGCATCGACGATTTCGCGCGCATCGCGCGTCACGGTCTCGAGACGCTTTACGAGCAGGTCGCGGGCATGGGCTACGTCGTGCTCCTGACCGATGCGCTCGGCGTGACGGTCGATTACATCGGCGACTCGAACACCGATTTCGCGCTGCGCCGCGCGGGCCTCTATCTCGGCGCGGAATGGAGCGAAGCCGGCGCGGGCACGTGCGCGGTGGGCACCGCGCTCACGACGGGCCAGGCGCTCACCGTGCATCAGGTCGATCATTTCGACGCGACGCACATCCCGCTGACATGCACCGCCGCGCCGCTCTACGATTCGCGCGGGGCGCTTGCCGCAATCCTCGATATCTCCGCGCTCACGTCGCCGCAAGCGCGCGACAGCCAGAATCTCGCGCTGCAACTCGTGCGCATCTACGCGGGGCATATCGAGAACGCGAACTTCCTGCGCACGCACCGGCAGGACTGGATCCTGAAGCTGAACACGGCGCCCGAATTCGTCGATGTCGATCCCGAATATCTGATCGCGCTCGATGCGAGCGGGCGCATCGTCGGACACAATCGCCGCGCCCACGCGATGCTCGCAGCCGAGATTGGCCGGCCGATCGCGCCCGGAGAAGCGGCGGCGTCGCTGATCGGCATGCCGTTCGATACGCTCTTCGATACGCGCATCGAAGAGCTCGGCCGCTTCGTGTATTCGCGGCCGAGCGAGCTGCGCGCGGTGCCGCTCGCGAAATCGGGCGCGCTGCTCTACCTGAGCGTGATGCCGCCTGCGCCGTGCTTTACGCCGGCCGCGCACGCGACTGCACGGCGCAACATCGACGTGCCCGCGCCGCTGGCCGCGCTGAGCGGCGGCGACCCCGCGCTCACGCGACAGCTGGAACGCGCCGCGAAGCTCGTCGATTCGCCGATCAATCTGCTCATCAACGGCGAAACCGGCAGCGGGAAGGAGTTCTTCGCGAAGGCGCTGCATCGCGCGAGCGCGCGTCGCGCGGGGCCGTTCGTCGCAGTGAATTGCGCGGCGATTCCGGAGACGCTCATCGAGAGCGAGCTGTTCGGGCATCTTCCGAACAGCTTCTCCGGCGCGGGCGCGAAGGGCAAGCGCGGGCTCATCCAGGAAGCGGACGGCGGCACGCTCTTTCTCGACGAAATCGGCGACATGCCGCGCGACCTGCAATCGCGTCTGCTGCGCGTGCTGGCCGAAGGCGAAGTGCTCGCGATCGGCGCGTCGCGGCCCGTATCGGTCGATGTGCGCGTCATTTCCGCGACGCATCATTCGCTCGACGCGCTCATGCAGGACGGGCGTTTCCGTGAAGACCTGTACTACCGCCTGAACGGGGCGCGCTTCACGCTGCCGCCGCTGCGCGAGCGAAGCGATCTCGACTGGCTCGTCGACAAATTCCTCGAAGGCGCGGTCACGCTGTCGCCCGCGGCGCGCGAGCGCCTGCACCGGCATGCATGGCCGGGGAATCTGCGCGAGCTCTGCAACGTGCTGCGTTATGCGCGCGCGGTGTGCTCGGATGGTCTGATCGACGTGGAAGACCTGCCGGAAGGATTCGCGGGCGCGGCCGCGCCGGTCGAGCCGCCGCCGCGCGTCATCGAGGACTTCGACCCGCATCGGCTGCCGCCGGAAGGCATGCTGCTGATGCAGTATCTGCGCGCCGCGAGCTGGAACCTGAGCGCGGTCGCGCGGCAGATCGGCGTGAGCCGCATGACGCTGTATCGGCGCATGGCGCGCTACGGCATCCGCTCGCCGAATCAGCGCGACGCGAACGGGCACTGAGCCGATACGCCTGTACCCCCGTCGATACACCTGCCGCTGTGACACCTGTCACGGCGGCGCTCCGTACGCCCTCTGAAACGCCCGTTTTTCGCGGGTAATCCCTCGCTTTTTCACGCCTGAAAACGCCTGTCCGATTGGCATGGCGCTTGCCTTTATCCGCCGCACAAAACACAAAGCGGAGACAAGGCATGCGTGAGAGCGCAACGCCGCTCGTCGGCATCATCGCCAATCCTGTTTCGGCGCGCGACATCCGGCGCGTCATCGCGAACGCGAACAGCCTGCAACTCGCGGATCGCGTGAATATCGTCTTGCGGCTGCTCTCGTCGCTTGCGTCGTGCGGCGTCGCACGCGTGCTGATGATGCCCGACCGCGAAGGCCTGAAGGTCATGCTCGAGCGCCATCTCGCGCGCAAGCACGGCCCGGATGCATCGCTCGCCAAGGTCGAATTTCTCGGCATGCCCGTGACCGCGCGTGTCGACGACACCTTTCGCGCCGCACGCACGATGCGCGAGGCCGGCGTCGATGCGCTCATCGTGCTCGGTGGCGACGGCACGCATCGCGCCGTCGTGCGCGAGTGCGGACAAGTGCCGATCGCGGGGCTTTCGACGGGCACGAACAACGCGTATCCGGAAATGCGCGAGCCGACCATCTCGGGACTCGCGGCCGGGCTGTATGCGACGGGCCGCGTTCCATCGAGCGAAGCGCTCGCGTCGAACAAGCGGCTCGACATCGAGATACGCGATTCGAAAGGCGGCGTGCGCCGCGATATCGCGCTCGTGGATGCTGTCATCTCGCACGAGCATTTCATCGGCGCGCGGGCGCTGTGGAAGATCGACACGCTCGCCGCCGTCTACGTCTCTTACGCCGATCCGCAGGCGATCGGCATGTCGGCGATCGCGGGTCTGCTCGAACCGCTCGGGCGGCACGATCCGGGCGGCGTCGCCATCGAACTCGCGGCGCCGGGTCAGGGCGAGTTCGATCTGCACGCGCCGATCGCGCCGGGTCTCATCGAAGCCGTGCCGATCGCGAACTGGACGCGCCTGGCCGACGGTGTGCCGCATCGCGTGAAGCAGCGCTCGGGCATCGTCGCGCTGGACGGCGAACGCGAACTCGCCTTCGGCCCCGGCGACGAAGTGACCGTCACGCTCCGGGAAAACGCCTTTCGCAGCATCGATGTCGCCGCGTGCATGCGTTACGCGGCGGCATCCGGGCTGATGCGTCAGCTCAAAAGCAATACCCGCTAGACCACCCCAACGAAGGAGACAGACATGACAGCGTCGCAACAGCACGCGGGCGGCTTGCCGCTCTCTAAGGAAGAACTGCTGGGCGCGTATCGCAAGATGCGCACGATTCGCGATTTCGAGGAACGCCTGCACGTCGATTTCGGACGCGGCGACATTCCCGGTTTCGTGCACCTGTACGCGGGCGAGGAAGCGGCGGGCGTCGGCATCATGACCCATCTGAACGACGGCGACCGCATTGCGAGCACGCACCGCGGACACGGGCACTGCATCGCGAAAGGCGTCGATCCGGTCGCGATGATGAAGGAGATCTACGGCAAGAAGGGCGGTTCATGCAACGGCAAGGGCGGCTCGATGCATATCGCCGATTTGTCGAAAGGGATGATGGGCGCCAACGGCATCCTCGGCGCGGGCGCGCCCTTGATCTGCGGCGCGGCGCTCGCGGCGAAGTTTCGCGGCAAGGGAGAAGTGGGCATCACCTTCGCCGGCGACGGTGCGTCCAACCAGGGCACGTTTCTCGAAAGCCTGAACCTCGCGGCCGTGTGGAATCTGCCGGTGATCTTCGTGATCGAGAACAACGGCTATGCGGAGTCCACGGCGCGCGATTACGGCACGGCGGTCGACAGTTATGTGGATCGTGCGGCGGGCTTCGGCATTCCGGGCGTGACCGTCGACGGAACGGATTTCTTCGCGGTGTACGAGGCGGCGGGCGAAGTGATCAAGCGCGCGCGCGAAGGCGGCGGGCCGGCGCTGCTCGAGTGCAAGATGATCCGTTTCTACGGCCACTTCGAAGGTGATGCGCAGACCTATCGCGCGCCGGGCGAGCTCGACGATATCCGCTCGAACAAGGATTGCCTGAAGAAGTTCGCGGCCGCCGTCACGCAGGCCGATGTGATTTCCCCCGGAGAACTCGACGCGATCGACAAGGAAGTCGCCGCGCTGATCGACCGGGCGGTGCAGGAAGCGAAGGACGCGCCGTTGCCGACCGCCGCCGATCTGCTCACCGATGTCTACGTCAAATACTGAATCCTGGAGACGACAATCATGGCCCGCAAACTGAGCATGAAGATGGCGATCAACGAAGCCATCGATCAGGAAATGACGCGCGATCCGAGCGTCATCGTATTGGGTGAGGACATCGTCGGCGGCGCAGGCGCGGACGGCGAGAAAGACGCGTGGGGCGGGGTGCTCGGCGTGACGAAGGGGCTTTACGCGAAGCACGGCGACAGACTGCTCGATACGCCGCTGTCGGAATCCGCGTATGTCGGCGCGGCGATCGGCGCGGCGGCGTGCGGCATGCGCCCGGTCGCGGAGCTGATGTTCATCGACTTCATGGGCGTGTGCTTCGACCAGATCTTCAATCAGGCCGCCAAGTTCCGCTACATGTTCGGCGGCAAGGCGGAAACGCCCGTCGTGATTCGCGCGATGGTCGGCGCGGGCTTTCGCGCGGCGGCTCAGCATAGCCAGATGCTGACGTCCCTGTTCACGCACATTCCGGGCTTGAAAGTCGTCTGCCCGAGCACGCCGTACGACACCAAGGGCCTGTTGATCCAGGCAATTCGCGACAACGATCCCGTCATCTTCTGCGAGCACAAGAACCTCTACGGTTTCGAAGGCGAAGTGCCCGAGAACTCGTACGCGATTCCGTTCGGCGAGGCGAACGTCGTGCGCGACGGCAAGGACGTTTCCATCGTCACGTATGGACTGATGGTGCATCGCGCGCTGGAAGCGGCCTCGACGCTCGCGAAGGAAGGCATCGAAGCGGAAGTCGTCGATCTGCGCACGCTGTCGCCGCTCGATATCGACACGGTGCTGGAGACGGTCGAGAACACGGGGCGGCTCGTCGTCGTCGATGAAGCGAATCCGCGCTGCAACATCGCCACCGATATTTCCGCGCAGGTCGCGCAGCAGGCGTTCGGCGCGCTGAAGGCCGGCATCCAGATGGTCTGCGCGCCGCATACGCCGGTGCCGTTCTCGCCGACGCTCGAAGATTTGTACATTCCGAGCGCCGCGCAGATCGCCGACGCCGCACGAAAAACCATGAAGGGAGGAAAGCACTGATGTCCGCAATCACACCGATCGTGATGCCCAAATGGGGCTTGTCGATGAAGGAAGGCACGGTCAACGAGTGGCTCGTGGAGGAGGGCACGGAAATCACCGTCGGCATGCCGATTCTCGATGTCGAAACCGACAAGATCGCCAATGCCGTCGAAGCGCCCGACGCCGGCTTGCTGCGGCGCAAAGTGGCGGAGGCAGGCGATACGCTGCCCGTGAAGGCGCTGCTCGGCGTGCTCGCGGCGCCGGATGTGAGCGACGCCGATATCGACGCGTATGTGTCGTCGTACGTGACGCCCGCCGAAGACGAGGAAGAGGGCGAAGAAGCCGCGGCGTATCACTTCGTCGATGTCGACGGCATTCGCGTGCGCTACGCATCGCGCGGCGGCGACGACGCGAGCCGGCCCGCGGTGCTGTTCATTCACGGCTTCGGCGGCGATCTCGACAACTGGCTCTTCAATCTCGACGCGCTCGCGGAGAAGAATCGCGTGTTCGCGCTCGATCTGCCGGGGCACGGGCAATCGACGCCGAAAGTGCCGGGAACGTCGTTGGCGGATCTCGCGGGCTTCGTCGGGAAGTTCATGGACGCGGTGTCGATCGACCGCGCGCATCTCGTCGGACACTCGATGGGCGGCGGGATCGCGGCGCAGATGGCCGTCGACCAGCCGGCGCGTGTGCAATCGGTGTCGCTCATTTCACCTGCCGGTTTCGGCGATGAAGTGAACAACGCGTACACCGAAGGCTTCGTGACGGCGGAATCGCGCCGCGAGCTGAAGCCGGTCGTGGAGTTGCTGTTCGCGAACCCCGAGCTGGTGAGCCGCCAGATGCTCGACGATCTGCTGAAGTACAAGCGGCTCGATGGCGTCAGCGAGGCGCTGACATCGCTCAACGGCGGGCTGTTCGCGGGCGGCAGGCAGAGCGCGCAGCCGGGCGGCAAGCTGGCCGCGACGGGCAAGCCGGTGCTCGTGATCTGGGGCGAAAAGGACCAGATCATCCCGGCCGCGCACGCGAAGCAGGCGCCGGAAGGCGCAACCGTGCGCATCTTCGACGATGCCGGCCATATGAGCCAGATGGAGAAGGCGAACGAAGTCAATGCGTTGCTGAAGGAGCACGTGGCGAAGGGCGGCTGATCCGCCACGAGCCGCGCGCGCCCCGCCGGCGAAGGCCGCCGACGGGGCGCGCTCGTCTTTCGCGGTTATTGGCTACCATGCGTGGATGGCGTCGCTCGCGACGCGCCCGGACATCGATTCCATGCCCTTCCAACTGATCGATCCCGTTTCCCTTTCCGGCGACCCGCTCGACGCCGAGGAAGCGCTTCTCTCACGCGCGGCCGCCGGCGAGGCTGTCGCGCATGTCTGGGAAGCGCCCGTTTCGCTGGTCGTGCCGCGCAGCTATCAGCGTTACGCGGCGCTCGCCGATGCGCGCGAGGCTTTCGCACAGCGCGGCTGTCCCGTGTGGCTGCGTCTGTCGGGCGGCGGCCTGGTGCCACAAGGCCCGGGCATTCTCAATCTTAGCCTCGCGTATCCGGTGCGCGCGCCGATGGGCACGCTCTCCGAAGCCGTCTACCTGCATCTGTGCAGAATTCTCGCGAATGCGCTCAACTCGCTCGGCGTGCTGACGCACTGGCAGGCCGTGGAAGGCTCGTTCTGCGACGGCCGCTTCAATCTCGCATGGGGTCCCGGCGACGACGCGCGCAAGGTCGCGGGCACGGCGCAGTACTGGCGGCGCGTGCCGCACGGCGACACGGATCAGCCGCTTTACGCGGTGCTCGCGCACGCCGTCCTGCTCGTCGATGCCGATCCGATCGAAATCAACGAGCGCGCCAATGCATTCGAAGCGATGATCGGCAGCGGCCGCCGCTACGAAGAAATGCGCGTCGTGACCGTCGCGCAGGCGCTCGCCTACGAATGTTTCTCGCTACCCGCCGACCTGCGCGAGCGCGTGCGCGCGGCGTTGATCGACCGTGTGAAGGACGCGCCGCTGCCAGAGCACTAAAAACGCATCGAGGTGGCCATGCCGCTCAGAAGTGCTTCGAACGGGTTCTTCTTCGCGTTGTGGGTGGCCGTGTGCGCGGCCGCGCCCGAATTTCTGTGGCAGGGTCTCTTTTCTGTCTTCGGCCATTTTTCCCTGATCGATGCCGCCGCCGCGCTCCTCATCGGCGCGATCCTCGCGTTTTTCGTCGAGCCCGTTCTGGAACGCGTGCGCAGTCTCGGCGACGCGCACGAGCACGCGGAGAAATCGCCGGCCTTCGCCGCGTGCGAGGCGTTGAGCTTCGCGATCGTCGCCGTCTGCGTGCATGAGGCAATCACCGTGTACGTCGCGGCGAGCCATTCGAACGAACACGCAAGCGAGAACCTCGCGAGAGCCGTCGGGCAGGCGCTGCAATGGGCGGTCACACCGTTTTTCATCACGCTCGCGTGGATGGCCGCGCGAGCGCCGTCGTGGCTCGCATGGTCCGTGGCGGCACTGGCGGTGATCGCCACCTTCGTCGCCGGCGTGATATTCGGATGGAGCGCGCACGTGCTCGTGACGAGCGTGATTCCGGCGACCTGCGTGCTGATCGCGGGATGCATTATCGTGCGGGAACAGTGGGATGCGTCGACGTTCAGGCGCTGCGCCCGCGCGACCGGTGTGATCGCGCTCGCCTGGCTCGTGTTGACCGGCGCGCTGCAACTCGTCCTATGGCTCGCACACGTCCAGGCGTTTCGCGTTTATGAACGATCGGAGTTCTGGAGCGACTTGCGGTTTTACATCGGCTGGGTCACGGGGCTGCTCGTTGCGCCGGCCTTCGTGCCCGACGCGCCGCTGAACGCCGGCGGCGACGGCCGGCGCGTGCGGCGTTGACGACGTTGTCAGTACGTTCCGGGCGGTGGCTGCCAGCCCGGCGGCGGAGGTGGTGGCGGCGGTGTCGTGCTGTACGCCCCGGACGGCTGGACGGTGCGCGTGGCGCCGCGCACCGGCACCTTGTCGCCCGCGGCATACATGCATTGCAGATAGGCGTAATCGTAGCGCTGCTGCACGGTGTAACCCGATGCCTGCGATGCGCCGACGCCGAACGCGCTGCCCGTCAGCAAGCCCGCGCCCGCGCCGATGGCCGCGCCCGAGCCGCCGCCGAACGCCGCGCCCGCCGCCGCGCCGAGCGCAGTGCCGACGACCGCGCTGCCGACCGCGCTGTTGGTCGCCGCCTGATTGGCATCCACGCCGCCGACCTGATTGAGGGCGAACTGGCGGCACGAGGAATCGTCGGCGCGGAACTGGTCGAACGTCTTGGTGCTGCCGGGGAGCGCCATCACGCTAGGGCCGGTGGGCATCACGGTACAGGCCGAAAGACCGATCGCCGCGAGGAGCAGGGCAAGCCTTGAGTAGTTCATGGAATCTTGCGAATTCGCTTCGTTGTGTGTTTCAGGGCGCCGAAAAGCGTCAGTTCGACGGCGGCGGCGTAGCCGGAACCGGACGCCATGCGTCGGCACATTGCTTCACGTACGGGTAGTAAGCCTTCGCGGAGTCGCAGTAGTACCACATGCCGGCTTGCTGGGCGGGCGCGCCCGGATCGGCGGCCGGCTGGCCCTGCTCGACATATTGCACCGGCGCGGAAGGCTGGACGACCACGGGCGGCGGCGGATAGTAGTAGTACGGCGCGGGTGCCATGGGGTATGGGTAATACACGGGTCCGCCGACCCAAACGCCGACGCGTGACCAGGCATACGCGTTGGCGGTCACGCCCGCGCTCGCAATCAGCGATAGCGCGATAAAAGCCTTGAGGCGATTCACGACCTTCTCCAGAAAAATTGTTTGCGGTGTCGATGCCTATAACGGAAATCCGACCTCCGCTGTTGACCGGACATGGCGCATCTTTCAACGCTATTCCAGTTGCTGGAGAAATTCAATTACACGAGCGGGCGCGTATTTTTCGGCGCGTTACCCGGTAACAAAGTGTCGTGATTTCAGGCGCGCAGCACGGTCATTCCGGCTTGTTCGAACGGCTCGGTGAGCTTCGTGTCGGCTGCCTTTTCGACGATGATCGTCCGCGCGAGCTCGATTCCGCCGATCCTGTAAGCCGACGCCGCGTTGAGCTTCGCCGCCGACGCGAGCACGACGGTTTCCGCCGCGCGCGCCGACAGCGCACGCTTGATGTGCGCTTCCTCGAAATCGCCGGTCGTGAGCCCGGCTGTCGGATGCACGCCGGTGACACCCATGAAAAAGATGTCGGCATGGATGTGCGACATGGCTTCGACAGCGGCCGCGCCGACGGTGACGATCGAATGCTTGTAGAGCTTGCCGCCGATCAGCACGACGTCGACCGATGCGTGCTCCGCCAGCGCAACCGCGACGCTCGGGCTATGCGTGACGATCGTCGCGCGCAGATTCCCGGGAAGTTGACGCACGAGCAGCGCTGACGTCGTGCCGCCATCGACGATCACGACCTGCCCCGGCGCGATCATCTCCGCCGCCTTCTTCGCGATGCGCCGTTTCGCGTCCGACTCCATTTGCTCGCGCCGCGCGAACGGCGCGACCGCGGGCGAAGCGGGCAGCGCGCCGCCATGCACGCGCTGCAGCAGTCCTTCGGCGGCGAGTTCGCGCAAATCGCGGCGGACGGTGTCCTCGGAAATGCCGAATCGCGCGCTCAGTTCCGTGGCGAGCACTTGCCCGTCGCGCGCGAGGGCATCGAGGATCGCTTTCTTGCGTTGGCTGGTCAACATTGTCTTGCACGAAATTTCTTGATTTTGCACGAAGTTGCACGTTAGCATGAGTTCAACGAATTGTCGAACAGGTGATCCGATGGAAACGAAAGCGCGTGTGCGCGTCCTCAAAACCGAAGTGCTGTCCGACGACTGGTACGTCCTCAGAAAAGTGACCTTCGATTTTCAGCGTCGCGACGGCGTCTGGCAGCGTCAAAGCCGCGAAACCTATGACCGCGGCAACGGTGCGACCATCCTGCTGCGCGAGCGCAACACCGGCAACGTGCTGCTGACGCGCCAGTTCCGCATGCCTGCGTTCGTCAACGGACATGACGGCATGCTGATCGAATCGCCCGGCGGCCTGCTCGACGACGCAACGCCCGAAGAGCGCATCCGCGCCGAAGTGGAAGAGGAAACGGGCTATCGGGTGCATCACGTCGAAAAGATCTTCGAGGCGTTCATGAGCCCCGGATCGGTGACGGAGAAGCTCTACTTCTATATCGGCGACTACGACAGCGCGATGCGCGTATCGGAGGGCGGCGGCGTCGAGGAAGAGGGCGAGGAGATCGAGACGATCGAAGTGCCCTTGCAAACGGCCATGCAGATGATCGAGCGCGGCGAAATCATGGACGGCAAAACGATCATGCTCCTGCAATACGCGGCGCTGAAGGCGCGCTCAGGCGAGTAGCGACACCGCCTTGACCTGGGCCCATAACTGCATGCCTTCGACGATGCCGAGCCGGTCGATCGAATAGCGCGTGACGCGCGCGAGCAGCGGCGAGCCGTCGACATCGAGGCGCACTACGGCTTGCGAAGGATTGACGTCGCCCGCAATGCCGACGACCGTCGCGGACAGCACATTGAGCACGCTGCTGCGCTCGTGCTCGTGCGTGCCGGTGATGAGACTCACGTCGCGCGCTTTCACGGCCACGCGCATCGACTTGCCTTCGGCCATCGGCGCATGCACGACGGCGAGCTTGGCGCGAGAGCCAGGCAACGCGAGCGTGAGCAGGCCGTATGCATTGTCGTATCCCTCGACGATGCCTTCGAACACGACCGATGCATCGTCGGCGATTGCGAGCGGCAGGTCGAGCCGCGCGAGCGTCTCGGCGATGGGGCCGCTCGCCAGCGCGCGACCGCCTTCGAGCAGCACGAGATGATCCGCGAGGCGCGCGACTTCTTCCGGCGCATGGCTCACATAGAGCACGGGGATATCCAGCTCGTCGTGCAGACGTTCCAGATACGGCAGGATTTCGAGCTTGCGCTTCTGATCGAGCGACGCGAGCGGTTCATCGAGCAGAAGCAGACGCGGGCTCGTCAGCAGCGCCCGCGCGATGCCCACGCGCTGCCGCTCGCCGCCCGACAAGCCGGCGGGCATGCGCTCCAGCAAATGCCCGATGCCGAGCAGTTCCGCCGCCTGCGACAGATCCACGCCCCGCGCGGCCGACCGCACGCGATCGAGCCCGAAGCGCAGGTTCTTTTGCACGCTCAGATGTGGAAAGAGGCTCGCTTCCTGAAAGACATAGCCGAGCGGCCGCTTGTGCGTCGGCAGAAAGATGTTGCGTTCGGTATCGAGCCACACTTCGCCATTGACGACGAGCCGCCCGACGCGCGGTCGCGCGAGTCCCGCGAGGCATCGCAAGAGCGTGGTCTTGCCGGAACCGGAATGGCCGAAGATCGCGGTGACGCCGCGCCCGGGCAACGTGAGATCGAGATCGAACGTGAAGCCCTCGTACTCGACGAGAAAGCGCGCCGCGATAGCCTCGTCGGAGCCGCGATGCGCGCGGGCGGGCGCGAGAAGGGAGGACGTGAGTTCAGACATGAGCCGCCACGGAACGTCGGCTGGAATAAAGCACTAGAAGAACGACGAACGAGAATATCACCATGCCGCCGGCGAGCCAGTGCGCCTGGGCGTATTCGAGCGCTTCGACATGATCGAAGATCTGCACGGAAACGACGCGCGTGCGTCCCGGAATGTTGCCGCCGATCATCAGCACGACGCCGAATTCGCCGACGGTGTGCGCAAAGCCGAGAATCGTCGCCGTGACGATGCCCGGTCGCGCGAGCGGCAGCGCCACCGTGAAGAACGTGTCCCACGGGCCGGCGCGCAGCGTCGCGGCGGCTTCGAGCGGACGACGGCCGATTGCCTCGAACGCGTTCTGCAAAGGCTGCACGACGAAAGGCAACGAATAGATCACCGAGCCGATCACGAGCCCGGTGAACGTGAACGGCAGCAAGCCGATGCCGAGCGCCTGCGTCAGCCTGCCGACATAGCCGTTCGGGCCCATCAGCACGAGCAGATAAAAGCCGATGACGGTCGGCGGCAGCACGAGCGGCAGCGCCACCACCGCGCCGACGATGCCCTTCAGCTTCGAGCGCGTGTGCGCGAGCCACCACCCGATCGGCGTGCCGACGAGGAGCAGGAGTGCCGTCGTCAGCGACGCCAGCTCGAGCGTCAGCGTGATGGCCTGGAGATCGGTGCTATCGAGGGGCATCGACGGAATTACAGTTGATAGCCGTAGGACTTGATCACCGCGGCCGCTTTCGGGCCCTTCAGATAATCGATGAACTGCTTCGCGACGGGATTGTCACGGCCCTTGTTCAGGATCACGGCGTCCTGCTTGATCGGCTCATGCAGGTCAGGCGGCACGATCCACGCCGAGCCGCTCGTGATCTTGCCGTTCTTGTAGATCTGCGAGAGCGCGACGAAGCCGAGTTCGGCGTTGCCCGTCGCGACGAATTGCTGCGTTTGCGAAATGTTCTGACCTTCGACGACCTTCGGCTTGATCTCCGCGGTCAGGCCGAGCTTGTCGAGCGTCTGATAGCCGGCGAGGCCGTAAGGCGCGGCTTTCGGATTGGCGATGGCAATGTGCCGGAAGTCGTTCTTCTTCAGCACGTAGCCCTTGTCGTCGACGTAGCCGTTACTCGCGGACCACAGCGCGAGCGCGCCCGTCGCGTACGTGAAGCGGCTGCCGGGCACCGTCGCGCCTTCGCTGTCGAGCTTGGCGGGGGTGGAATCGTCGGCGGCGAGGAACACTTCGAACGGTGCGCCGTTCTTGATCTGCGCGTAAAACTGGCCCGTCGCGCCGAACGATGCCACGACCTTGTTGCCCGTATCCTTCTCGAAGCTGGCGGCGATCGCCTGCACGGGCGCCGTGAAGTTGGCTGCGACCGCGACCTGCACTTCACCCGCCAGCGCTGAAGTTGCGGCCGCGCCCCCGGCGAACGCAACGAAGGCGGACAGCAAAGCGCGCAAAATACGAATCTTCACGTAAGGCTCCATGAATCGAGTTGACATTCTGGTTATGGATCGACTTTGAGCGGCACGTTGGAGGCCGCGAGCGTGTGGCCGTACGGTTCGGCGAGCACCGTAATATATACGAGTATATTACGTCGGCGCATGCTCGCTCTGTCACATGTCGATCATGAGTCTCGTCGGAAGAATGCGAGTCGATGTGTTTGTGAGTCTCGCTCAAAGAATTGGGTTGACCTTGTGCGCGTTTTTCGAAGACACTGAACGATGAATACCGAACGACAGCAAAATAAGTTGAGTAGCGCTCAATTCGAACATATGAGGGAGACGGCATCGTGACCGACGCATCGAATCTGCAACGCCTGAAGCTCGGCATCGAAGGACACATTGCGCGCGTGACGCTCGATCGACCCGACGTGCGCAACGCGTTCGACGACGCGACCATCGTCGAGTTGACCGCCGCCTTCCGCGCGCTCGATGACGACGCCAACGTGCGCGTCATCATCCTCGCCGCGAGTGGCCCGGCGTTCTGCGCGGGCGCGGATCTCAACTGGATGAAGCGCATGGCGGGCTATTCGGAAGCGGAAAACCGCGCCGATGCGCTCGGCCTTGCGACCATGCTGAACACGATCTACGCATGCGGGAAGCCGGTGATCGCGCGCGTGCAGGGCGACGCCTACGCGGGCGGCATGGGCCTCGTCGCCGTGTGCGATATCGCGGTCGCGGCGGATACGGCGCATTTCTGCCTCTCCGAAGCGAAGCTCGGCCTGATGCCCGCGACGATCGCGCCCTACGTGATCCGCGCAATGGGCGCGCGCGCGGCGCATCGGTACTTCGTGACGGCGGAGCGTTTCGATGCCGCCGAAGCACTGCGTCTCAACTTCGTGCATGAAGCCGTCGCCGCCGATCAGCTCGACGCGTGCGTCGATGCGATCGCTGCCAGCATCGCCGCGAACAGCCCGAACGGCGTGCGCGAATGCAAGCGGCTCGTCGCGGATTTTGCGGGCAAGGATATCGACGAAGCATTGATTGGCGAGACCGCCGAGCGCATCGCGCGCATCCGCGCATCGGACGAAGGGCGCGAGGGCGTGCGCAGTTTCCTCGAAAAGCGCAAGCCTTCGTGGCTCGGCTGAGCGGAGCCTGTCGACGTGATTACACTGCATCACTGCGTGAGCGCACGCTCGTTCCGGCCGCTCTGGGCGCTGGAGGAAATCGGCGTGCCGTACGAACTGAAGATGTTGCCGTTTCCGCCGCGCGTGTTCGCTCGCGGCTTCAAGGACGTGAATCCGCTCGGCACGATTCCGGCGTTCGAGGAAGACGCGCTCTTCATGACCGAATCGTCGGCGATCTGCCAGTATCTCGCGGCGCGCTACTCGCCGGGCGCGCTCGACGTTGCGCCGCACGAGGCGGATTTCGGCCGCTATCTCAACTTCCTGCACTTCGGCGAAGCGACGCTCACTTTTCCGCAGACGCTCGTGCTGCGTTACGCGCATCTGGAGCCGCCGGAGCGTCTGCAGCCGCAGATCGTCGATGATTACGCGCGGTGGTTTCATGCGCGCCTGCGCACGCTCGCGCCGCTTCTGGCGGCGCAGCCGTATCTGTGCGCGGGGCGCTTCACGGCGGCGGACATTTCCGTCGGCTACGCGCTCATGCTCGCGGAACTTCTGGATCTGAGCGATGGCTTCGCGCCGTCGATCGCCGAATATTGGCGTCGTCTGCGTGAACGCGAAGGCTATCTCCGCGCCATCGGTGCGCAAGAAGCCGCGGCGCTCGCACAGGACGTCCCGACCACGCCCGCGCCGCGCCTGCGCCCGTAGTTACCCTCCTTCAAGTCCCCCCGTCCGGAGGGCTGTGCGGACCATCGCGCAGGCCTACTCTTCACATCACGCGCTGACGTTCACGCGCGCCGATTCAGAGAGACTTTCTTCTTGACGAGGTTGGCGATGGTCGTCTTTTCCTGGTTCCTGTCAGTGGTTGTCGCGCTGCTCGCGACGGCCACCATTGCGATGGCGCTGCCGCGCTCCGCCGCGGACGAGTTGAACGCCACCGCGCCGCAGTCGATTTTCAGCATCGAGATGAATCGCATCGACGCGATACTCGCGTCCTGCATGCCGAACGGCGACTGAGACGGCTGGCGCGACGGGGCGCGTCGCTGGGCGTCGGATGTAAGTGTTGTCGAATCAATGAATTGCGGCGATAGCCGAAACGATATCCACAGGCTTGTGCACGGAAACTGTGGACAACATCTGGATCGAGGCCGAAGAGCCTCGGAAGGTAACCCCAAGCCTTGCGCGAGGGGCGCGTCGGGAGACCACACAATCGACGAGATCGAAGCTCCGTGCGGATGCCGCGCCTCGACGGGGAGGCGAATTCCGCTATATTCGAGCGCTGATGCGCGCCCGACGGGCCGCACCGCACGGAGACCTTCGACGGATGACCAAGCAAGAGATTTCCGCCAACGACTACGACAAATTCCGTTCGGGCATCGTGGAGGTGCTCGAGAGTGCGCGGCGCGCCGCCGCACGGAGCGTCAACGCGATCATGACGGCTTCGTACTGGGAAATCGGGCGGCGGATCGTCGAATCGGAGCAGGGCGGCGCGCATCGGGCGGCTTACGGGGAGACGCTCATCGCGCGGCTGGCCACTGATCTGACGAGCCGTTTCGGCAGAGGATTCGGCAAGGCGAACCTCGCCAATATGCGCGCGTTCTATCAGCAATGGCCGCCGGAGCGGATTTTCCAGACGGCGTCTGGAAAATCGGCGACGGCTTCGCAAACGCTCCAGACGGCGTCTGGAGAATCCGCGCCTTCCTTGCCGTCCCCCAACGCCGACGTACGTCTCGCCGCGCTCGCTGCCCGCTTCGCACTACCGTGGTCGGCCTACGTGCGCCTGCTCTCCGTGAAAAGCGACGCGGCGCGCGCCTTTTACGAGAGCGAAGCGTTGCGCGAGGGCTGGTCGGTCCGCCAGCTCGACCGGCAAGTGAACAGCCAGCTCTTCGAGCGGCTCGCGCTGTCGCGAAACAAGGCGGCGCTGCTGGAAAAGGCCGCCGAGCGCGCTCCCGACGACACAATCACGCCCGAGGAAGCGATCAAGGACCCGTTCGTCCTCGAATTCCTCGACATCAAGGACGAATATTCCGAGTCGGATCTGGAGGACGCGCTGATCCGGCGCCTCGCGGATTTCCTGCTCGAACTCGGCGACGATTTCGCGTTCGTCGGACGACAGAGACGGCTGCGCATCGACGACACGTGGTTTCGCGTCGATCTGCTGTTTTTCCATCGACGGCTGAAGTGTCTCGTCGTCATCGATTTGAAAGTCGGCCGATTCAGCTACGCCGACGCAGGCCAGATGCATCTCTATCTGAACTACGCGCGCGAGCACTGGATGAAGCCGGGCGAAAACCCGCCGGTCGGGCTGATCCTGTGTGCGGGAAAGGGCAGTGCCGAGGCGCGCTACGCGCTGGACAACCTGCCGAACAAGATTCTGGCAGCCGAATATCAGACGGTGCTGCCCGACGAGAAGCTGATCGCGGACGAACTGGAACGTTCGCGCGAGGCGCTGGACGCGCGGCGTGGCCACACCGGCTAGCGCAGGAAATACGGGGCAAAAAAAAGCCCGCTTCATTGAGCGGGCTTGAATCCACATCGGTTGAGACATGGAGGAGACAGGTGTAAGTATAAACCCTTAAGCCTCCGCGTCAATACCTAAAATCAAAAAAATCGCAATCGGGTCTGCACCGCAGCAAATTTGCAACACCTTGTCCACGTCATGGCTTGCCGAGGCTGTGGTAGTACGCGGCCAGATTGGCGATATCCGCGTCCGACAAGGTCTTCGCCATCATCGACATCATCTCGTTCTTGCGCTCGCCCGAACGGAAATCGTTGAGCGCCTTCACGAGATACTCCTCCGTCTGCCCGGCGAGATTGGGCGCCTCCGGCAGCTTCGACATGCCGTCGATGCCGTGACACGCCGCGCACGCCGACGCCTTCGCGCGCCCGGCCTTTACGTCGCCGGCAGCGAACGCGGCGTGTGACATCGCCGCAAGCACGCCCGCAAACATCGCCGCCGTCACCCCAATCTTCATTTCGCCCCCGTATACGAGATGCGGTAGATCGCGCCCGCATAGTCGTCGGAGACTAGGAGCGACCCGTCCTGCAGCATCTGCACATCGGCCGGACGGCCCATGTACTCGCCGCTCGACGTGAGCCAGCCTTCCGCGAAGACTTCCGCCTCGCCCGCGGTGCCGTCGTCCTTGACCGGGATGAACATGAGGCGCGCGCCGACCGGTTTCGTGCGGTTCCACGAGCCATGCTCCGCATCGAAGATGCCGCCCTGATACTTCTGCGGGAACATCTTGCCGTTATAGAACGACATGCCGAGATCGGCGGCGTGCGCAGCAAATTCGACCTGCGGGAACAGGAGGCCCGCCGGCGGATTCTGGTCCTTGTACTCGACCGTGCGCACCTTGCCGCCGCCGTACCACGGGAAGCCGAAATTCTCGCCGCCCTTGGTCGCGCGATTCAGCTCGCCGGGCGGGGTGTCGTCGCCCATGCCGTCGACCTGGTTATCGGTGAACCAGAGCGTCTTGTCCTTCTGATTGAAGTCGAAGCCAACCGAATTGCGCGCGCCGTGCACGTACACTTCGCGGTTCTTGCCGTCCTGATCCAGACGGATGATGCCGGCGAGCCCGTTGCGATCCAGTTCCGCGAGCTTGTCCTTGGGAGGCACGTTCCACGGCTGGCCGAGCGCGATGTACAGCTTCTTGTCCGGCCCGATGCGGCAATAGCGCGCGCCGTGATTGAAGCTCTCGAACTGCGTCGGGATCAGCTTGCCCTGCGGCACGACGACGGCCGCCGCGACATCCGGTCCGCCTTCACCGAAGAACTGCGCGGCCGGAAAGCCGAGCACGCGATTCTGTTCGACCACGTAGAGCACGCCGTCGGGCGAGAAGCACACGCCGTTGGGCACCTTGAACGTCACTGACGATGCGAACTGCACGACGTCGCTCGCGACGCGCTGCTTGGTCCGGTCGGTCACCTGCCACACGCGATTCTTGCGCGTGCCGACGAATACCACGCCTGTGGAAGGCTCGATCGCCATCGCGCGGGCTTCCGGCACCACGGCGTACAGCTCGATCTTGAAGCCCTGCGGCAGTTTGATTTGCTCGAGGTTCTTGCGCAGCGCGTCGGCGGTCTGGCCGGCTTGCGGGACGGTTTCCGCCGGCGTGGCGTTGCCGGTCTGACGAAAGTTCGACAGCGCGTTGACGTTGTCCTGCGCAGCGTTCGCATACGGCAGGCAGGCGAACATTGCACCGACGGCCAACGGCAAAAGCTTGAGTGTTGCGTTCATCTGGTTGTCTCCTGTTTGTTGTCGACCGGTCCCGCGGTTCGGCGCCGCGCTCCGGTTCCATTCAAAGCAAGACTCTTCTGACATGCACCGAACAACACACGACAACTTTCGCCGAAGCGCGCAGCCCGGAAAGCAACCGGACGCGAACGCCGCGACGCTGCCTGCAGTGAAAAAGAATCTTAGGACAGAAAACGCTTATATAAACACTGGACGACTAATTTTCGGGGTCGCGCTCCGCGCCAGGCGGAAGCTATTTCCGGCCGTCGAAGAGAAACACGTCGGAGCGATTCGGGCTCGGCAGCGCCACGAGGAGGCGCGCGCCGTCGAGCACCGCGTTACCGGTCACGGTCACATCGGGAAGCGGGCAGGGCGCGGGGCCGAACGTCACCGAGACGTCGTATGCGTTCGCGCCTTCGTGCGGCGCGGCCGTGCCCTTGAAGATGCAGCCGGATGTCGTCGTGCCGGCCAGATAGCCGTCACCCGCGACCGTGATGCGCGTTTGCGTCGTTCCGCCGAGCGCCATGCCGCGCCCGCTGTAGAGGCCGCCCAGATTGGCGCGGCTCGGCGCGATGTCGAGGATCGTCGCGGCTTTGCCGGAGAACGCGAGATCCGCGCTGCCGTCCTTGTTCGCGACGGTTCCATCGACGGCCGGCGCGTGCGCGAAATCGACGTTGAACACGACGGGCAATGCGCCCGCCTTGCCGACGCGATAGTCGAATGCCGAATCGCTGGTAAACCGCCCGTCGCTCGACTGCGCGCCGTTCTTCGCGACCGCGACGCCCGCGAGCCCCGTGCCGCCCGCGCCGCCGTAGAAGAGATACGCGGTGCCGTCGAAGAGCGTGAGCAGTGTGGCTTCGGCAGTGCTGCCCTTGAGCGCGCCCTTGTAGACGCCACCGGAGGGCAGCGTCGTGGTCGCGGTGCCGGGCGGTGGCGCGGTATTGGCGCCGTTGGTCGAACACGCAGCGAGTGCGACGGCGCAAACCACGATGGGAATCGCGTTTCTTGTCATTCAGGACTCCGGTCGCGAGCGGTGAGAGTTCTGTATAAGCGCTTCAATCATGCAGGTCAAGCGCGCCGCGGGTCATCATTCCGCGCTCGTTCAGCCGCTTTACGATGCGTTTCATGGCAACGCGACACTTGGAACGCGAGCGGAAACCAACAAGACATCGTCCGATCCGAGGTCGAAGAGGCGATTGCGTCGTCGCTCGCTTCTTCGGAGGATGCATCGCGTTCGGCGTTTCCGGCCATCAGCGATGCGGCCGCAATGGGCGTCGGTTCGATCTTCATCTTCCCTCTTGTCCCGCAGTGTGTGAGGGAAGCTTGACCGGCGAGAATTAGAGCATTGCGAGGGCGCGTTTTTCGCGACGGCGGCATCGTTTGAAAGGAGGCCAATTGCCTGACGCTCTTTCCTTGTCGAAGCCGCGGACCATCATCTTCGGCGCATTCGATCGACACAACTTCGGCGACATGCTGTTCGCGCATGTCGTCGCGCGGCTGCTTGCGCAGCGTCGTCCGGAAGTCGAGCCGGTGTTCGCCGGATGCGGGCAGCGAGACCTGCGCGCGCACGGCGGTCATGATGTCGCCGCGCTTTCGCAACTGGCGCAGTGCTGGCGCGACGAACCGGTTGCGCTGATTCACGCGGGCGGCGAGCTGCTGACGTGCGACGCATGGGAAGCAGCTGTGATGCTGACGACGCCCGAGGAAGCGCGCATACGCATCGCCCGATACGGTTCGCGCGCCGAAGACCGCAACGCCTGGGCGCGCACCGAACTCGGAACGGATGCGCGCGCGCCGTATGTCATCGGCCGCGAGACGTTTTCGCGGGCTACGTCGATCTGCTTCAACGCGATCGGCGGCGCAACGCTCGACGCCCGCGAAGCCGCGTTGCGCGAGGAAGTGCTCGGCAAACTCCGATCGGGCGACCACATCAGCGTGAGAGACGCGCCAACGCAGGCCACGTTGAAGCGCGCGGGCATCGACGCGCAACTCGTCCCCGACCCGGTATCGTTGGTCGCCGAGCTCTTCGACGAGCGCATCCGGACGCATTCGGATGCACGCGACGCGTTTCCTCGCGGCTACCTGGCGGTGCAGTTCAGCGCGGATTTCGGCGATGACGCCACGCTCACGCAGATCGCGCATCAACTGGATCGGCTCGGCAAGACGACCGGCCTCGGCATCGTGCTGTTTCGCGCGGGCGCGGCGCCGTGGCACGACGACATCGCCGTCTACGCGCGCATGGCCGCACGCATGCGCCACCCGGCCGTGACGATCTTCGAGTCGCTCAACGTCTGGGATATCTGCGCACTGATCGCGAAGAGCAAAGGTTTCGCGGGCACGAGCCTGCATGGCCGGATCGTCGCGATGGCGTACGGCTTGCCGCGCGTGAATTTTCAGCACGCGGACGCGGACGCTTGCAAGCAGCACGC
Organism: Caballeronia sp. INML3B; assembly: GCF_023631305.1. NCBI lineage: Bacteria > Pseudomonadati > Pseudomonadota > Betaproteobacteria > Burkholderiales > Burkholderiaceae > Caballeronia > Caballeronia sp. INML3B. The sequence goes on from NZ_JALQDI010000057.1 coordinate 40,824, forward strand.
ATACACGTCGACATGGGAGATCGCGGATGCGCCGGGCCTCGTGCCGATCACGGCGATACACGCGGCCATGCGCGAAGCGCTGGCAATGGATCGCGCGGCGTTGCATGACAAGGCATCGGCGCTGGCGAAGGCGCATCGCGCGGGATTCGAACCGATCGCGCAGCGCGTGCTTCGATCATGAAGCCACGAAATCCAGATAGGCCTTGACCGCCGCCGCCCGCTCGAACCGCCGGTACATCATCGCCACTTCCGAGGGCACCGCTTTCCCCGCGATCTCCCGATACTCCACGCCCGGCACCGTCACGCACTGCGCGAGCGAGCGCGGCACGACGGCGACATCGCCGCCCAGCGATACATGCGCGAGCACGTCCGCGAGCGTGCCCGGCTGCGCGACGACCCGCGCCTTGAAGCGCCCGCGCCGCGCCACTTCGAGCGTGCCGGATTCCTGCTCGGGGCGCGACGAACGACTGATCGCGCAACTGCGCCGGCGTAATGACGCGCGACGCCGCCAGCGGCGAATCGGCCGGCAACGCGACAATGAACGCATCGCGATGCACGGTGCGCGCCTCGACGCCTTCCGGGTACGGCACCGGCGGCCGCACGTAGGCGATATCGACGCGCCCTTCCATCAACAGCGCGCCGGCCTCGCGCATTACGATTTCCTCGATGCCGATCTCGACGAGCGGATAGCGCGCCCGAAAGCCGCGCACGGTCGCCTGCAGCACGCCGGAGTAGACCGCTGACCCGACATAGCCGATGACGATCTTCCCCAGTTCGCCGCGCTCCGCCAGCGCCGCCCGCTCGGCGCCGCGCGCGAGATGATCGAGCGCGCCGACGGCGTCGCCGAGATAGGCTTCGCCGGCCGCCGTCAGCGCGACCGATCGTTTCGTCCGATGAAACAGCCGCACGCCGAGCAGCCGCTCGGCTTCCTGAATCTGCCTGGTGAGCGCGGGCGGCGCGATGCCGAGCTCTTCCGCCGCACGCGCGAAATGCAGATGCCGGGCAACGCTCAGAAAACAGCGCACGTGACGCAACTCGACAGACATGTCTGTATTCACGAATTCGATAATTATTCGACGATTCTATGTCAATGACAGGGAAGACGGACACAACTAGCATCGGGAGACTCTTTCGCTTTTTCCGCGCATCGCCATGTCGAACACGTCCGATAACCGCTTCGTCCTGCTCACCGCGTCGGCGACCTGTGCGCTGATCACACTCGACACGAACGTCGTCGCGGTGGCGCTGCCGTCCATCGCACGCGATTTCCACGCCGGTTTCGCCGATGTCGAATGGGTCGTGAGCGCGTACATGGTCGCGTTCGCCGCGTGCCTGCTGCCAGCGGGGGCGCTCGCCGACCGCATCGGCCGCAAGAAGATGCTGATCGCGGGACTCGCCGTGTTCTTTCTGGCGTCGCTCGGTTGCGGGCTCGCGCCATCCGCGTTCGCGCTGAACCTCGCTCGCGCGGCGAAGGGACTCGGCGCGGCGATGTTGCTGACGTCCGCGCTCGCGATCATCGCGAACACCTTTCACGCAGGCGCGGCGCGCGAGCGCGCGTGGGCGGTGTGGGGCACCTGCATGGGCGTGTCGACGACCATCGCGCCGCTCGTCGGCGGCGTCATCACGCAATTGGCCGGCTGGCGCTGGATTTTCCTGATGAACCTGCCGATCTGCGCGCTGCTCGCGGCCTGTGCATGGCGCGGCATCCGCGAATCGCGCAACGGCGAAGCGGGATCGCTCGATCTCGCCGGCAGCGCGCTTTTCGCCGGCGCGCTCGCCCTCGGCATCTGGGCGCTGATAGACGCGCAAGCGGACGGCTGGACAGACTGGCGCACCGTCGCGCGGCTCGCCGCGTGCGCGCTGCTTTTCATCGTCTTCGTGCAGGTGCAGCGCTCGCGCGCACACGCGATGATCGACCTCGCGCTATTTCGCCAGCCGCGCTTCGTCGCCGCCGTGCTTGCGATGTTCGGCTACGCGGCGTGCGCGCAGGTGATGATGACTTTCCTGCCGCTCTATTTGCAGAACGCGTTCGGCCTGCCGGCGGTGCGCGCGGGCCTCGGCATGCTGCCGTTTGCGATTGCGATGGTCGTCGGTCCGCATATCGGCGCGTCGCTCGGCAAGCGCGTTCCGGCGATGGCGCTGCTGACGCTCGGCCTCGCGACCATCGGCGCGGGCAATCTGCTGACGGCGCTCTTCGCGGGCATGTCGAGTTACGGGATGATCGCGGTCGGCATGATCGTCACGGGCCTCGGCGCGGGCGTGCTGAACGGCGACACGCAAAAGGCGATCATGGCGTGCGTGCCGGCGCATCGCACCGGCATGGCCTCGGGCATCAGCACGACGACGCGCTTCACCGCGATCGTCACGTCCGTGGGCGTGCTGGGCGCCGTGCTCGCGACGCGCACGCACGCCGCGCTCGATACCCACGCAGCGAGCCTCGCCGATCCAAAGCGCGTGCTCGATGCCGCGTTCCTCTCGCGCCTGCTCGCCGGCGATCTCGCGCATGCGGGCGGAAGCCTCGCCGGACCGCAGGGGGCGGCGATCATGCGGATCGCGCGCGAGAGCTTCGCGAGCGGCTTCGCGGCATCGCTCGGCGTGGCGGGCGTATGCGCGCTGACGATCGCCGCGGCGGTCTGGCTGCTCGCGGGGCGCGTGCCCGTCGAAAGCAGCGCGACGGCATCGGCGTTGGCTGAATAGCCAGGCGCGAATGCCTCGCCGCGCGCCGCGTTCCGTCCTATGCTTTTCCTGACGCCATCGAACGGAGCGGCCACGCAATGAACAGCCTGGAAGGAAAGATCGTCGCCATCACGGGCGGGTTCGGCAGTCTCGGACTCGCGACGGCGCGCGTGCTCGCCGAACGCGGCGCGCGCGTTGCGCTGATCGGCCACGGAGGATCGTCGGATGCATTGCCCGCGCGGCTCGCCGATGCGTGCGTCGTCACGGGCATCGATCTGACGGATGCGACCTCGGCGCAGAAAGCCGTCGACATAATCGTTCAGCAGACGGGCGGCCTGCACGCGCTCGTGAACGTGGCGGGCGCGTTTCGATGGGAAACGATCGCGGACGGCAGCGCCGACTCCTGGCAGTCGATGTTCGACGTCAACGTGAAGACCGCGCTCAACGCATCGAAGGCGGCGCTCGCGCAACTGAGCGCGAGGGAGGGCGGGCGCATCGTCAATATCGGCGCGCTCGCCTCGATGAAAGCGGGCATGGGCATGGGCGCCTACGCGGCATCGAAGGCGGCGCTGCTGCGCCTGACCGAAGCGCTCGCGGAAGAACTGAAGGACAAGGGCGTCACGGTGAACGCGGTGTTGCCGTCGATCATCGACACCGCGCCGAATCGCCGCGACATGCCGGACGCCGATTTCTCCCGCTGGGTGAAGCCGGAAGAACTCGGCGCCGTGATCGCGTTCCTGCTTTCGCCGCAGGCGCAATGCATCACGGGTGCGGCGATTCCGGTGACGGGGCGCGTCTGACGCTCAGCAGGTTTGCGCCCTGAATGCCTCGCCCCGCAAGCCTGCGCGATCCACGGCCGCGATGCGATTGCGGCCGTTGTCTTTCGCCTGGTACAACTGCGCGTCGGTGAGATTGATGAACGTCGTCACGTCCATGCGTTCGCCGGGCACGACGGTGCCCACGCCGAAGCTCGCCGTCACTTGCTGATTGTGCGGGGAGCGCACGTGCGGGATCGCTTTGCCGGCGATCAGCGCGCGGCAACGCTCGGCGATGCGCATTGCGGCTTCGGCATCGGTATCGGCGAGGATCAGTGCGAACTCCTCGCCGCCGAACCGGCCGAGAAAGTGTTGCGGACCCGCCGCCTCGGCAAGCGCTCCCGCGATGCGCTTCAGGCATTCGTCGCCCTGGACGTGGCCGTAGTAATCGTTGTACGACTTGAAGAAGTCGATATCGATCATGACGAGCGACAGCGGCCGGCCCGAGTCCTTCGAGGCACTCCATTCGCGCGCCATTACGTCGTCGAAACGGCGGCGGTTGCCGACGCCCGTCAGGCTGTCGCTGAACGAGAGGCGCTCCAGTTCCTGCTGCAACTGCGCGAGTTCTTCCTCGATGCGCTTGCGCTCGCTGATATCGAACATGAAGCCGATGAGCGCCTCGACCTCGCCTTTCTCGTTGCGCTCGACGTGCACGACATCGCGCAGCCACACATAGCCGCCGTCGCGGGTGAGCGCGCGGTAATCGGCTTCGTGATCCGTGCCCGCTTTCGATTGCGAGACGCAGAAGTTGACCACGGCTTCGCGATCGTCCGGATGCATGCGCTCGGCCCAGTCGTGAACCGTCTTCCACGACGACGGCGCCCAGCCGAGCAGCGACTCGATTTGCGGTCCGATGTAGGCGAATTCCATGGTCGCCCAGTCGATCTTCCAGGGGATCGCGTTGGTCGATTCGAGCAGCGTGCGGTAGACGGCGTGATCGTCCTCGCCGAGTGCGCGTTCTGACGGCGCGAGTGTGTCTTCGTGCCGCAGGAACGCGGCCTTGAGGGGGCTTTCGGATGGGGCGCGGTTCATTGCGTCGGGGGCGGCGATGGCAGGGTGACGATTTCGTTTGTTATCGGCGGCGGTTGGGGGTTCTGAAGGGTGATATCGGTCTAGGAACGGCGATGCATGCGCGGGGTTTCGGACTTTACTGGTGTTGAGTACTGGCGCTTATGCCTATGCTCGACGGGTAGCTTTAACGCTACAAAAGGTGGTCTCGTACTTTCGCCCCGATTTGGTCGGGGCGTTTTTTTTAGTCTTTATGGAATTTTCGGGAAGGGCGGGTGTTGACTCGATATCGCGGGCATCGGGCGGCTTTCGGAGCACATCAGTCGCTCGAGCGTGGCATGAGGTGTTGCGGGATTCACTTCCCGTAGCCATAACGCCGCCGATGCGCCCCGCAGCCCGCCCGCATCGCCCCCAGCGACGCGACGATCCGCACGGCGCCCGCCAAGCGATGCAACAGCGCTTGCGGCCCTACCCCCGCGCCGACAACATCGTCCCTCGACACCCCGGCGCGAGACACCTGCACGCATAAAGCCGCTTGAGCGCGGCGGTGCGCCGGCCATCGACGGTCAGGCAATAGTCGATGAACAACTCCTGCCCTTTCGCGATCGGCCGGATCGCGCGGATGAAGACGCGCTCGCCGTCCTGCTCCGCTTCGCAGTTCGGCGCGCAACTGTGATTCAGCCAGCGCGCGGAATTGCCGCCGCGCGCACCGTCGATGACGCTGCCGTCATCGAGGCCGAACAGGAAGGTATGGCCCTCTTCCGCAGTCGATTTCGCGTGCATGCGCTGCGCTTCCTTCCACGACAGACGGTGGCCTTTGTATTCGAGCAGCATCGCGCCGATAGGCAGATCAGCGAGAGCGAATACGCCCCGGCCATGAACGGGCGAAGTCCGGACAGTGATTCGACGCATGGTGTGGCGGTTCACAGTGAATAGGTTGAATATTTGAGTGAAGGCGTGACCATCGTTATGATGTGGCCGTCATAAATCGCTGTCACGTCCAATGCCCGCAGTTTCTCCCCGCAAGAGCAGGAAGCGCAAGCCACTACGCGGCTCGCTTGCGCGATATCGCAACAGGATCGTCGAAGTACTCGGGGAAGCGCGCGGCCAGCGCGTGATGATACGTTCGATCCACGACGATGGCGTCGAGCGGCGCACCGCCGTCAAGTGGATCAACCTGCTACCGCTCGACACCGAGTTGTTCTAGCAGCAGACGCCTAGCTCAGCGACAATCCGCGGGCCTGTTCGAGCAACGCGGAGGCGGCCAGGAATTCCTTTCTGCCGGCCATCGTGAGCGCGGCGATCGCCGTGTCCTTGAAGAGTTCCTCGTCGGACGTGACCGGCGCACGCGATTCGCCAGCGCGTGCCTGACGCAGCCGAAAAAACGCCAGCATCTCGAAGGCCTGCGCGCGGTGATCTCCGCTCACGCCCGCCGCGACCAGTTCGGCCGCGCCGGTCAGTTGAGCCAGAGCGCTTTCGTAGTCTGCTTGTTCCATCGTCGCGTCTCTCCCGAATGATTGCCAGTAATTCTCGCGCGTTTGGTTCAAACTATCGCATCTGACAACGATGCGAAACAACGAACGGAGACGACGCATGGCGGCAAGCGAAGCGGTAATGGCATTGCGGGAAGCGCTCGGCGCACAGGTCGTGGCGCTGCCCGACGAATTCGGCGACAGGCGCGTCGCCGACTGGAGCGGCTTGCCGGGCGCGACGCCAGTCGCGATCATCCGTCCGCGCACCACCGATGAAGTCGCGCAGGCGCTCGCCATCTGCGCGAAGCACAAGCAGCCGGTCGTCACGCAAGGCGGCCTCACGGGGCTCGTCGGCGGCGCGAATCTGCTCGGCGGCGAAGTGGCGCTGAGTCTCGATCGCATGAATCGCATCGTCGAGATCGACGAAGTCTCCGCGACCATGACCGTCGAAGCCGGGACGCCGCTGCAAGTGGTTCAGGAAGCAGCGAGCGCGGCGGGTTTCTACTTTCCGCTCGATCTCGGCGCGCGCGGCAGTTGCTCCATCGGCGGAAATCTCGCGACGAATGCGGGCGGCAACCGCGTCATCAAGTACGGCATGATGCGAGATCAGGTGCTCGGCGTCGAAGCGGTGCTGGCGAGCGGCGAGATCATCGGCGGGATGAACAAGATGATCAAGAACAACAGCGGTTACGATCTGCGGCATCTGTTGATCGGCAGCGAGGGCACGCTCGCCGTGATCACGCGCGTCGTATTGCGCCTGCGGCCGAAGCCCACGGCAACCGCCACCGCATGGTGCGGCCTGCCGGATTTCGCCGCCGTCACCACGCTGCTCACGCGCGCGCAGGCGAGTCTCGCGCCGGGCGTATCCGCGTTCGAGGTGATGTGGGCCGGCTACCACGATACGGTCATCGCCAATCTGAAGAACCTTCGCGCGCCGCTTGCCGAGGCGCATCCGTTCTACGTGCTGCTCGAAAGCGTCGGCACCGATCCCGTTCGGCACGGCGAAGCCTTCGAGGAATTCTTGGGCGGCATGCTGGACGCGGGCATCGTGACCGATGCGGCGATTGCATCCAACGAAGCGCACGCGCGCGATTTCTGGGCGATCCGCGACGCGCCGGGCGAATACGATCGCTTCATCCCGAACTACGCGGCGTACGACGTGAGCTTCTCGATCGCGCAGGTCGGCGACGCGGCCGCGCAATGCGAAGCGCGTCTGCGCGCGCGCTGGCCCGATGCGATCGTGATGACATACGGCCATCTGGGCGACGGCAACATTCACATCGTCGTGGATCTTCCGGGCCGCGGGAAGCAGGACCACGACGACATCGATGCCGTCATCTACGACGTCACGCGCGAGTTCGAAGGTTCGATTTCGGCGGAGCACGGCATCGGCATGAAGAAGCGCGACTATCTTCACCTCGCGCGCCGCGAAACCGATATTGCGGCGATGCGCGCGATCAAGGCATCGCTCGATCCGCACGGGCTGCTCAATCCGGGCAAGGTGTTCTAGCCGCGCCTGTGCGCATGCCGGTGATGAATGTCGGGGAAATGCGCGTGTGAATGCGTGATCGGCAGATGCACGTGCGGATGCGTATGCGGCTCGTCGCCGGAATACGGAAAGTCGTGCACATGCCGATGATGCTCGTCATGCATGTGCCGATGCGTATGTTCGAGCCGCTCGTGCGTGTGCTCGTGTTCGTGGCGCTCGCGCACGTGCAGCCATACGCCGAGCGTCATCAGCGCGGCGGCGATCCAGAAGGACGCGCCCGGCGCTTGCGGCCACATCGCAAGCGAGAGCGCGACGCCGAACACAGGCGCGACCGAAAAGTACGCGCCCGTGCGCGCCGTCCCGAGACCGCGCAGCGCGATCACGAACAACACGAGACTCACGCCGTAGCCGCCGAAGCCGGTCGTCATCGCGCCGGCGACGATGTGCGGCGCAGGCAGATGCGCGCCCATCGCGAACGCAATGCCGAGATTCGTCGCGCCCGCGACGAGGCCCTTCGCGCAGGCGATCACCATCGCATCGGCGGTCGAGATCCTGCGTGTCAGATTGTTGTCGATGGCCCAGCACAGACATGCCAGCGCGATGAGAAGCGCGCCTCTCGTCGCGTGCGTTGCGCCCGGTTGCCACGCGAGCACGACGCCGCCCGCGACGATGGCGGCCATGCCGAGAAAGACGGAGAAATCCACGTTCTCCCGAAACACGATCCACGCGATTACCGCCGTCAGCACGCCTTCCAGGTTGAGCAGGAGCGAACTCGTCGCGGCGGGCGTGCTCGTGAGGCCGAACATCAGGAGCGCGGGCGCGGCGACGCCACCGAATGCGATCGCGCCGAAGAGCCATGCCATTTCCCGCGCACGCAGGCTTTCGTTCGTCGCGCGTCGGAGCGCGCGGCCGAGCAGGATCGCGCCGAGGCCGACGCCGCTGCCGAGGTAGAACAGGCCGGCGACCATGAACGGCGGCATCGGGCCGAGCAGCGCCTTGGCGATCGGCGTGGTCGCGCCGAAGAGCGCCGCGGCGGCGAGGGCGGTGAGGATCGCGGTGAATCGGCTGGGCATGGAAGGATCGTCGAACGAGCGCCGGTTTTTCAGTGTAGTCGAGGCTGAATCCTCGGATGATTCGCGCTCTCATTCTTCGCTCATTTTCGTCGCGCAGAATGCCTCCATCGACAAACAATTGCAACGCGGGAGACGAGAAATGAGAGCGATCAGATACGCGATGGTGGCCGCCAAACTGACCTTTGGCCTTGTGACGGTGGCGCAGGCGCATCCGTTCATCGGCGTGGGCATCACGGGCGGGCCGGTGTTCCCGGTGGCCTCGAGCGCGCAGAGTGCGCCGGCGCTGCCAGTCTATGCCCGTGCGACGGACTCAGGTCCCGCGCCGCTGCCGCCGGATGCGCCGCCGGTGCGGTACGCTGAGCCGGCTATCGGAAATATTTCGGCGATCATGGGGCGGGGGAATTTTCCGGGTGTTCAGAGTGGGGTGTGAGGGTCGATTGTGTGTCTTGCGATTGGTGTCTTGCGACTGGTGTCAGCGAGCGAAAGACCATCGACTCGCGCACCAAGCGGAGCACGATCATGCGGATGACCATGACATGGCCGAGAGCATAGCCACGCATCGCATGAAAATCCCGCTCACATCGAAGCGAAAAACATTCGTTTGTATGGCCGGCCGCCCTCCGTTAGCCTGACCGAATGAACGAACCCATCGACTACGCCACCATCGCCGACGCCGCCGGCGACGGCTACATGAACCGCGTGATCGCGAGCGTCAACGATCACGACGTCCACATCAGCGTCATGGACGCGCCGTATCAATGGCACTTTCATCCGAACTCGGATGAGACCTTCGTCGCCGTCGAAGGCACGCTCGTCATCGAATTCGAGGAAGGCGCCGTCGAACTGCGCGCCGGGCAATTGCTCACCGTGCCCGCGGGCAAGCCGCATTGCACACGGCCGGGCGGCGCGCGATCGGTCAACTTGACATTCGAGAGAAAGGACGCGCAAACCGTTTTCTGCGCCGCGCCGCGCTAGCGTGCCGCACGTGTTTCCAGATGTTCCACGAGACGTTGCGCTGCCGGCTGCAACGCGTCGAAATCCCTGAAGCACACGACGAAGCGCCGTTTCGCGAACGCATCGGAAAGCGGCACTGCCTCGACACCGAGCGCCTGGCGATACGTTCCCGCGACTTCCATCGGCACGACGCTGATGCCCAATCCCGCCGCGACGACGCGAAACGCCGCATCAAAACTCGACACGATCACGCGATACGACATCGTCTTGCCCGCCTGCGCGGCCGCGCGTTGCAGCATCGTATGAACGGCCGTCGCGGGCGGCAGACCGACATGCTCGAATTCCAGCGATTCCTCGAAGCTCACCGAAGGCCGCCCCGCGAACGGATGATCGGCGGGCACGGCGAGCGCAAGCCGGTCATGCCGATACGCGCGATGCTGCAAGCCGCGCAAATCGACGCTGTCCCAGCACACGCCGACCGACGCGACGCCTTCGCGCAGTTGCCGCACGAGATCGTGCGATAGCCGCTCTTCCACATCGACCTTGATGTTCTGATTCGCGGGCTCGCGCATGAACGACGCGATATCGTCGAGCAGCGCTTCCGCAATCGCCGATGCCGACGCGCAAATGCTCACGCGCCCCTTCAGACCGCCGCCGAACGCGGCGACGTCGTTTGCTATGCGTTCCATCGTGAAAAGCACGCTGCGCGCGTGCTCCAGCAGCGCGATCCCCGCGGGCGTCGGCTCGACGCCGCGCCGCGAGCGCGACAACAGCGGCACGCCGAGCGACGTCTCGAGCTGCGCGATGCGCTTGCTGATCGCCGAAGGCTCGATATGCGATTCCTGCGCCGCGCGCGCGATGTTCAGGTGCTCGCAGACGGTCACGAACAGACGCAGCGTTTTCAGGTCGATGTCGCGCATGGCGGCTGGCCACTCCTTTGACGTTCCGAACGGGAAGCATGAGCCTTCCAAAATACCGCTTTAATGGCGTTTGCGGAATCTCTAAAGTCGAGCCATACACACAAAAGACCGGAGACAGAGCCATGCCCGCGTTCCCCCAGCGCGCCGTGATCCGCGAAGTCGGCCTGCGCGACGGCCTGCAAAGCATTCGAACGATCGTGCCGACCGAACGCAAGATCGAATGGATCGGCGATGCCTACGCCGCCGGTCAGCGCGAAATCGAAGTCGGTTCGTTCGTTCCCGCGCGCCTGTTGCCGCAACTCGCCGATACGGCAGAACTCGTCGCGTACGCCAGAACCTTGCCGGGACTGTTCGTATCGGTGCTCGTGCCGAATCTCAAAGGCGCCGCGCGCGCCATCGAAACACAGGCCGATCTGATGCTCGTGCCGCTTTCCGCGAGCCGCGCACACAGCCTCGCGAATCTGCGCAAGACGCCGGAGGAAGTCGTCGCGGAAGTCGCGCGCATGCGGGCGGCGCGCGATGCATCCGGGTCGAAGACGATGATCGAAGGCGGCATCGGCACGGCGTTCGGCTGCACGATTCAGGGCCGTGTCGATCCCGCCGATGTGCTGCGCTACATGCAATCGCTGCTGGATGCGGGCGCGGATCGCGTCTCCATCGCCGATACGGTCGGTTATGCCGGTCCGTCCGCCGTGCGCGATCTCTTCGAGAAGGCGCGCGCCATCGCGGGCGAGCGTTTCTGGTGCGGTCATTTCCACGACACACGCGGCCTCGCGCTCGCCAATGTCTATGCCGCGCTCGAAACCGGCGTCGCGCGCTTCGATGCGACGCTCGCGGGCATCGGCGGCTGCCCGCATGCGCCGGGCGCGAGCGGCAATGCATCGAGCGAGGACCTCGCGTTCATGCTCGCCGATATGCACATCGACACCGGCATCGACATTCCTGCCTTGCTGAACCTGCGCGCGAAGCTCGCGGGCTGGCTCGACAGCGAAACCCTGCGCGGCGCGCTCGCGCTCGCGGGCTTGCCGGTCACTCACGAATCAACCGCTCCAATCGAAGCCTGAGGACGTCATGAATCAATCAACCCTGCCGCTCGAAGGCGTGCGCGTGATCGAGTTCACGCATATGGTGATGGGCCCGACCTGCGGCATGATCCTCGCGGATCTCGGCGCGGAAGTCATCAAGATCGAGCCGCCCGGCGGCGACAAGACGCGCAATCTGCCGGGCCTCGGCATCGGCTTCTTCCGCTCGTTCAATCGCAACAAGAAAAGCGTCGTCATCGACATCAACACGGAGGAGGGCCGCGAAGCCGCAATCGATCTGATCGGCGAATGCGACGTGCTGCTCGAAAACTTCCGTCCCGGACTGATGGCGAAGTTCGGGCTCGATTACGACACGTTGTCGAAGGCGCATCCGAAGCTCATCTACGTGTCGCACAAGGGCTTCCTGCCGGGCCCGTACGAGAAGCGTCTCGCGCTCGACGAAGTCGTGCAGATGATGGGCGGTCTCGCGTACATGACCGGTCCGGCGGGCCGCCCGCTGCGCGCGGGGACGTCGGTGAACGACATCATGGGCGGCATGTTCGGCGCGATCGGCGTGCTCGCCGCACTACGTGAACGCGACCTCACGGGACGCGGCCAGGAAGTCCAGAGCGCACTCTTCGAGAACTGCGTGTTTCTTTCCGCGCAGCACATGCAGCAATACGCGATGACGCGCGAAGCGCCGCCGCCGATGCCATCGCGCGTATCGGCGTGGAGCGTCTATGACGTGTTCACGCTGGCCGAGGGCGAGCAGCTTTTCATCGGCGCGGTGAGCGACAAACAGTTCGTGACGCTCTGCGACGTGCTGGAGCGCCCCGAACTCGCGCAGGAACCCGGGTTCGCGAACAACGCGATGCGCGTCGCGGTGCGCCCGCATCTGCTGGAGCGGCTCGGCGAGATTCTCGCGCATCATCGCGCGGACGAACTCGCACCGAAGCTCGAAGCGGCCGGCATTCCGTACGCGCCGATCATGCGCCCCGAGCAGTTGCTCGACGATCCGCATCTGAAAGCGAGCGGCGGCCTCGTGCCGATGCAGACCGACGATGGCGGCACCACCGACGTCGTCTTGCTGCCGCTCACGATGGGCGGACGCCGCCCCGGCGTGCGGCAACCGCTCGCGCGCGTTGGCGAGCACACGGATGAAGTGCTGGGGCAACTCAGGAAGAACGTCACGGCATGAAGCCTCGCGACGAGCGCACATAAAAATCGGCGCCGTCGCCAACAGAGTTGCATCAAAGGAGACAAAGCAATGCAGCCAACCTTCAGCGCGGTCGCCGAGCCGCTCGCATCGCCCGACGTGCGCGTCGCCACGACGCCCGGCGCGCAGATTTCCGCGCGCATGGATCGACTGCCGATCACGCGGCATCTATGGATGCTCGTATTTCTCATCTCGCTCGGCGGCTTCTTCGAAATTTACGATCTGATCTTCACCGGCTATATCGCGCCGGGCATGGCGAAGAGCGGCCTCTTGCAGACCACCACGCATGCGTTCTTCGGCTTCACGGGCATCGCGGGCTTCATCGCGGCGACCTTCGCGGGGCTTTTCATCGGCACGTTCTTCTTCGGCTGGCTGCCGGACCGCTACGGGCGACGCAGCGTGTTCACGTTCTCGCTGCTGTGGTACTCGATCGGCTCGGCGATCATGGCGTTCCAGACCACGCCCGAAGGCGTGATCTTCTGGCGCTTCGTGACGGGCATCGGCGTGGGCATCGAGATCATCACCATCGACAGTTATGTGACCGAGCTCGTGCCGCAGCACATGCGCGGCCGCGCGATGGCCTTCAACCAGATGGTGATGTTCGCCGCAGCGCCCGTCGCCGCGCTGCTTTCATACTGGCTGGTGCCGCAAACCGTATTCGGTCTCGACGGATGGCGCGTCGTCGTGCTCGCGGGATCGGCCGGCGCGGTGATCGTGTGGTTCATCCGGCGCGCGGTGCCGGAAAGCCCCCGCTGGCTCGCGATGCATGGCCGCAACGAGGAAAGCGAACGCGTCGTGAGTGAGATCGAGCGCGTGGTGGCGCGCGAATCTGGCGCTGCGTTACCGCCGCCCGCGCCCGTCGTCGAGCAGCCGGCGCATCGGCGCGCGTCGCTTCGCGAGTTGTTCGAGGCGCCGTATCGCTCGCGTCTCATCATGCTCGTCGTCTTCAACTTCTGTCAGGCGATCGGGTATTACGGCTTCGCCAACTGGGTGCCGACGCTGCTCATCGGGCAGGGCATCACCGTGACGAAGAGCTTGCTGTATTCGTTCATCATCGCGTTCGCGCTGCCCGTCGGACCGTTGCTCGCCATGTTTTACGCAGACCGCATTCAGCGGAAGTATCTGATCGTCGGCGGCGCGCTCGTCGTGATCGCGAGCGGTCTCGCGTTCGGACAGATGAAATCGCCCGCCGCGCTCATCGCGCTCGGCGTGCTGATATCGCTCGCGGGGCAAACCATCTCGGTCTGCTATCACGCCTATCAGACCGAGCTCTTTCCCACGGCGGTGCGCTGCCGTGCGAGCGGCGTCGTGTACTCGGCGAGCCGCGCGGGCGCGATGATGTCAGGCTTCATCATCGCCTCGCTGTTGAAGGACTTCGGCGTGCCGGGCGTGTTTATCGGCATAACGGTGTGCATGCTGCTCGTGGTGCTGGCAATCGGCCTGTTCGGACCGAAAACCAACGGCTTGCGTCTCGAGGAACTGAATCACTGAGCGGACGGCGCCACGGCCATCCGGCTTTCACCAGACCCACGCGCGGGCTTGCGGACAGGCGCCCGCGCGTGCGGCATCCCGCTCGAGTGCGGGAACAACTCCTGCATGGCATGGCTCCAAACGAGCGACGCAGGCAAAACCGCGTTCGCGATCAATCGTCTCCGTCGCTTCCATCATGTCCAGCCGCCGGCGATGAGCGCAGGCTCGAGCAATATGAACACGCAACTGAGTGAACAATGTAAGTCTCGCCTGTACCGCTTGAAATTCGAGACGCCGCCCGACAGCGTCGCGTTCGTGCTGGCGGACAGCCGCGAGGCGGCATGGCGCATCGGCAAGACGGTAATGGCGGTGCTGCACGGCGTCGGCATTCAGACGGTGTCGCTGCACGAGATTCTGTCGTTACAGGAACTCGTGCGCGTGGGCGTGAGCGAGGACGAAGACATGCGTATCTTCGAGCTCGCCGTCGCGGACGGCAAGGTCGAGCAATGGACGCACGCGCCGTACTTCCTCACCGACGACACCACGCTGCTCGGAAAATGGGCCGAATTGCGCGCCGATCTCGCCGCCGACGTCGCCCGGACGGCAATGCGCCGCGCCAAATAAGAACGCGGCGCGGATAGGTACGTCCTGTGCTTGAGCACGGTCAGACGCCGTGCATTCGTTGCGGTGCGTGACTCGGCGCACGCGCGCCCGTTTTGCGGCTCATCCCTTTGCGTCGTCCAGGAATGGCGGGGTGCTTCGATGATCCGGTCGTATAACCACAAGGGCTTCGTGCTCGAAGTCGCGATCGAAGCGAATTACAGGCTCGTGCCTTCGCCCGGCACGGTTCGCTATCTTGCAGTCGTGACGATCAGCCGCTCAGGAAGACCGGTCACCGCATTTTCGCCGCTGTGTGTCGGGAGCACGCGCTATTCGAGTTTCACGTCTGCCGAGGACGCGTTGATGAGCGCGCATACGGCAGCTCGCATATTCGTCGATGAATGGGTGCAAGCGGCTTCGTGATCCCTGCGAGACGATGACGAAGCTAGCCGTCTTCGTCATGCGATTCGGAATCGGGTCAAGCGGCGGCGCGCCGGCTCTGCTGTCGGTCCTGAGCGTCGGCGGCGGTGTCGAGTGCTTTATCGAGTAACGCGAGCTTGCGTTGGAGCGACGCCACGCGATGGCTTTGCGACGGGACGAGATCGTATTGCTCGTCCAGTTGTGAAATGCGCATGTCCCAATACTTGGCCGGAAGGCGATCCGAAGCGGCACTGCCTTCGACGAAACTTGCCAGAATCATTTCCAGATGTCGGAGTTCGCCCTCCGCGAGCTGCGCTGAGCGTCGCTGTCGAAATGCGGGGACGGTGGTTGCATCGGCATTTTTCATGTTGCACTTTCCGGCTAGATTTGCAGAGACCTCCATTAAAGCAATCAGCGTTCCGGGCAGGCGATTCAAGCTTATTCAATTTGTTTCGAAATGAAACTCCCAGATGCCGTAAGACCGCCGCAGGCCGTGGCAAACGTTTGCCGCCCCGTTACAATTTTTAAGAAGTTGCCGTCTAAATTTCGCAATGCCGTGCCGACGGCTGTAACTTCGACGCGCTTTCCGTTGGCACACCAGCGGGCAAGATTTGCAAGCGCACGAGATATCCGGGCGAACATATCGACCGATTCGCCTGAATGCGAGTCGTTTCTATCCGCGCGAAAGTTTGTGCGGGCGTGCCTGAAATATTTCGGGTGACTGATTAATTGGAGCGAGGGGAGATTAAGCGCGACTTCGAAAAGAGCACATTAGGATTGAGTAGCGCAATGAATTTAGACCCGTCAAGCCGGGTTTGAACAGGGCGGTATCCTCTCGCGAAACCGCCCCGTGTCCTCAGATAATCTTTCTCGGAGACCTGTAGACGCGAAGAAGCTTAGCAAAAGCCGTGGGTCGATATAAACGCCGTGCGGCGCAATGGACTTCTCCAGAATGCGCAGTAATAACGTCGTCGATGTGCAACAGAAACTTCATCACCGTCCGGCCCTTGTCCTGGCTAAGCGGTTGACCTTAAAGAATAAGAAGGGTATCGCGAACCGATTCGCAGAATCAGCAAAAGATTATTGCGCGCGATACACGGACACATTCAAGTGACCGTCGCATAAAGTGTGTCCCAGTTTCTCGAGGGAAAACAGGCTTTCGATACGGCCGTGAACCCCGGAAGCTTTCGCTTTAAACAGGACACTAGAGAACCATGAAAAAAACCCTTCTCATCGCGGGCATTCTCGGCACGTTCGCAGCAGCAGCCCACGCACAGAGCAGCGTCACGCTGTACGGCACGCTGGATGCAGGTCTCGTCTATACGAACAACTCCGGCGGCCATAACAACTGGCAGCAAGGCAGCGGCTCGGTTTCGGATACTTACTTCGGCCTGAAGGGCAGTGAAGATCTCGGCGGCGGGTTGCACGCGCTCTTCAAGTTGGAGAGCGGCTTCAACCTCAATAACGGCCGCTTCAACGAAAGCAACACGATGTTCAACCGCCAGGCGTACGTCGGCGTTCAGCACGATCAATTCGGCACGATCACGCTCGGCCGTCAATATGATTCGATGGTCGATTATCTGTCGCCGTTCTCGGAAGCGGGCGCGGGGTACGGCAACAATCTGGCCGCGCACCCGTTCGACAACGACAATCTCGATCACTCGTTCTCGATCAAGAACTCGGTCAAGTACCAGAGCGCGAGTTTCGCGGGCTTCAAGTTCGGCGGTCTGTACGGCTTCTCGAACGACGCAGGCCAGTTTGCGAACAACCGCGCGTGGAGCGCAGGCGCTTCTTACGGCAACGGCCCGCTGAATTTCGCCGCGGCTTACCTGCAGACGAACAACTCGCGTAGCAACCTGAACGCGGGCGGCGCAGTTTCGGCCGGCCAGGGCAACAACGCCAATCTGACGGCCGAATTGCAGCGCACGTTCGGCGCGGGCGTGAACTACACGTACGGCCCGGCTACGGTCGCCTTTGTGTGGACCAACACGCACTACGACAACCTGCTCGCCGCATCGCAAGGCGGCACGACGGTGGCGCTGCCGGGAAACACGAATCTGCATCTGAACAACTTCGAGTTGAACGGCCGCTACGCGCTGACGCCGGCACTGAGCCTCGACGCCGCGTACACGTACACGGACGGCAAGGTGACGGGCGCGAACGGTTCGGGCGATCCGAAGTGGCACACCGCGTCGCTGCAAGCCGACTACGCGCTGTCGAAGCGCACCGATGTGTATGTCGAAGGCGTGTATCAGCACGCGTCGGGCGAGCTGGGCAATGCCGGCGCCAACGTCGCGATGATCAACACGCTGTCGCCGTCGTCGACGCAGAATCAGGTCGCGGCAACGGTGGGTCTGCGTCACCGCTTCTAAGCGCCACAGGGCGTCATGAAACGCAACGGCCGCGATCGACGAGATCGCGGCCGTTTTGCTTCAGGCGTTACCTTTTTTCCTCCGAACGCTTGATGAGCTGGTCGATGTCATGCCCCGCGCCGCCCGTGCCCGCGGCGAGGCGTGCCAGCGCGGTCGCGGCCGTGTCGCGGCGCACGCCGCTCTCGGGGCGGAACTGCTTCGGCAGCGCCATGTAGAAGGTCGCGCCCCGATCGGGCGTACCTTCGGCCCAGGCCTTGCCGCCATGCCGCTCGATGATGCGCCGCACGTTCGCCAGCCCGATGCCGGTGCCGTCGAATTTTTCGTTGACGTGCAGGCGCTGGAACACGCCGAAGAGCTTGTCCACGTAGCGCATGTCGAAGCCCGCGCCGTTGTCTCGCACGAAATAGACGACGTGGCCGATCAGCTCGCCCGTGCCCTCGTATGCGCCGATCTCGATCGCCGGCTGTTCGCGTTGCGCGCTGAACTTCACCGCGTTGGACATGATGTTCGCGAACGCGACGTGCAGAAAGACCAGATCGCCTTCGATGGACGGCAGCGCGTCCACCTTCCAGCGCACGCGCGCCGACGCGTGCTCGTCGATATCGTTCTGAATCACCGTATGGACGAGCGCGTAGACATCGACCTTATGCGGACGCAGCGCCGCACGGCCGAGTTGCGCGAATGAAAGCAGATCGTCGACGAGACGGCCGCCGAAACGCGCCGATGTCACGATGCGCTCCAGATAGCCGCGCCCGCGCTCCGACAGCTTGTCGCCATCCATCTGCTTGAGCAGGTCCGCGAAGCTCACGATATGCCTGAGCGGCGCGCGCAGATCGTGCGACACCGTGTACGAGAACCCTTCGAGCTCGTGATTCGCGCGGCCGAGCTCGGTCGCGAGTTGCGCGATTTCCTCCGCGCGCCGCAGCACGATGCCGAGCACCGCCGCGCGAAATTCCAGCGCAATCTCGCGCTCGGCGGCGCGCCACGGCAGCGAGCGATGACGCACGACATCCGTCCACGTATCGAAGCTCACGCGCGGCGACAGCGAGTCCGCGAGGCCCGTGAGTTTCGCGCGCGGGTCGCCGGCCCATTCGATCGTCTGCACGACTTCGCGGCGAAACCAGATCACATAGTTGCGGTAGATCTTCGAGATCGACACCGCCAGAAAACCTGCAACGTCCGGCGAATCGGCGAGCGCGGGGCATTCCTGCGACGCGCGGTCGGACATGACCACGTCCTCGCTCTGATCGTCGAGCCAGTCGACGAGCGCCGTGACGCCGTGCTCGCCCGGCGTCAGGCCGACGAGCGACGTGCGCCCCTCGAAGATCACCGCCGCGCCCGACGAGCGCGTGAAGCCGAGCAGATCGGACGCGTCCTCGACGAGCGAGTCGACGAAGCTGTCCGTATTGGCCATCGACGAAAGCAGCTTCGACAGCATGCGGCGCAGTTCGAGCCGGTAATGCGCTTCGCCCTGCGACTCGCGCGCCTCGATTTGCAGCGAGACGATCTGCGCGACATGCTCGCATGCTGTGCGCACTTCGAACGGCGGCAGGCGCGGCGTCGCGTGATGACAGGAGATGAGGCCCCACAGCTTGTCGTCGACGAGAATCGACATCGACATGGATGCGAGCGTGCCCATGTTGCGCATGTATTGCAGATGCACGGGCGACACGCTGCGCAATGACGCGTAGGTGAGATCGGTCGGGCGGCCGGTCGCCGGATGCAGCGCGGGCACGAGCGGCGCGGCTTCGTAATCGGCGTTCGAAATGAGCCGGATTCGGTTCTTGCGATACAGCTCGCGCGCCTGCGCCGGAATGTCCGAGGCCGGAAAGTGCTGGTTCAGATATGACGGATAGCCAGGCTCCACGGCTTCTGCGAGCACGTTGCCGTTGCCTTCCTCATCGAACCGGTAGACGAGCGTTCGCCCGAATCCGGTGATGCGCGCGATTTCATCCGCGGCGAACTGGCAGAGCTGCTCGATGGTGCGCATCGACTGCACGTCGGTGACGAAGGAGCGCACGAGCGGATAGATCGTCGAGAACACATCGGCGGTGTCCTGCGCCGGTTCGACTTCGACGAACAAAAGCCCTTCATGCCGATGCACGACGATCGCCACTGGCCCGTGCGTCGTCCAGCCGTCGAGCACGACGTTGCCGACATGGATCGTCGCGCCGTCGCGCGTGAGCTGCGCGAGGCCCGCGCTCGCGCGCTCGGCTGCGGGCTGGCCCAATACCGCCGACAGCGCGCGGCCGAGGCAAGCGTCGGGTGCGACGTGCGCGAACTGCGCGACGTTGGCGCTCACCTGCACGATGTGGCAGTGCGCATCGACGCCGAAAAGCACGCCGTGGGGCTGAATGCCGCCGGGAATGTGGATCGGCTCGCGCGCGCATTGCGCGTCGATGGACGCATCGTGCATGTCGGAGCCGGTGATTGCTGCGGTGGAGGTTTTGTCCATCCCTGTCCTGGTATTACGGTTTCGGCGGTTCATCGAGTCGACCGTTTTCGAATCATAGATGGGTTGAGGGTTCAGAAGTGAAGCGGGTGGCGCGTCATGAGATGCGTCCCGCCCGAGGCCGGTGATTTCTACATGTCGCGCAAGGCGCCGCGTCATTTCTACGTAAAGCGCGACGAATGCGCTTGCTGCATGAAACGTACCGCGACATCGCTGATACCATGCGAAGCCGACCCACGCGACGAACGCCGGAGGATACATGCTTCATGATCGCCGCGCGCGCCTGAACGATTGATTCGCGCACGCATTGCCGCGACGGTTCTGTCGGCCGCGATCGTCTGCATCGTTCATGCACCCGATGCCGCCGCGCAGTCGTATCGCGATGTCGCGCCGATCGCACCGCCTGCCGTCGAACGGCCGCGCACGTCGCCGTCGCAGCCCGGGCCGGCCGGCGGTTCGCACGATGTCGCGATTCGCGATCTGCGCGGCATCGCGTTCGTGCGCGCGGATGGCGCATCCGCAACGACGCAATCGGCTGCGGGCGGCGCGATCACGGCGACGGGCCTGCCTGTCCTCACGCCCGATTTTCTCGAGGGCTTTTCGGCCGATCTCCACGCGCCTCTGACTTTCGCGCGCCTCGCCGACATACGGCGCGCGGTCGTGCAGCGATATCGCGCCGCGGGCCAGCCGCTCGTCGATGTGTACGTGCCCGAGCAGGACGTGAGCGATGGCGTCGTGAAGATCGCCATCGCCGAGTTTCGCGCGGGGCGTGTGATACCCAAAGGCAATCGCTATTTCTCCGATGCGCTGCTCGCGCGCGAGATGCCGCTCGCGAGCGGCGAGCCGATCCATGAAAGCGATGTCGCCTCGGGGCTTGCGCTGCTCAACGCGAATCCGTATCGGCGCGTGGACGTGATTTATGCGCCCGGCGCCGCGCGCGATACGACCGATGTCGTGCTGCAAACCGAGGATCGCTTTCCGTTTCGCATCTACGGCGGCTATAACAACGATGGCGTGCGCGATCTCGGACGCGATCGCATTCTCGCGGGATTCGATTACGGCAATCTGTTCGGCATCGATGCGCGCATCGGCTATCAGATGACCGCGAGTAACGATCTGCTGAGCGGCAATCCGGATATCGAGGGGCGGCCCGATCGTCCGCGTTACATCGCGCACGCGTTCAATGCGGTCGCGCCGTTGCCGTGGCTCGATCGCCTCGAGTTGTTCGGCGTGTTCGCGCAGAGCACGCCGCGTCTGCCCGACAGTTACGGGCAAACCGGCATCAGCGCGCAGATCAGTTTCCGGTACGACTGGCGCTTGCCGCCGCTCGATCACGCGGGCGCGTGGCAACAGCAAGTGCAGCTCGGCTACGACTTCAAGCGCTCGAACAACGACCTCGAATTCGGCGGCTTTCAGGTGTTCAATGCGAACACGCATATTCATCAGTTGGTCATCGCCTACGATCTCCTGAAGAGCGATGCTTCCGGCGATACCCATCTGAACGCATCGCTCTTCGTGAGTCCGGGCTATTTCGACAGCAACAGTAACGAGGAAGCGTACGATGCCGCGCGTCTCGGCGCGACGCCCCGCTATCAGTACATGCAGCTGTCGGCGCAACGCGACATGCCGCTCGGCAAGTCCGGCTTTTCGGTGGCGGCGCGCGGGCTCGTTCAGTGGACGGGCACCACGCTCTTGCCCAGCGAGGAACTCGGGCTGGGCGGCGATGCCACCGTGCGCGGCTATGAGCCGTATGCGGCGCAGGGCGATCGCGGATGGAACCTGCAGACGGAACTGCGCGCGCCGGCGATATCGGCGGGCATCGCGGCGATGCAGCCGTTCGTGTTCTTCGACGCGGGACACGTGTGGAATCGCATCGCCGAATTCGGCGAGGTCAATAATGCGTCGCTGGCGAGCGTCGGAGCGGGGATTCGCGTGCAGGCCGGACGCTTCGTCAGCTTTCGCGGCACCTATGGATTTCCGCTGAAGGCCGTGGTGCCGAATGGATCGAAGGCGCCGGTCGGCGAGATCTTTCTCGTGATCGGGAGCTAGCGCGCCGGACTGCGCGCCGCGCCGTCCAGCGGTGTAGTTGCACGCGTTTCAGGGCTGCGCCTGCTGCCACTGCAAGACAGGATGCGTCGCCCCTGCCGGCATCGCCCAGACCCCGCCCGACGGGATGTTCCAGTCGAGGAAGTTCGACGGGTTGCTCATCTGCGCGGTGCTGAGCCCGTTTGAATCGGGCGGAACGGTGCCCGAATTCGACCCCGCCGCTTGCGTGCGAATCGTCGTGTCCTTGTTCCAGTAGACGTTGTTGTGAATCGCGCCCTGGTTGTACGCCGCGATGCCGCCTTCCGGATCGCCCGGAGGCCCGCCGCCGCCAACCTGCCCGGTCGCGAACGATTCGTTGATCACGCCTGTGCTGCCGTTGGCATACACGATTCCGCCGCCGCCGCCGAAACCGCCCACGTCGCCCGTTGCGTACGACTGCGTGATCAGTCCGTTGTTGAAGGCGACGAGCCCGCCCGTCTCGCCATGCGTCCCGGCGTAGGTCGTGCCGGTCGCGAACGACTGCGCGATCGTGCCGTTGTTCACGCCAACCAGCCCGCCCGCGGGAATCTGATAGCCGACATCCGCCGTGCTCGACGACCGTTCGATAACCCCGTTGTTCACGCCGACGAGGCCGCCCGCGCCGGCGCCGCCGAAGCCGTTCTGCCCGACGCCGCCCGTCGTGTTGACGTAGGTGACGAGACCGTTGTTCTGGCCCGCGAGCAAGCCGAACGCCCCCGATGAATAGTCGCCCGTCCTGGCGTCGGTGAGATTCAGATTGCGCACGACGCCGCTCGCGCCGATCACGCCGAACATGCCGTAGCGGTCGTCGTTCAGATTCGCTACGGTCGCGAGCTTGTCGATCGTGTGGCCGAAGCCGTCGAACTGGCCGGTGAAAGGCGTCCGCGTCGCGCCGATCGCCGTGAAGGAGTTCGGATAGGCGGTCGCGCTCGCGTCGATGTCCTTGCCGAGCGCGTAGTTGCCCGCGAGGTCTTTCGACATGTTCGAGAGATCGGCGAGGGTGTTCACGAGCCGGTACGCGGTCGTCTGCGAGACGAGGCCGCTATACGGCGCGGCCGTCCATCCGCTGTTCGTGAGCAGCGTGCCCGGCGCGTAGCTGCCGTTCATGTCATAGAGCGCGCTGACGATGCCGCCGCTCTTCGACCAGTCGATCGTGCCGCCATTCGTCACGCTGCCGCCGTTGTCGATGCCGCCCGCGTCCGCGCGCAGCGTCAGATTGCCGTTGCCCGCGTTGCCGATGGTCGCGCCCGCGCCGATCGCCACGCCATGCGCCGCGCCGAGCGTGAGCGATGCATTGCCGTTCCACTGGACGTTGCCGCCCACGGTCAGATCGCCGCCGCTGGCTTCGACATCGACCGATGTGCCGTTGAAG
Organism: Caballeronia sp. INML3B; assembly: GCF_023631305.1. NCBI lineage: Bacteria > Pseudomonadati > Pseudomonadota > Betaproteobacteria > Burkholderiales > Burkholderiaceae > Caballeronia > Caballeronia sp. INML3B. The sequence goes on from NZ_JALQDI010000057.1 coordinate 64,219, forward strand.
AGACTGCGCGCGAGCGAGTCCGCGTTGGCCTGATCGACCGTGAAAGTCGGCGCGCCGAGCTTCCATGTGCGCGCCTGCACATTCGCGCCCACGATGTCGAGCGCGTTCCCGCGCGTCTCGACCGTGCCGCCGCTGCCGTCCGCGTTCATCGCGCCGATCGTGCCGTTCGCATGCACCGTGCCCTGGTCCGCGACCAGCCAGACGTGGCCGTCGCGCGTCGCGGTGCCGGTCGCGCGGGTCGCGGCGCTGTTGCCCGCGAGCGCGTACACATTGCCGTCGGCGGCCTGGAGGCTCGCCTGCGCCGCCTGGATCATGCCGCCGTTCATCGCCGTGCCGCCGCTGCCCGCCTGCACGAAGACCTGCTGTCCGCCCGACGCATCGCGCAGGAGCACCTGATTGCCCGCCGCGATTTCCGTCGTGCCCTGCGGCGTGCTGATGCGGCCGCCGTTCACCGCCGCCGTGCGCGATACGAGAAACACGTCGCCGCCGCTCGATCCGATGGTGCCGAGATTGATGACCATGCCGTCGCCGCCGCCCGAGAGCGTGAGCGGGCCGCCCTGCATGAACGCGCCGTTGTCGATGTCGAGTGCCGATGCGACGAAGCGGCCGCCCGTCGCGACGACACCGCCCGGGCCGACGAGCACGCCCTGCGGATTGACGAGATACACGCTGCCCGTTGCGCTCAGCTGCCCGAAAATCACCGATGCTTCGCCGCCGCTCACGCGATTGAGCGTCGCGCCGGTTCCGTTGTTGAACGTAACTTGCCGTCCGCTGCCGATCGAGAAGCTGGTCCAGTCGATGACGCCGCGCGTGGATGTCTGACTGATCGTGACCGACGGGCCGCTGCCGCCGCCGCTGATCGCGCCGCTGCCCGCGACGAACCGGCCGCCGTCGGGCAAGGGCGGCGCGGCGCCTGCGGGATTGGCGCACGTCAGGCCCGCGACGAGCGGCACGAGCATCGCGAGCGGCCGCACACGCGTGCGGCGAATCCGGGTTCGAGGAAGAAACGGACGAATGTTGCGCTGCATGACGACCTCCGGTCGGTGTCGATTGTTCTCATCGTTCTTGGCCGCTGACGGTGTAGCCGCTTTTCGGCCCGACGATCCAGGACACCGCCGGGAGGCGCGAACATCGACGTGCGAGCAGGTGCGCCGATGGTAGCGCCCGCGCCCCGTGCGCCAATGTGGGGTTCCGCACATTCGTGCCGGTCGAGAAAATGTCCGGGCCCGAACGCGGTACGCGTCGGGACCCGTGCGCGACGTGGCATGAAAATTTATCGCCGCTGCGCGGAAAAGTCCGAGGGGAAGAAGCCTTGCGTTATTGCGAAGGCCTGCGCCGGCTCGTCAGCTCGAGCCGGCACTCGTGATAGATGCGCTGCACGAGCGCGCATTCGTAGTCGAGATCCTCGCCTTCGAGAATGCGCTCGATGTCGCCGCGCGAGGCGTCGGCGTCGAGCGTCGTCGAGAAGCGCTCGGCGAGTGCCTGCGCCGCCGCCGAAAGCCGCGCGGTCTCGATCCACTCCGCCGCGCGATGGTGCCGGTCGAGCCAGCGATGCGCCGCGCGCACCTGAAAGGAGGTATCGGGCCAGTCGCCTTCGATGTAATACGCGCCGAGCAGTCCGCACGTGAGCCAGCACATCAGATGCACCCGGTCGTCGGGTCCGAGGGGATAGCGCACTTGACTCATGATGGCGGCATCGAAATGGCCCATCGGGAAGACGCATCGACGATAGCATGCCGCACATGCGCCCGACATGCGGCTCGCGTATGTCCTCACGCGGGCCGCATGTGTCCGGAGAATTCCTCGAACGAAACCGCTCATATCGTGACCGTCACCACGAGCCCGCGCGGCGCGGCATCCGCGAGTTCGACCTTCGCGCCCATGCGCGCCGCAATCGTGCCGACGATGGAAAGGCCGAGGCCCGAGCCGTCCTCGTCGCTGCCGAGCACGCGATAGAACGGATCGAAGACGCGCGCGCGTTCCTCCGGCGCGATGCCGGGACCGCTGTCCTCGATGCGAATCCACGGCCGCGCATTCGCCAAGCCCGTCGAGAGGTCCACGCGCCCGCCCGGCGGCGTGTATCGGATCGCGTTATCGACGAGATTCTTCACCATGATGGTGAGATCGGCTTGCGGCGCGCGGATGTGGACGTCATCGACGCTCGACACGCCGATGTCGATGTCCTTCGCTTCCGCGAGCGGCATCAGATCCTCCAGCACGTTGCGAAAGACTTCCTGCACGCGCAGATGCGCCGTGTCGGCGTCGTTGCGTTGCTGCAGGCGCGCGAGCGTCAGCAATTGATGCAGCAGCGAGCGCGTGCGCGCGAGACCGCGCCGGAGCGCATCGAGCCGCTGGCGCGCGGTGTCCGGCAATTCGGATGCGGCGAGCCGCTCGGCCTGCAACGACAAGGCGGTCAGCGGCGAACGCAATTCGTGCGCGGCATCGGCGACGAAGCGGCGCTGCAACGCCACCGACGCTTCAACGCGCGCGAGCAGCCGGTTGATTGCGACCACGAAAGGCGCGATCTCGCTCGGCAGCGCGTCGCCGGAAAGCGCGGACAGATCGTGCTCGGGGCGCGTGTCGAGACCGGCCGACAGCGCCGTGAGCGGCCGGAACATGCGTCGCACGATCAGATGCAGCGCCACGAGCAGCACGAGTGCGAGCGCGGCGAAGGGCATCACGGTGGCGAGCGCGCTGTTGCGGGCGATCTCGTCCCGGCCCGCCGTCTGCTGGCCGATCACGGCGCGTGTGCCGTCGTCGAGCGTGGTGACGGCAAGACGCCACGGCGTGCCGTCGACGATCGCGTTTTGCAGGCCATCGGGCAGGCCGGGTGGGAGCGCGAGCGGCGCGCGCTCGGCGATCGTCTGAATCACGAGCTTCGATTCCGCGTCCGCGCCGTCGACCTTGGCGAGCGCTTCGCGCCGCATCACGGCGAGCGTGCGCGGCGTGACGAGTGCGGCGATCTGCTTCAACTGGCCGTCCTGCAACTCGTTCGCCTCGTGAAGCGCCGTCTTGAAGGCGATCACGCCGCCCGCCGCCGCAATCACGACGATCAGCGCCGACAGCCAGGCCGACAGCCTGAACTGAAGCGAACGCGTCACGATTCCTTCGAAACCATCCAGCCCACGCCGCGCACGTTCTTGATCGCGGTGGCGCCGAGCTTCTTGCGCAGCGAATGGATCAGAAACTCGACCGCGTTGCTTTCCACTTCCTCGTTCCAGCCATAGATGCGATCTTCGAGCTCCGCGCGCGAGAGGATCGCGCCGGGGCGGACCATCAGCGATTGCAGCAGCGCGAATTCGCGGCTCGAGAGGCGCGTCGCGATGTCGCCGCACGTGGCTTCGCGCGTCGCCGGATCTAGCGTGAGCACGCCGTTCGTCATGAGCGGCGCGGCCTGTCCGCCACGGCGGCGGATCACGGCGCGCATGCGCGCCTTCAGTTCGGCGATGTCGAAGGGCTTGATGAGGTAGTCGTCGGCGCCTTCATCGAGGCCGCGAATGCGCGCTTCGACGGAATCGCGCGCGGTGATGATGATGAGCGGCACGTGATGCGCCCCGCGTCGCACGGCGCTCAGCACGTCGAGGCCGTCGGCGCCGGGCAGGCCGAGGTCGAGCAGGATCGCATCGTAGACGTGCGTGGTGAGGCTCGTGAGCGCGAGCTTGCCGTCGCGCACCCAATCGACGGCGTAGCTGCTCTCGCGCAGTTCGTCCTGCACGGATTCGCCGATCATGCGGTCGTCTTCGACGAGCAATACCCTCATGGCGTGTCTCCGGGCAGTCATGGCTTTTGTCGACGCTCGACGGATGGCGCTGGCTTCATCTTGCGGTCTTCACGTTCAGAGAAGCCGCAAGCGTAGCGGAGGGAAGCTTAGGAAATGCTTAGGATTTCCCGGTGCGCGAGACGCACCGGGCGGTTGCTCCGACGTGAGCGTCAGAACGCGTGCCGCAACGCCACCCGCGCGACGAACTGCTCCGAATTCGAGGACAAGCCCTGCGTGCCCGGAATGAACGCCTGATCCATGACGGAACCGGTCGATGTGCCGGCGATCTTCTGATACGCGCCCTGCAGATAAACGTCAGTGCGCTTCGACAGGAAATAATCCGCCATCAGACCGGCCGAATGGATGTGCGGCTTCACGGTGCCCGCGGTCGAATCGTAGGTCTCGATCGAATACACGTATTGCGCGCCGACGAAGAAGGCCGGCGTGAACTGATACTTCCCGTTCACTTCGAAGTTCTGATACTTCAGGTTCTTCAAAGTGTTCCCCGCCGATGCGAGCGGCAAGCCGATATAGCCGTTCGTCGACGGATCGCGATAACTCGAATTCGTGTACGCGAAACCCGCGGTCGCATTGCCGAACGTGTAGTTCACGCCCGCGCCGAAGATCTGCATGCGCCGGGCGATGAAGCTCGCGTCGTTCGTCGCGATTGCCCCGTTCGCATTCGAGCCCGTGCCGTCGGCGCGCAAATAGGCCGCGCCGACCAGCAAGCCGCCGCTGGCATACGACGCCCCGACGCTGTACTGCCGGTTGGCCGCAAAGTTCGCGTCGTTGCTGAAGCTATACGTGCCGCCGAAGCGCAAGCCCGCGAGCGTCGGGCTCGCGTACTTGACCGTGTTGTTCACGCGAAACGAGTTGTCGGTGTTGTCGTTATCGAACGGATGCGCGAAGAGATAGCCGGCCCAGTTGCCGTTGGCTGTCGTCGGCGCGAGATAGTCGACCACGGAATCGTACTGGCGGCCGAGCTTGAGCGAGCCGAAACGGTCGTCGCTCACGCCCACGTACGCCTGCCGGCCGAACATGCGTCCGCCTTGCCCCGCCGCGCCATTGCTCAGGTTCACGCCGCTTTCGAGCTGGAACACCGCCTTCGTGCCGCCGCCGAGTTCCTCGACGCCGCGCATGCCCCAGCGGCTGCCTGCGGCGTAACCGCTCGTGAGCTCATAGACATGATTACCGCCGACGTTGCTCGTGTAATCGAAGCCTTCGTCGAGGATGCCGTACAGCGTGACGCTGCTTTGAGCATGAGCTGATGTTGCGATGCACGCGAGCGCGGCCAGGGAAATTGCTTTGTTTCTCATGAAAGTCTCAAGTCTTTTACTTATTCGTCAAGAAGTCCAAACCATCGATGTGGACGGGACCGCGAGCGACGGATTGTGCGCGATGCAAGTGCGGCTGCAAAAGGATTTAGTCGAACAGCAAGCGTGAGTTTTGCGAATGTTCTTCCAGAAAATTCTTCGCTTGTCGTTGCAGCGCGAGGCGCGGAAGAATGCGCCGCAGATGCGTTGCCTTGTCGCAGCGGTTGCCCGACATGCCGGCAACCGGGCGGCATGACGCAGAGCGACCAAGGAATCCGCCAGACATGAAGCCAGAACGCAATTTTGTGAACGGACGTTTCATCGAGCCCGTGAGCGAGCACGTCACCGCCATCCTGAATCCCGCGACCGAAGAAGTGGTGGGGCACGTCCACGACGCGCCGCGCGAGCAGGCGCTCCTGGCCGTCGAACAGGCCGCCTGCGCGCAGCGTCTGTGGCGCGTGATGCCCGCCGCCGAGCGCGGCGAGCACATGCAGCGTCTCGCCCACGCCATCGTCGAAGCCTCAGCCGGGATCGGCGCGGCGCTCGCGGCAGAGTCCGGCAAGAGCCTGCTCGATGCGACCAACGAAGCCGTCTACGCCGCGCAGATCACGCGCTATCACGCGGAATGGGCGCGCCGTATCGAAGGCGAAGTCATTCCGAGCGATACGCCGAACGAGAATCTCGTGCTGCATCGCGAGCCGATCGGCGTCGTCGCGTGCCTGATTCCGTTCAATTTCCCGATCTATACGCTGATGCGCAAGATCGCCCCAGCGCTGATCGCGGGCAACACGGTCGTCGTGCGTCCGAGCAACAACACGCCGCTGTCGGCGTTCGAGCTGGCGCGCGCCGTGGAGCGCGCGGCGCTGCCTCCGGGCGTGGTCAATATTCTCGCGATGGATCACGCAACGGCCGAAGCCGTCTGCACGCATCCGAAAGTCGGCATGATTACGTTGACGGGCAGTGTCAACGCGGGCCGCAAGGTGCTCGACTACTGCAAGGCGAACATCGCGAAGCCTTCGCTGGAACTCGGCGGCAAGACGCCCGCGATCGTCGAGCCGGACGCCGATCTGCAAAAGGCCGCGCGCGAACTCGTCGCATCGAAGCTCACGCATAGCGGTCAGCTCTGCACGGCCATCGAGCGCGTCTATGTGCACGAGAGCGTTCACGACGCGTTCGTCGGCCTGCTGCGCGAGCAGATGATGGCGAAGCGCATCGGCGACCGTCACGAGGACGCGAGCAACATGGGACCGCTCGTCAACAAGGCATCGCGCGACGGCATTCACGCGATGGTCCGCCGCGCGATCGAAGCGGGCGCGACGCTCGAAACCGGCGGCGAGGTGCCGGATCGCAAGGGCTTCTTCTATCCGCCGACGCTGCTCTCGAACTGCCGTCAGGACATGGAGATCGTGCAGGAAGAGACCTTCGGCCCGGTGCTCGCGGTGCTCGGGTACGCGAGCATCGACGAAGCACTCGCGATGGCCAATGACCACCAGTTCGGCCTCTCGTCGGTGCTCTACACCGAGAACTACCGCACGGCGATGAAGGTCGCCAACGCGATCGAAGCGGGCGAGCTCTACATCAACCGCACGCCCGCCGATCCGTATCAGGGCTTCCACGCCGGCTGGAAGCGCTCCGGCATCGGCGGCGACGACGGCAAGCACGGCATGCTCGAGTTCACGCAGACGCGTCTCGTCGTCATGAAGTACTGATTCTCGCGGCCGGTGCCGGCCGCATCCGCTTTTTACCCTCAACAAGAACATATGGAAGGTTCAGCCGCGCGGCATCGACATGCCGCGCGCCGCTGCCCTTCGAGGAGCACGCCTGTGTCATCGAATCCCGCTCAATCCGGCCGAAGCGTCAACGCGCCGCGCGAAAGCACGCGCGCCGACCGCTATATCCAGCTCGCGCTGCTCGTGATCGCCGCTGGCGCCATCTATCCGATTCTGTATCTGCGGCAGGTCTATCAGCCGACGATGCTCGAAGTCTTTCACATCACCGAAGCGCAACTGGGTTATCTCTACTCCGCGCTCGGCACGATCTTCCTCGTTTGCTATCTGCCGAGCGGCTGGCTCGCGGATCGCGTCGCGCCGCGCGTGCTCATCAGCTTTTCGCTGATTGCGACGGGCGCGCTCGGGCTGTGGTATTCCACGGCGCCGTCGTTCGGCTCGCTGATCGCGATCTTCGGCGGCTGGGGCCTGACGACGGGTCTCACGTTCTGGGCCGCGATCATCAAGCGCGTGCAGATGATCGCCGCCGCCGACGAGCAAGGCCGCTTCTTCGGCTTTCTCGATGGCGGCCGCGGCCTGATCGAAGCGCTGCTCGCGACGCTTGCGATCGGTCTTTTCGCCTGGACGACGCAGACGCGCGGCGAGTCGGCTGTCGCGGGCTTCCGGCTCGTCGTCTACATGTACGCGTTCCTGTGCATCGGGCTCGGCGTCGTGCTCGGCCTCGTGCGCGACCCGCAAGGCGCGCAGCCCGCGCAAGGCGCGCGAGAAAAGCGCAACGTGTTCCGCGATCTCGCCGTGCTGCTGAAGAATCCGCAATTGTGGCTGCTGTCGGCCATCGTGTTCTGCGGCTATCAGGTGTTCTGGGCGACGTACAGCTTCTCCGCGTATCTGCATGAGAAGGAAATCGGCTTGTCGGTGGTCGCGGCGGGCTTCATCACGACGGCCAAGTTGTGGATGCGCCCGATCGGCGGCATCGGCGGCGGCTTTCTCGGCGACCGCTCCTCGAAGTCCTCCGTGCTCGTGTTCGCGCTGTTCGCGGCGGCCGGCGCGCTGCTCCTGCTGATGGCGGCGCCCACGATCGGCAGTCACGTGCTCATCACGGTGATCGTGCTTTTCATCGGCGTGATGACGTATGCGATTCGCGGCCTCTACTGGTCGCTGCTCGATCAATGCAAGGTGCCCGCCGAAACGATGGGCCTCGCAATCGGCCTCGTTTCGATGATCGGCTATTCGCCCGATGCCGTGCTGCCGCTCATCAACGGCTATCTCACGCAGAACTTTCCGGGCGCGCATGGCTATCAGCTCTATTTCGGCTACATCGCGGTCATGTCCGCGCTGGGCGGCGTGGCCGGCCTCGTCTTCAAACATCGACTGAACAAAGTGGGAGCGCAACAATGAAAATCGCCGCACTTGAAACGCATATTGTCGCGGTGCCGCCGCCGCACGTCGGCGGCATGTACTGGATTTTCGTGAAGCTGCGCACCGTGTGCGGCATCGAGGGCGTCGGCGAGATCTACTCCGCGACGTTCCATCCGAAGGCGATGACGCCGGTCATCGAAGACGTGTTCGAACGCTATCTGCTCGGCCACGATCCGCACCATGTCGAGCGCTTCTATCGCGAGGCGTATTCGAGCGGCTTCACGCAGCGCCCCGATCTCACGATGATGGGCGTCGTCAGCGGCCTCGAAATGGCATGCTGGGACATCATCGGCAAGGCGGCGGGCAAGCCAGTCTACGAGCTGCTCGGCGGCCGCGTGCACGAGCGCCTGCGTTCGTACACCTATCTATACCCGAAGAACAGCCGCGGCGAATACGACTACGACGATCCCGATCTCGCCGCCGAATGCGCCGCGCATAACGTCGCGCTCGGCTTCACGGCGGTGAAGTTCGATCCGGCCGGCCCGTACACCGCGTATTCCGGCCATCAGATTTCGCTCGAAGTGATGGACCGCTGCGAGACGTTCTGCCGCAAGGTGCGCGAGGCTGTCGGCAGCAAGGCCGATCTGCTGTTCGGCACGCACGGGCAGATGGTGCCGTCGTCGGCGATTCGTCTTGCGCAACGGCTCGAGAAGTTCGATCCGCTGTGGTTCGAAGAACCGGTTCCGCCGGGGCAGGAAGGCGCGATGGCGCAAGTCGCCGCGAAAACCAGTATTCCGATTGCCGCGGGCGAGCGCCTGACGACGAAATACGAGTTCTTCAAGTTGCTCGAAGCGCGCGCGGCGTCGATCCTGCAATTCAACGTCGGGCGGGTGGGCGGTCTGCTCGAAGCCAAGAAGATCGCGAGCCTCGCCGAGGTCCATTACGCGCAGATCGCGCCGCATCTCTACAACGGTCCGGTCGGTGCGGCTGCGAGCATCCAGATCGCCGCGTGCTCGCCGAACTTCCTGATTCAGGAAAGCATCGGCACATGGGACGGCTTCCACGCCGAGGTGCTCAAGTCGAAGATCCGCTGGGAAGAGGGCTACATCGTTCCGTCGACGGAGCCGGGCTTGGGCGTCGAACTGAACATGGATGTCGTGCGGGCGCATACGCCGTACACCGGCGAGCGCCTGCACTTGCAGATGGCGGCCAGGCCCGCCGACGTGAAGGATCTCGCGCCCGCGAAGGGCTGAACGCAGGGCACAGAAAGCATGAAGAGCATGGAATTCGATTACATCATCGTGGGCGCCGGATCGGCGGGCTGCATTCTTGCCAATCGCCTCACCGAGTCCGGCGAGCATTCGGTGCTGCTGCTCGAAGCGGGCGGCGCGGACGATTCGTTCTGGTTCAAGGTTCCGGTTGGCTTCACGAAGACCTACTACAACCCGGAATACAACTGGATGTACTACAGCGAGCCGGAAGCGCAACTGAAAAACCGCTCGCTGTATTGTCCGCGCGGCAAGGTGCAGGGCGGTTCCGGCTCGATCAACGCGATGATCTACGTGCGCGGCCAGCCGCACGATTTCGACGACTGGGCGCGCGCGGGCAACGCGGGCTGGGGCTACCGTGACGTGCTGCCCTATTTCCGCCGCCTCGAATCGCACTGGGCCGGCGACACGCCGTATCACGGCGCGCACGGTAAGATCAGGATTTCGTCGATGAAAGACGGCGCGCATGCCATCTGCGGCACGTTCCTCGAAGGCGCGCGGCAAGCGGGTTTTCCCGTCACGGGCGACATCAACGGCGAGGACTACGAAGGCGCGACCATCTACGACATCAACGCACGCAATGGCGAGCGTTCGTCGAGCAGCTTCGAGTATCTGCATCCGGTGCTCGGGCGCAAGAACCTGCGCGTGGAGCGCCATGTGAGCGTGAGCCGCGTGCTGTTCGACGGCAAGCGTGCCACGGGCGTGATGGCATCGCGCAACGGCGAAGCGCTGCAATTCCGTGCGAAGCGCGAAGTGATTCTGTCGGCGGGCGCGGTCGATTCGCCGAAGCTGATGCAGCTTTCCGGTCTCGGCGACGGCGCGCTGCTCGCGCGGCACGGCATTGCGCTCGTGCATGAATTGCCGGCCGTCGGCAGGAATCTGCAGGATCACTTGTGCGTGAGCTTCTACTATCGCGCGACGGTCGAGACGCTCAACGACGAGCTCGGCTCGCTCTTCGGCAAGGTCAAGGCCGCCATGCGTTATCTGAGCTCGCGCAAGGGGCCGCTTTCGATGAGCGTGAACCAGTCGGGCGGCTTCTTCAAGGGCGATGACGACGAGGCGCAGCCGAACCTCCAGCTCTATTTCAATCCGCTCTCGTATCGCATTCCGAAGAGCAGCAAGGCGCAGCTCGAACCCGAACCGTATTCGGGCTTCCTGCTGTGCTTCAACCCGTGCCGGCCGACGAGCCGTGGATCGATCGAGATCGCGTCCAGCCGCGTGGAAGACGCCGCGAAGATCAGGATCAACGCGCTGACGACGCCGAGGGACATCCGCGAAGCGGTGCAGGGCAGCAAGCTCGTGCGCAAGATCATGAGCTCGGCCGCACTGCGCGCGATCACCGCGGAAGAGATTTCGCCGGGACCGGACGTGCAGAGCGACGCCGACATGCTGGAGTACTTCCGCGAGCAATCGGGCTCGATCTATCACCTGTGCGGTTCCTGCGCGATGGGCCCGGACGCGCGCACGGCGGTCGTCGACGAGCGCTTGCGCGTGCATGGCGTGCAGGGGCTGAGGATCGTCGATGCGTCGATTTTTCCGAACATCACGTCAGGCAATCTCAATGCGCCGGTCATGATGGTCGCCGAGAAAGGCGCGGACATGATTCTGGACGACGCGCGAACGGTCGTCGGGCAAGTCCCGACGCCGGCGGAGCCTGCCGCGATCGCCTGATCCGAAGCGGCATAATTTGCCTCGATCCGTAAAATGTCGCTTCATGGCGGCGTTATTCCGGCGTGGATGCGTGTTCAATGCACGCAGCAAACGCAAGGAAGGGAGACCGATTTGAAGCGAAAAATGCCGGCCCTGAACGCGCTGAGGGCCTTTGAAGTGGCAGGGCACACCGGCAGCTTCACGCGCGCCGCGGAGATGCTGCATGTGACGCAAAGCGCGGTGAGCCGCCAGGTGCGCCAGCTCGAAACGCAACTCGGCGAGCCGCTGCTGTTGCGCCGGCATCATCATCTGGAGTTGTCGGCGACGGGGCGGCACTTGCTGCAGGCGCTCAGAATGTCGTTCGACCGCATCGAGCTGACGGTGCGCAGCATTCAGGAAAGAACGCATTTAAGGCGACTGCGCATCAACGCGCCGCCCACGTTTTCGAGCCGCTGGCTGATGCCGCGCCTGCAATCGTTGCGCGCGGCCGCGCCGGACCTCGAAATCTCGCTGACCACGCGCCGCAAGGACGATCTCGTCGAATCGGGCGCGCTCGACTGCGCGATTCGCTTCGGCAATGGCGAGTGGGACGGGCTCGACAATCAGTTGCTGATGAACGAGCGGCATATCGCCGTATGCTCGCCCGCGCTTCTCGGCGAGCGCGATTCATCCGGCATCGACCTGAACGAATTCACGCTGCTGCACGTGCTCGCCGCCAGCGATCAGCGGTATCTCACCTGGCAGCACTGGCTCAAGGCGGCGAATATCGATAACGTCGATACGCGCGGCGGCTACGAGTTCGATCTGCTCGATCATGCGATTCGCGCCGCCGTCGACGGCCTCGGCGTCACGATTGCCGATCGTCACATGATCGCGCCCGAGTTGCAGCAGGGCACGCTCGTGCCGATCGTCGATGTCGAGGTGGACGGGCACCAGTCCTACTGGCTCGTCACGCGGACCGGCCAGGACGATGCGCCGCAGGTCGCGCTCTTTCGCGAGTGGCTGCGCGCCGAGATCGACAAGCAGGTGTGCCGGCCGGGCGGTAAGCAAGGCGCGCGCGACTAGCGGAGACGATCACGCGGCGATCTCGGCAATGGCCTGTTCTTCCGTGGACGCGAGACGCTGCCTTTCGGCGTGGCGATCCGCAGCGTGCGCGATCTCATCGCACTGATGCTCACGGGCGCGACGAAAGGCGCGCCGGCGGCATGTTGAAAACCGAAACGGCGTGTTTCGAGGGAAGCGGCGAGCGATCGTCGCATTCCTATTGGCTGCGAAGGGGTTCGGTACTAGTCTCGATGTCGCCGGCTCGCAGGCCGTCATTGAAGGAGTATCAAGACGATGTCGAAACGCTTTCCGCTGAATCCGAAACATCCCGAGCGTAATTGCTGGGGTTGCGATCACTATTGCGCGACGGACGCCCTGCGCTGCGGCAACGGTTCGAGCCGCACGCAGCATCCGGCCGAACTGCTCGGCGACGACTGGTACGAACAGGGCGACTGGAATCTCGATATCGTCGGGGACGCGAAGTCGATTCAGCCCGGCGTCGCACGATCGGATTGATTGGCGTGCAGAAGGACAATTTCGACGAGCGCACCGAAGGCGCTTTCGCAACGCGTCCCCTTGCATGGTAAACAGCGCCTGCTCACCTACAAAGGAATACGCGCGGTGAAGCATGTACCGTCGTCGATCGACGAGCACACTTCCAGCGTGCCGCCATGTGCCTCGACGATCTGCTTGCAGATGTACAGTCCCAGGCCCAGTCCTCCGCCCGGTGCGCTGGTTTTCGGCCGCCAGTAAGGTTCGAATACGCGCTGGAGCACCTGCGGTGGAATCGGCTCGCCAGCGTTCGACACCGAAAGTACGAGTGTCCCGGATTCGACGATAGCGCGCACGACCACGGGCGCATCTGGCGAACCGTGCGTCAGCGCATTCGCGAGCAGATTCGACATGAGCTGCTGAAGGCGAGCGAGGTCGCAGCGAGCCGGCCCCTCCACGGAGATCGAGCAATCGACCGCTCTCGACGGATACGTCATGCACAGTTCGTCCACGACCGCTCGCAGGTGAACGCCAAGGTCGCTTTCGTCGGCCAGTGCGACGACCATGCCGGAACCCATGCGGCCGCGCGCGAAGTCCATCACGTCATCGATGAGTCTGGCCATTCTCAAAGCCGAGCGCTTCAGCCGCTGTCCGATCGCCTCGATGTCGGGCTCCGCTTTGCGGCGGCTCAATAGCTCAGCTGTCGCACTGACGGCCGACAACGGGCTGCGCAAGTCGTGGCCCAGAACGGCGATGAATTGTTCGCGCAACGTGGCCGTTTCACGTTCGAGAAGCAATTGCGATTCGGTCGACCGCTGCCTCTGCTCGCTGTCCAACTGCATGCCGATCAGATTGGCGAAGACCTCGAACATACGAACGATTTTCGGATCCGAGACGGCCGCCGGGCTCGCGTCGATCGCGCAGAGATTGCCGAAGTACTCGCCGCCCGGCAATACGATCGGGACGGAGATGTAGCTTTTCAGGCCGTAAATCGCCGGGGTATGGTGGTCGCGATACTTCTCGCTCTGCGTGAAGTCGTCGATGACGATCGCCAGCCGCGCGGCGCGAGATTCGAAGCAAAGCGTGGAGTGAAGTTGCAGTTGTCCGCCCGGCTTGAGGCCGAATCCTACTTTGTCGAGTACGGCGCACGCGGTCCAGGTTGCATCGGTCACGCGTGCGACGGCGGCAAAGCCCATCCCGGTCTCTTCGCAGATCATCTTCAGCATCGAAGGGACGGCGCCGATACGCGCAACAGCGCCGATGTCGCGCGCCAGTGCCTCGTCGGAATCCACTGCGTTGATTATGTTTTCCATGTTTGCTGCGTACGCGTCCGAGTTAGGGCTTCGACAGGATCAGTCAGAACTACCGGGGTGTTGGAATTTCGGCTCCGGACGATTAGCCTACTACACCAAAGCGTCGGCACGGTTTCTGCTCCCGGTGGTCAGAGGCCTGAATTCTCGTTCGTACGATTGGGCTTCGCGTGTTTCGGGTATTGCGGGGAGGCAAAAATGAAGAGAGTAAGAATCGACCTCTTGCGTCCCACACAGGTGACGCACGGTTTTCGGGAAATCCTCGACAAGACGAAAGTCTACGAGTCGCTGTCGGGCCATGATCTGGAAATGGCCATCGCCGAAAAGCCGGTTCCTGTCGTGCTCGGTCCCGGCGGCGCACCGTATGTCATCGACCATCATCACGTTGCGACCGCGCTGTGGCGCGCCGCGATAAAGAGCGTGCCCGTCGTTCTGGTGGGTGACCTCACATCATTAAGCAAAGCCGACTTCTGGCTGACGATGGAAAACAATCGCTGGACGTATCCCTACGACGCGCAGAGCAGGCGCGTCGCGTTCGCCGAATTGCGGGACCATGTGTGGGAACTGATGGACGATGAATTTCGGAGTCTGTCGGCGTCGGTGCGCGACGCGGGCGGCTATGAAAAGACAACTGTTCCGCTGGCGGAATTCCGCTGGTCCGATTTCTTGCGAAGCCGTTTGCCGCCGCCCGAAAGCGATGCCGAGTACGCATCGCTCGTCGAGAAAGGCGTGGAACTCGCGAAGACAAAAGCTGCGCGCGGGCTTCCGGGATATCTCGGCCCGGCTGACTGACGCTGACAAAGACCGTCTCCACGGCAAGCCGGGCAGACCTCTGGCCTTGCTTGCTCGCTCTACCGGAGGACACGATGAACATCCTCGTAGCGATATTCGGAGAAGGCAGGGACCTCGATGCCTTGCAAATGGCGGCCAGAACGGTCGTCGTTTTTTTCGCGGCACTTGTTTTCATTCGAATCTCTGGTCGACGGTCCTTCGGCCAGCGTTCTCCTTTCGATTATGTGGTCGGGATCCTTCTCGGCGCCACGTTGAGCCGCGTCATTGTCGGTGCTTCTCCGGCAGCGCCGACGCTGGTTGCTTCGCTCGTCATCGTGCTCATACATCGGGCGCTCGCGTGGGCTTGCATTCATTCGCCCCGACTGGAGTCGCTCGTGGTCGGCGTGGAACGAGAAGTCTTCAAGGATGGCCGATTCAACGAAAATCAGATGTCGGCCGCACTTATCACGAAAACCGACGTATTCGAGACCGCGAGACAGGAACTTCATACGCTCGATCTCGAAGAAGTGCATTCGGCGATACTCGAGCGCAACGGGCAGGTGAGTCTCGTGCGCAAGAAGAGGGAGCGAAAGCAGGATGACTGACTCCGATCCGCAGGCTGTGACTGATCGAGCGTCATCGTCGACGCCCGAACAATCCGCCCGGGCGTTGCGGTTGACGTCTCATTCGCTTTCCGTCCCGCCGAGGCGGCTGTGGTTCGAGCGCCAACCTTCGCGCTTCTTCCGCCTGCGATGAACTCTCCAGCAACGTGCCGTTGTTCCACATCCAGAGCGGTAGAACCGTCACGACAGCATGGTTGCCCGTGTCTTGCACGACGACGAAACAGCAATCATCCGCTTTGCTGTAGATGAGGTTCAGGCCCCTGTTCGCCGAAGTTCCGCCGAGCCAGATGCATCGACCTGCGTCGATCATGGTGCGAAGGGCGGTTGTCGAGAGGGAACATCGTTCGTTCACGCGTTCCTTTGCGTGCGGCGAAATCCAGGACCGGCGCGGGCTCGATCGTCTCTTTGAGAAATGCATACTCTCCTCGGCGATCCATGCGTTGCGGCGCGCCGCGAATGCAAATTCGTCGCGCTGGATAAGCACGGTGAATATAACGGGCCGCGTCTATGACAGCCTAGGTCGGCGCAAATACCACCGCGCCAGCGTCGGAGACGTGCGTAAAGCTTCGAAAGAAGCGATACGTCTGATCGCCGACTGTCATCCGATTCAACCCGACCTGGGTCAGTTCAAGTATTTCCTCTGCTACCGCCGTCGCAACCGTGCCCTGGCTCGTCAATTTGACGTCCTCGTCCGCGGGATTGCCGATGTACACCGCGAAAATGTCTTTATCGCGGCGCATCATGACCACGCACTTACCCTTTTCCAGAGATATTTCCAGGTATGAGGCGAGCGTTTGCAGCGACTCGGGCGTGTGCCCTTCAAGGCCGGACGTTGCTTCTGAAGCGGTGCGCATTGTGCTGTCTCCGTCCAAAGATGTAGGTCCAGCAACGTTAGAGTACTCCCAAGCTGCCCGGCTTCGCCACGGGCGCTCCTGCAAGCGTTTCCGGGCGAGTCGGTCGGTACGGCGAGAAGCAACGACACATACGGAGTCAGATATGCAAGGTCGCGAGCCGCGACTGCGCCCCGAGGTTCCAGCCGACGCTCTTGCACCACGATACGGGGATTGTTCGTCCACGTCGGCTTGTCTGTTCAGGGCGCAATGCTTTTTCCCGCGCCGGAGTCCGCATAGAGTGGCAGGCTCAATCTCGGATTCGTCATTATGCAAATTGATACGCCTGCGACATCAGCGTCGCCATATGGAAGGACCACATCGTTGCGCCAATGGCTTTCCGTGGTCGCGGTCGCTGTCAGCGCATTCGCCTTCGTCACGGCCGAGTTCTTGCCGGTCGGGCTTCTGAGTCAGATTGCGCACGACCTCGGCGTCAAGCCTGGCGTTGCCGGTTTGATGGTGACGATGCCTGGAATCATGGCCGCCATATTCGCGCCGGCGCTGATTGCCGGTGCTGGACGCATGGACCGCCGTTTCGTATTTCTGCTGTTGACGGCAGTGCTCTTGATCTCCAACGTTTTGTGCGCAATCGCTACGAGTTTCCCGGTTCTCCTCGCTGGCCGCGCCTTGCTCGGCGCCGCGCTGGGTGGATTCTGGACCTTGGCGACGGCCGCTGCGCCCCGACTCGTCGAACCGAAGGATGCCGCAAAGGCCACCGCTACCATTCTGACGGGCGTCACGTGTGCAACGGTCATCGGCGTGCCGCTCGGCACGTTCATCGCTTCGTTCGCGTCGTGGCGAGCCTCGTTCGCCGCGACCGCGGGACTCGTGGCGCTCGCCCTTGCGGCACAGGCGCTCCTCGTGCCGTCGCTGCCGTCTGCGTCGGCGCTGCGCGTTTCCGATTTCAAAACATTGCTTCGGCGTCCGCAAACCCGGTGGAGTCTGCTGATGGTCGCGCTCGTGTTCGGAGCGCATTTCTCGACATACACCTACATCGCGCCGCTGCTGGAGCAGGATTTCTCCGTGCGCGGTATTACGCTGCTGCTGTTCGGATTCGGCCTGGTGGGATTCTTTTCGAATGCGCTGATGTCGATGGCGGTTGCGAACCACCTGAAAAAGTCCGTCGCGGCGATGATCTTGCTCTTGCTGATCGCCATATCGTCGATGCTGGTGCTCGACCATTCGATCGTAGGTGAAGCAGCAGGGATGCTGCTCTGGGGCGTCGCCTTCGGCGCGCTGCCGCTCTGCTTCAGCGTATGGATTCAGCACGGCACGGCGGACATGCCCGAAGCGGGCTCGGCGATGTTCGTCAGCATCATTCAGGTCGCCATCGCCGCCGGGTCCGCAGTGGGCGGTTCGATTGTCGACCATGCCGGGGTAAGCGCCGACTTCACGTTGGGATGCGGGCTCGCCGTGCTCGGTCTGTTAGCGCTGCAACGCCTTGCCGCACTGGAGCGGCCGGCCGCCAAATCTTCCTTCGTCAGCGAGTGCGAGCCATCGGCGGATTGACGTGCGGCCCGAAGCGGTTATTGCGTCGAGGCCGCGCGGAAAGTTGGCGGCTTCAGAGTTGTCGAGCCGCGCGGCCGTCGCGCGGCCGTCGAGTCATCACGACGATCCCCAGGCCGGAGACTATCGTTCCGCCGAGCATCGGCCAGGAGAGCGGCTCTCCGAATAGTGCCCACGCCCATACGAAAGTGACCGAAGGACTCAGGAACAGGACGCTCGACACGCGTGCGGGCGACGACCGCCGCAGGCATACCCAGTACAGCCCGTAACCACCAAGTGTCGAGATGACCGCCGTCCAGCAAACGCTGGCGGCGAAGCCGGTGGTCGCGATCGGCATCACGCTCCCTTGCGAACGCTGCAGACAGAAGAACACGAGGCATGACACGACGCAGTGTATCCAGAGAGTACACAAGAGACTCAGCGAGCCGGTGCGAGAGGCGGTCCGTTGCTGCCAGACCGTGGCCACCGCCAGCGACATCATGCCCGCGACCGGCAAGGCGTATGCCCAACGAGGAGCGGAGCCGAGGGTCAACGCGTCATGACTGACCATGATTGCCCCGGCCAGCCCGAGCGCCATGCCCGCCCATGTCCGGCCCGAGTTGCGCTCCCTGAGAACCAGGGATGAAATGACGACCGTGCCAACCGGCAGAAGATTGGCAATCAGCGCGCAAAGACCCGCTGATACGCCGAGCTCGATCCCCTTCCCAACGCCTGCGATATAGCCTGCCAACGCGAACAAGCCGATTGCAGCCTGCCGCGCCACCACGGATGGCGGCGCGCCGATTATTTCCCGCAAGACAAAGGGAAGCAGGCAGATCGAAATGACCGCACAACGCCACAGCACGACGAGAAACATCGGCGCGTAGTCCGTGGAAAATCGCATCCCGACGAAGCCCGAACTCCACGCGACGACCATCAGCGCTTCCAATGCCGGCAAAGGCAGGCGTAGCGCATCAATGGCAGGCGGATTCGAGGCAAGGCCGGGTCGCGAAACTTTTGTCATGCGTCCAGCGTAGTCTGCGATCGGCGATTAGAAAATCAAAATATACTGATGAGGTCGTTCAATACGGTTGAACCATCATGGAATCGGTCCTCGATATCGAACTCTTGCGCACCTTTCATGCGGTGGCCCGGCTCGGCAAATTTCGCTCGGCGGCCGAGCATGTGCATAGAAGCCCGGCTGCGGTCAGCATTCATATCCAGCGCCTCGAAGCCATCGCCGGTGGCAGGCTGCTCGACCGGGACAACCAGTCCGTCACGCTGACCGCGCTCGGCAAACGGCTGCTTGCAGGTACGAGCGAGCTGTTGAGCGCGCATGACCGCGTGCTGCGGGAAATTCAGGGAAAAACGCTCGCGGGACGCGTCGTGCTCGGCGTGCCGGACGAGTATGCCGCGCATATCGTCCGGGATATTCTTCCGGGCTTCGCGGTCAGCTGGCCCAATGTGGTGCTGGAAGTGAAAACCGCACCGAGCCTCAAGCTTCGGGACTGGGTGACGCGCGGCAAGCTCGACGTCGCGTTATTGGTTCAACCCGTCAAAGCGAGCAGACCGGCGGATGTCCTGACGATGACCACGCCGGTCTGGGTCGGGAGTTCGACCTTCGTGCTGGCCGAGGACCGCCCGCTTCCATTGGCGTTATACGGCGAGCCGTGCCCCTATCGTGTGGCAATGACGACTGCGCTCGAGCGTGCCGGGCGCAAATGGCGCGTCGTGCTCGACAGTGCGTCGAGCCAGGTCATCAAGACCTGCGTCGAGTCGGGGCTTGCCGTGACGCTGCTCGACCGCGCGCGCGTCAGCGAAGATATGCGAGTGCTGGACATGCTTCCGCATATCGGCGATCACGAAGTCGTTTTGATGCGGGATGGCACCGGCCGTGCAAGCGACGCGATCGACGTGCTCATCGCCACGATCAAGGAAAACTTCAGGCTGTAATGTCAGCTCTCCCGCGGCGCATCGATATGAGCGGCATCGCTCTCCAGTATCCGCGGAACCACGTCCTTGACGAACTCGACGAACGTCCTGACCTTCGCATTGAGATACTGCCGCGACGGATACAGCGCGTAAAGCGTGAGCGCCTGCAATCGATAGTCAGGCAGCACGCGCACGAGCGCGCCGCTTTCGAGCAGCTTGCTCGCCGTCGACATCGGCAGCGCGCCGATGCCCACGCCCTCGCGCAGCGCGACCGCCAGCGCGCCCGCGACATTTACGCCGAAGTTCGTCTTCGCAAGCGCGAAGGTCTCCGTGCCCTTCGGGCCTTCGAAGGTCCAGACATCGCGCGGAAAGAGCGGCGAGACGAGTTGATGACACGGATGACGCGACAACTCCGCAAGCGTGCGCGGCTCGCCGTGCCCGCGCAAGTACGCCGGCGACGCGCACAGCACACTATGCACCGTGCCGAGGCGCTGCGCGACGAGGCTCGAATCCGGCAACTCGGCGATGCTCGCCTGCACGGTGAGATCGTAGCCTTCGTCGATGATATCGGGCGTGTGCTGCGACAGCGTCAGATCGACGGACACCGCCGGATGACGTTCCCGATAGCGCACGATGGCGGGCACGACATACGACTGCCCGAGGCTCGTCGATGCATGAATGCGCAAGTGCCCGGAAGGGCGCAACTGTGCATCGGCGGCTTCGGCTTCGGCCACGTCGACGCACGCGAGTATCTGCTCGCAGCGCTGCAGATAGCGCTTGCCCGCCTCGGTGAGGATCACGCGCCGTGTGCTCCGATGCAGGAGCCGCGTATTCAGATGCGCTTCGAGCGCGGCGATGGCCCGCGAGGTCGCGGCCGTCGATATATTCATGCGTTGCGCGGCGGCGGTGAAACTGCCTTCTTCGGCTACGCGGGCGAACATCCGCATGCTGCTGAGTGTGTCCACTTTTTATGTGCTCTGAGACGGATCAGTCGATTCGCTTCTGCCATGCGGCGATCACGCTCGCGCACAGTGCGACGCCGATGATGTAATAGAAGCCATCCAGCGAACTGAGGAAGTTCGCCTGCTGCGTGACGATGCGGCCGATCTCGACGAGCGCGAGGCTCTTCGCTTCGGATGCGCTGTGGCCCATGCGCTCGAACGCGCCGAGCAGGCTCTGATATACGCCCTGAAACGTCGGGTCATACGGGTTGACCGTTTCTACGAGCCGCGTCTGATGCAGCGCGACGCGATGCTGTTCGAGAATGATGATGGTCGCCGTCGAGAACGAATACGTCAGTTGCTTGACGATGTTCTTGAAACGATAACCGTGGCTGTACTCCTCGACCGCGAACACACGGAATGTCAGGTTCGCGACCGGCAGCGCGATGAAGAGCAGCAGCATGCCGCGCAGGACCATCGGCGCGATGAGCCATGGCATGCTCACGTCGGGCGGCAAGCCGATCATCCATGTGCCGATGAACGCGGCCAGCAGAAAGCCGGCCATGATCATCCACTTCTTGTGCCTGATGCGCGACGCGTAGCGGAAATAGACGACGGCCATGCCGAGCGAGACCATCGACGTGAAGCCGACGAGCCGCCCCGCGTTTTCGACCGGATAGCCGAGCCCGCCTTCGAGCAGGCGCGACACCAGAAAGCTCATCGCGTTGTTGATGTAATAGAACGCGATGTACAGCACGATGCCCACCTGAAACGTCTTTTCACGCAGCGCATGCAGCCGCAACAGCGGCTTCGGATGATGCCACTGATGCCATATGAACCAGCCGAGCGACAGCAGCCCGGCAACAGTCAGCACGATGAGCTCGGGCGACGTGCTGAAAAGCTCGAAACGCACTTGCTGCATGACGATCTGCAGCGCGCCCTGCGCAAACGCGAAGATGATGTACGGCCAGAAGTGCGCTTCGCCGCGCGCCTCGGGATGTACGCGGCCCGTGGACGGCACCGCGACGAACGCCAGCATGCCGAGCGCGACGCCCGCGAACGCGGTGCACGAGAAGAGCGCGCGCCAGCCGAGCGATGCGACCAGATAGCCGCCGCACAAGGGAGCGAGCGCAGTGCCGAGCAGGATCATGTTGAGAAAGCGGCGCGTCGCGGCGGGGCGCGTCTCTTGCGTAAAGCGCGTCTGAATGAGGATGCGCGCGGCGCTCATCATCGGGCCGATGAAGTAGCCCTGAAAGCCGCGCGCGAGCGCCAGCTCGATGGCCGATTCGGATAGCGTCGCCGCCACCGCACCCGCCGCGAACAGAAACAGGCATCCCGCGATATAGCGCCGATTGCCGAGCCGTTCGATCCACCATTGCTGCTGCAGGATGCCGAGCACGGACGCTACCGCATACGCGCTCGACGCCCACACGAGTTCATCGGACGATGCATTGACGCCGCCCGCGATATAGCTCGTGAAGAATGAAAAGACCGAGTTGTCGAAGTAGTCGAGCCCGGTGGCGAGCGCGATAGCCCACGCAAACAGATCGCCGGGAAAACGTTCCGCGACCGGCTTTGTCTGCCGATATGGCGCTTGCGTCATTCGCCCGCATCCTCGGCGCGCTGCGTCTTGCGCCGCTTGCGCGCGGCCAGGCGTTCTTCCAGCAGCACTTCCTTGCTTTCGCCCGCGATTCTGCGCCGCAAATAATCGAGGTCGCTGGCGAGTTCGCTGCGCACCGCCTGCGCTTCCTTCAGTTCGCGGCGCACGGCGGCGATGCGCGCATCGACCGATTCGATCTGCTGCGACAGCGCCTGCTCGATCTCCCGCAGCGACGAAGCCGAATAGCCGGTACGGCCTTCGCCTTGCGTTTCCATCGGCCGTTTCAGCATCTCGACGATGCCCTGCAGCGAGAATCCGAGCGAACGCAGCCGCAGGATGCGCGCGAACAGTTCCAGGTCCTGCTCGCTGTAGAGCCGGTACCGGCCTTCGCTGCGTGAGGGCGTGACGAGGCCACGCTCTTCGTAATACTTGAGCGTGCGCGGCGTGACTTGCAGGCGCACGGCGGCGTCGCGGATGGTGAGGAGCGCGGGCTTGGTCGCGGACATGACGGCACCGGAGGGGCAGATCGATGCCGCAGTATAACGCAAACCTGTACGTTCGCGTACAGGTTTGCGGGCATGCGGAGTGCTTTGCAAAGAGGGCGCGATGATAGACTTGACAGCCTTGCGGCGCTGGTCGTCGGTGCCGCCGAACGTCACGAAGACAGAAACGAATGAAACGATTCTCGATGATCCGCGATTTCCACCTGGCCGACTGGTTCACGCTGGGTAACGCGGTGTGCGGCACGGGCGCGCTGTTCTCGTCGATGTCCTATCTCGACGATTCCGACGTGCTGCATATCTATCTCGCCTGCGCGCTCGTGTTCGCCGCGCTCGTCTTCGACGTGCTCGATGGCCGCATCGCGCGCTGGCGTCAGAAGGCGTCGCTGCTCGGCAAGGAACTGGATTCGCTCGCCGATGTGATCTCCTTCGGCGTCGCGCCGGCGATCATCGGCTATGGCTTCGGCATGCGCGGGCTGTACGACCGCATCGTTCTGGCGTACTTCGTCGCGTGCGGCGTGTCGCGTCTCGCGCGCTACAACGTGACGACCGAAGAGATGTCGGGCGGCGGCGGCAAGGTCACCCATTTCGAAGGCACACCGATTCCCACGTCCTTCGTGATCGTGCTGCTGCTGACCATCGGCGCATGGTCCGGCGCGATCGGCGAGAGCATGTGGCTCGGCACGTGGCGCGTCGGCGGTTTCACGCTGCATCCGCTCGTGCTGATCTACGCGATTTCCGGCTCGTTGATGATCAGCCGCATCCGCATTCCTAAGCCATGACTTCCTGAGCCATGACATGCGGCGCGCTTGCCGACGGCGCCGCATCGAACTTGTCCTTCAGCGACGTCGCCAGAAAATCCACGAACGTCCTGATCTTCGCGTCCACGTGCTGACGCGACGGATACACCGCATATACGCTCGCGCTCATCAGCGGATAGTCGGGAAAGAGGCGCACGAGCCGGCCGTCCCTGATGTCGTCGGCGACGAAGTAATGCGGCATCGCGCCGACGCCCGCGCCTGCCAGAAGCGCGACGCGAATCGCCCCGGCGTCGTTGACCACGATCTGGTCGATGCTGGCGGTGACCCCGGAGGCGAGTTCCGCATGCCAGTCGCACGGATGCGCGAACGGCGCGTTGATGCGCGTAAGCGCGTGCATCGGCAGATCGGAGATGGACTCCACCGCGTGTCGCCCGAGATACGCCGGCGCCGCGACCAGCACACGCTGAAAGCGCCCGACGATGCGGTACGCGTTGCCCGAATCGGGCAGCGAGGCGGCCGACAGCACCGATACGTCGAATTGTTCCTGCACGAGGTCCGGCATGCCCGCCAGCAGCTTCAGATCGACCGTCACTTGCGGATGCGCGCGCCGGTATTCGACGATCGTCGACATCAACTGCGCGAGGCCCAGATCGGGCGCCGCGTGCACGCGCAGGCGGCCGCGCGGGATCATGGCGGCATCGCTCGCTTCGGCGTCGGCGGCGTCGATGTCGGCGAGGATCTTCCTGCATTTGCGGTAGTAGCGCTCGCCGCTGTCGGTGAGCGACACGCGGCGCGTCGTGCGCTGCAGGAGCCGCGTGTGCAGGCCGTCTTCGAGCGAGGCGATTGCCCGCGACACGATGCCCACGCTGCAATCCATATCTTTCGCGACGCCGCTGAAGCTGCCGGTTTCGGCGACGCGTGAGAACACCCGAATGCTGAAGAGCTTGTCCATATCCGCTTCGCCTCCGATTCCGATCATGTCAACGATGGAATGAAGATACGTTCGCGAAGCGCTTCGCGCCATCAGCCGTGGATACAGGGCCGCCTATCCTTGTGTATAGGTTCGGGCCGAATGACGCCGGCCGATCAGGATGAAATGCGCCAGCGCGATGAGCGGAAACACCGTGGCGACGGTCGCGACGAGCATCCAGCCGCCGCGCTCGTACAGCGGGCTTGCGAACGCCGAGCCGAAAGCACCGCCCACGAAGATGCTCGTCATGTATATGGCGTTCAGGCGGTTGCGGCTCGCGGCGTGCAGCGCGTAGATTTCACGCTGGCCGAGCACCATGTTCATCTGCACGGCGAAATCGAGCACGATGCCCGTCACGACGAGCGCGCCGATGCCCCATGCCGGATGTATCACGATCGGCAGATACGCGAGCGCCGCGAGAATCAGCGCGATGAAGGTCGCGCGCACCGTGTGGCCCGCGTCCGCGAGACGCCCGGCGATGGGCGCGGACGTCGCACCCGTCGCGCCGATGAGCGCGAAGATGCCGATAGCCGTCTGCGTGAGCCCGTAGTGCCGCGTCAGTTCGACAGGAATGCCGGTCCAGAAGAGGCTGAACGACGCGAACATCAGCGCCTGATACAGCGAGCGATGACGCAGCACCGGCATCGTGCGCACGAGGTGGCCGAGCGAGCCGATCAATTCGAAGTACGTCGCCTGATGGCTCGGCTGGCGGCGCGGGATCGTCAGCGCGAGCACGGTCGTGATGCCGATCATCAGCACGGCGGCCGCGCCGAACATCGCGCGCCAGCCGAAGTGGCCCGCGACGAGGCTCGATATCGGCCGCGACAGCAGAATGCCGAGCAACAGTCCGCTCATGATGGTGCCGACCACCTTGCCGCGCGATTCGTCCGGCGCGAGATGCGCCGCGAGCGGAATCAAGATCTGCACCGCCACCGACGAAAAGCCGATCAAGAGCGAGATCACGAGAAACCAGCCGGGCGTGTGCGTGAACGTGGCCGCCGTGAGGCTCGCGATCGACACGAGCGCGGTCGCGATCATGAGCTTGCGGTTTTCGAGCAGATCGCCGAGCGGCACGATGAAAAACAGACCGAGCGCATAGCCTATCTGCGTAAGCGACACGATCAGGCTCGCCGTGCCGCCCGCCATGTGCAGATCGGGCGCGATCAGCTCGGTGATCGGCTGCGCATAGTACAGGTTCGCGACGATCGCGCCGCAGCAGAACGCGAAGAGCGCGATCAGTCCGCGCGTGAGCTCGACGTGCTTGCCGCCGTCGAGCGCGCTCGATGTTGGAGTCGACATGTGGGTTCCCGGAGTGGCAGAACGGGACTATACGGGGTTCGCGCGTAACGCGCTCGACACGCCCTGCGCGCCGGTATCGTCCGACGAATGCCTGGATGAAAGCGGAGGCCTCAAGCTATACGTACATATGATTTCGCGGCCGTTGCCGCGTGCGTAAGATGAGTTCCATCGAGGCGGTGGACCCGTCCCATGCCCGCCGATATTCACGCACGGTCCAGGACAACGCCCTTGCAATCGCCTTCCAGAGTTTCCGTGATCGACGATGACGAATCCGTCCGCGTCGCCTCCTCCAGCCTGTTGCGCTCGCTCGGCTGGGAGGTCAGCCTGTATCCGTCGGCGGAGTCGTTCCTCGACGCCGATCCACTCGAGGGCCTCGCGTGCATCATCACCGATCTCAACATGCCCGGCATGTCCGGCCTTCAACTTCAGCAGCGCCTGCGCGAACTGAAAGCGGGCGTGCCGATCATGTTCATCACCGCGTTCGCGTCCGATGCCGCGCGCCGTCAGGCGCTCGACGGCGGCGCGGTGTGTTTTCTCAGCAAGCCCGTCGATGGAACCGTCGTCGCCGATTGCCTGGAACGCATCAAGCAAGGTTTTTGGAAGGAATAGAATTCATGGCGTCATCCGGCTGGCGCGCATGGTTCTGTCTGCCGCGCGCAGGCCGCGATGTTTTCAACGAACGCTTCTCGAACGCTCAATGACCATGCCGCCTGTCTCGTTCGTCGTTCGTTTCCATTCGCCGGCGTCCGACCGGCCGTGATGGAGACATTCCAGAGCGCGCCGCGCGCGGTGCGTCACGATACCCGCATCGTGTCGATCCTAGCGGCGGCCATTGCGCTCGTCGTCTTTCTGATCGACGCGCTCACACCACTCGATATCGCCATCGCGGTGCTGTATGTCGTCGTCGTGCTGCTCGTCGCATCGACGGGCAATCGCACCGCGACCGTCACGACGGCGTGGGGTTGCGTCGTGCTGACGCTCGTCGGCTTCGTTCTCTCGCACGACGAAAACGTGTCGGGCGGCGCGCTCGCGCGCTGCGCGGTGAGCCTGCTCGCGATCGGCACGACCGCCATTCTGTCGCTGCGCAATCTGGCCACGACGACCAAGATGCAGGAGCAGCTCGAACTGCTCAATCTTGCGCACGACGCGATCGTCGCGCACGACATGAACGAGCGAATCACCTTCTGGAATCGCGGCGCCGAAGTGCTATACGGCTACTCGGCGCAACAGGCGATCGGCCAGCCGATTCATAGCATGACACAGTCGAACTCGCCCGTGCCGCACGCGCAGATTCGAGCGGAACTGCTGCGCTCGGGGCGATGGGACGGCGAGATCACGCGCGTGCGGCACGACGGCAGCGAGATCGTGATCGCGAGCCGGGCCGCGTTGCTGCGCGACGCGAAAGGCCTGCCGTGCGCCGTGCTTGCGACGAGCAACGACATCACGCAGCGCAAGCGCATGGAAGCGGAATTGCAGCGCCAGCGCGATGCGCTCAAGCGCAGCGAGGCGTTTCTGCTCGACGCGCAGCGTCTTTCGCGCACCGGCAGCATCGCGACGCGCCTGCCCGCCGGCACGATGTGGTGGTCCGACGAGGCGTACCGCATCTTCGATTACCCGCGCGATGTCGAGCCGTCCGTCGAAGCGATTCTCGCGCGCACGCATCCCGACGACATCGGGATCGTGCGCGGCGCGCATGAAGCCGCGATCGGCGGCGTGTGCGACATCGACGTGGAGCATCGGCTTCTGTTGCCGGACGGGTCGGTCAAGCATGTGCATTTCGTCGCCCATCGCGCATCGACCGAAGCGGATGGCGACGAATACGTCGGCGCGCTGATGGACGTCACCGACACCAAGCTCGCCCAGGAAGCGCTCGCGCGTTCGACCGCCGAACTCGCGCACGTCACGCGCGTGACGATGCTGGGCGAACTGGCGGCGTCCATTGCGCACGAAGTCACGCAGCCGATGGCCGCGATCGTCACGAGCGGCGATGCCGGCCTGCGCTGGCTCAACCGCGCGCAACCCGAAATCGCGGAAGCGCAGCAATCGATCACGCAGATGATTCGCGACGCGAGGCGCGCGAGCGAGGTCATCGCACGCATTCGCGCGATGGCGAGAAAGCGCGACAGCCAGCCCGCGACGCTGGACGTGAACGAGATCGTCGGGGAGACGATCGAACTCGTGCGGCGCGAGCTCGGACGTCATCGCGTGGAAGTGCAAACGGAGCTCGCGACGCCTTCGCCTACCGTGCGGTGCGATCGCGTGCAGTTGCAGCAGGTGCTCATCAACTTGATGATGAACGCCGCGCAGGCGATGTCCGGCGTGAACGGGCCGCGCGTGCTGCGTGTCGCGACGGGCGCGAGCCCGAGCGACGAAGGCTACGCGCAGATCACCGTGCAGGATTCCGGCACGGGCATCAGCGTCGACAGCGCGCGCCGTCTTTTCGACGCGTTTTTCACGACGAAGGCCGAAGGCATGGGCATGGGTTTGTCGATTTGCCGTTCGATCATCGAGGCGCACGGCGGCAGGATATGGGCGGAGTCGCCCGATGAAGGCGGCGCGCGCTTGCGCTTCGTGCTGCCCGAAAACCAGGGGGGAGACGATGAGCATTGACAAGGGCGCGGACGCGAAAACGAACGCCGCGATGGTCTACGTGGTCGACGACGACGAATCGATGCGCGACGCGCTTCGCATGCTGCTGCGCTCGGTCGGCCTGAACGTGATGACGTTCGCGTCCGCGCACGAGTTCCTTGCGTATGACATGCCCGAGGTGCCCAGTTGCCTGATCCTCGACGTGCGGCTGAAAGGGCAGAGCGGGCTCGCCGTGCAGGAGCAGATGGCCGCGAGCCAGGTCGGCTTGCCGATCGTATTCATGACGGCGCACGGCGACATCGCGATGACCGTGAAGGCGATGAAGGCGGGCGCCCGGGATTTTCTCGCGAAGCCGTTCCGCGATCAGGACATGCTCGATGCCGTCGCGCAGGCGCTGGAAGCCGACGAGGAACGGCGCGCGGCGAGCCGCTCCGTCGCGGACCTGCGCCGCTCGTACGAATCGCTAACGCCGCGCGAGCGCGAGGTCATGGCGTTCGTCGTGTCGGGTCTGATGAACAAGCAGATCGCGGCGGAGATGAACCTGAGCGAGATCACGGTGAAGATTCATCGCGGCCAGGCGATGAAGAAGATGGCGGCGCGCTCGCTCGCCGATCTCGTGCTGAAGGCCGAAGCGCTCGGCGTGAAGATGCCGCAGGGCGCATCGACGCCGTCGCGGGCGCAACGGCCGTGAGCGCGGTTATCGCAGCGGCGTTTTGATCGCCGGTGCCGCTTCTTCGTCGAGCGCGATCCGCTCCAGCGGCAACTCCGTGTCGCAACCGGCGCGAGGGAGCGCGCTCCAGTCATGCGGCGCGTTCAGCGAATACCACGTGCCGAACGCCAGCACGGCGGCGCAGCCCGATAACAGCCTGCGTGTCGATGTATCGGCCATGATGCGCTCCCAGTGCGTGACCATGACGTCAGCTTAGAGAAGCGCACGCGCGCCGGCCATTCTACGAAGGGCTCGGCGCGTTCATACCAACGTGTGATGCGCTACCACGCGCGGCCGCGCTCGCCCAGCGCGGCGACGGCCTGCTCGTCGTTGGCCACCGCATCGCCGTCGCGGCCGGAAAACCGAAATCCGCCGCGCTCTTCCGATTTCGCTTCATAGAGCGCAGCATCGGCCCGCTTCAACGCGCTTTCGAACACTTCGCCCGGACGGGCGAGCGCGATGCCGACGCTCACGCCCACGCGCACCGTCAGCCCGCACGAGAGCGCGTAGGGCGCGGACAGTTCGCGGATGATCTTGCGCGCGAAAGCGGTGTTCGACGCATCCGCGATGTACGTCGCGACGATCGCGAATTCGTCGCCGCCCAGACGCGCGGCCAGCTCGCCGCGGCGCATCGCGTTGCGCAGGCGATCGGCGACGAGCTTCAGCAGGTCGTCGCCCGCGTTATGGCCGTGCGTGTCGTTGATGCGTTTGAAGCCGTCGAGATCGACGTACATCACCATCACCTTTTCGCGGCCGGCGCCGCCCGCCATCAGACGCTCGGCATGATCGCCGAGATAGCGCCGGTTCGGCAGGCCCGTGAGCGAATCGTGATGCGCCCAGTGCAGGATCTTCGCCTCGGCCTTGCGGCGCTCCGTCACGTCCTCGATGATGATCACCGCGCTGCCGTCCGGCACCGGGTTGCGGCTCAGCTCCAGAAGCCGGCCGTCGCGCAGCGGCAGATCGAGCGGCAGCTTGCCCGCCTCGAGCCATTGCGCGCAGCGCTCGGAGAACTGTGCGCGCAGCGTCTCGCCGAACTTCGCCACGCCCACGTAGCCGATGAACTCGGGCAAGGACACGTTCAGCCGCAGCATTTCGACGGTCGCGCCGAACAGCTCCGCCGCCTTGCGATTCGCGATCACCACCTTGCCCGACGCATCCACGGTGCACAGACCGTGCGGCATATGCGCGAGCGCCGCGTCGAAGCGCGCGGCGATTTCGGCATGGCCCTGCTCGGCGGTCATCAGCGCGACGAGGCCGGAGTAGTGGCGCTGCACGACCGCGCACATCGCGCCGATATAAAGAAAGAGCGGCGGCAGGAGAATCCAGTAGCCGGCCGGCCCGAACAGGCCGCCGACGCCGATCGGCAGCGCGCCGAGGCACACCTGCGCGATCGCCAGATGCGGCGTGCCCGCGTTGCGCGACGCAATGCCGCCGAGCAGGCCCGCCGTCACCATGATCGCGAGGGAGGCGAGCACGGCGTCGCCGGAAATCACGCAGGCCATCGCGCCGAGGCCGGACACGAGACACGTCGCGAGCGCGAACGGTGCGTAGCGCCCCGCCCACGGGCCGGGATGCGGCGCGACCGGGCGGCTCAGCGCACGGTAGCGGCACACGATCGACAGGCGCACGGCGAGCAGGAGCGCGTCGGCGGCGACCCAGAGCATCGCCCAGACCGCCTGTTGACGGCCGAGCGCGATCATCGCGACGAAGGCGCTGGAAATGCCGGACAGCAGAAGCGGGCGGACGTCCTCGACGAGTGTCGACAGCAGCGACGCGCGAATGGCGGTCGTGATGCGCCCGTTCTCTGTCGCCGGCGTGGCCAGAATCGAATCGATCAAGGACGGATTGCCTGACATACGGAAGACCGGGGCCAGCGAGAGGACGAAAAACCGCGGGCGGCGATGCCGTCGCCGCCGGTACTCGTGTATACGGCCGCGTGTGCACATACTTTAGGCACGGGCTCGACGCTGCGCATGCGCGGCGCCGCCGATTATTCGCCCGGAGCGCATTCTGACTTTCCTCCGCGCTGGATTATGCTAGCCGGCGGACATAGTAATCTTGCGCTCAATCCTTGCAGTCAGACGCCGGCGCGCGGGTTTTGCCTCATCGAAAGCTTTCGATTCAGAGGCGATGATGGACGAACGTCCGCGCGCGCCCCTTGCGCGGGCGTCGTCGATGAAGAACGAAAGCGCAGCGTCGTCGTAAAGATGGCCACAGAAACCGTCGTGCGAAACATAAATGGAGACGTCATGGACACGAACTCTCTTCCTCCCGGCGCGCCAGGCGAGTCGCACGCCGAGCACCGGAAGCAGACGAAGAAAGCCACCGCGAGCGGGTGGATAGGCTCGGCGCTCGAGTACTACGACTTCTTTATCTACGCGCAAGCCGCAGCGCTGATCTTCCCGCAGCTTTTCTTTCCGTCGGGAAATCCGAAAGTGGCGATCGTCGCGTCGCTCGCAACCTACGGCGTGGGCTATGTCGCGCGGCCGATCGGCGCGTTCGTGCTCGGCCACTACGGCGACACGCACGGCCGCAAGACCGTGCTCGTGCTGTGCATGTTCCTCATGGGCTTCTCGACGATGGCCGTCGGCCTGTTGCCGACGTATCACAGCGTCGGCATGCTCGCGCCGGCGCTGCTCGTGATTCTGCGGCTCGTCCAGGGCTTCGCGGTCGCGGGTGAAATCTCAGGCGCGAGTTCGATGATTCTCGAACACTCGCCGTTCGGGCGGCGCGGCTACTTCGCGAGCTTCACGCTGCAGGGCGTGCAGGCCGGCCAGATTCTCGCCGCCGCCGTGTTCCTGCCGCTCGCGTACTTCATGCCCGAGGATTCGTTCAACTCGTGGGGCTGGCGTATTCCGTTCCTGCTCTCGGCAATCGTGCTGGTCGCGGGTTACATCATCCGCCGCGAAGTGCACGAGACGCCCGCGTTCGAGAAGGAAGGCGAAAAGGGCGCGGTGCCGCGCTCGCCGATCGTCGATGCCTTCAAGTACAACCTCGCCGACATGATCCGCGTCGTCTGCATGGCGCTGATGAACGTGATTCCCGTGGTCGCGACCATTTTCGGCGCGGCGTACGCGGTGCAGCCGGCTTACGGCGTCGGCTTTCACAAGAGCGTGTATCTGTGGATTCCGGTCGTCGGCAACATTCTCGCCGTGTTGGTGATTCCGTTCGTCGGCAATCTCTCCGACAAGATCGGGCGCAAGCCGCCGATCATCGTCGGTGCGATTGCGTCGGGGCTGCTGTCGTATCTGTATCTTTATGCGATCAGCATTCACAGCGTCGGCCTGG
The DNA here is from genome assembly GCF_023631305.1 of Caballeronia sp. INML3B. Classification (NCBI taxonomy): domain Bacteria; kingdom Pseudomonadati; phylum Pseudomonadota; class Betaproteobacteria; order Burkholderiales; family Burkholderiaceae; genus Caballeronia; species Caballeronia sp. INML3B. The sequence continues at coordinate 96,500 of NZ_JALQDI010000057.1, forward strand.
CGATCGCCGCGTCGCTGCTGATGTGGGGCATCGTCTATCAGGGCTATAACGCGATCTTCCCGAGCTTCTACCCGGAGCTCTTCCCGACGCGCACCCGCGTGTCCGCGATGGCGATCGCGCAGAATGTCGGCACGACGATCACGGCGCTCCTGCCCGCGCTCTTCGCCACCGTCGCGCCGCCCGGAGCGACGAACATTCCGCTCATCATCGGCTCGATCACGCTCGCGGTCACGATCATCGCCGCCGTGGCCGCCTGGAGCGCGCGCGAGACGTACCGCATTCCGCTCAGCCAGCTCGGCGAACAGGACGCACGGCCGGTCGAGAAGTCCGAGTACGAGCGCTTGCGCGCGGAATCGGTCGCGAACGCGCGCGCTTCCTGAGCCTCATTTCCCCGATTGTTTTTCTCACGGCGGCGCGCAACCCGCGCCGTCCGCGTGTCCTCGCACGCGCTATTTTTTATCGACCCGGTGAATTCAAGTGAATACTGACTCAGCCAAAACACGCATCGCGGTGGCCGGCGCAGGCTATATCGGCCAGGCGCACATGGGCGTCGCGCAGGCGAGCGCGACGTGCACGCTTAGCGCCATCGTCGATCCGGCGCCGGCGGCGGCCATCGCGGAGAAAGCGGGCGTGCCGCTCTACAGAACGCTCGATGAACTGCTCGCGAAGGATCGCCCGGACGGCATCGTGCTCGCCACGCCGAACCAGCTGCATGTGGAGCACGCGCGCATCTGCCTCGCGGCCGGCGTGCCGACGTTGCTGGAAAAGCCTGTCGCGCCGACTGTGAAAGAAGCGCAGGCGCTCGTCGATGAAATCGAACGCTCGGGCGTGAAAGTGCTGATCGGCCATCATCGCGCGCATAGCCCGATCATGGCGCGCGCGAAGCAGGTGATCGACGAAGGACGGCTCGGGAAGCTCGTCGCGGTGATGGGCAGCGCGGTGTTCTTCAAGCCCGACGAGTATTACGCGAGTGCGCCGTGGCGCCGCGAGCCGGGCGGCGGGCCGATCCTGCTGAACATGATCCACGAAGTGCACAACCTGCGCATGCTGTGCGGCGAGATCGTCGCGGTGCATGCATTCGCTTCGCACGCGACGCGCGGCTTTGCCGTCGAGGATACCGTCGCGGTCAATCTGCGCTTCGCGAGCGGCGCGCTCGGCACGTTCATGCTGTCCGACACGGCCGCGTCCCCGCGCAGCTGGGAGCAGACCTCGCAGGAGAACAAGGCATATTCGACCTATCCCGATGAAGACTGCTACGTGATCGCGGGCACCTTCGGCTCGCTTTCCGTCCCCACGATGCGTCTCAAGTCCTACGCCGCAGCGGGCGAGCGCTCATGGTGGAAGCCGTTCGAGGAAAGCATCGTGCCAATGCAGCGCGACGATCCGCTCGCGCGTCAGATGGAACATTTCGGGCGCGTGGCGCGCGGGGAAGCCGAGCCTATTGTCAGCGCGCGCGACGGGCTGCAGAATCTGCGGATCACCGAGGCCATCGCGCGCGCCGCCACGAGCGGCGAGATCGTCGAGACCGCCTGAATCTCTTCAATTCCCCCATCCAGTTCAAGGAAATCACATGGCAAAGATCCTGACGCTGCACGGCGTCAACCTCAACATGTTCGGCAAGCGCGACCCGAAACAGTACGGCACGGCGACGCTCGCGCAAATCGACGAGCAAATGGCCGCGCTGGGCAAGGAGCTGGGCGTGGACGTGGAGTGCTACCAGACGAATATCGAAGGCGAAATGTGCTCGCGCATTCATCGCGCGTTCGAGGAAAAGGTCGATGCGATCGTAATCAACGCCGGCGCGTGGACCCACTACAGCTACGCGATCCGCGATGCGCTCGCCATTCTGAGCGCACCGGTCATCGAAGTGCACATGTCGCACGTGCACGCGCGGGAAGAATTCCGCCACAAATCGGTATTTGCGGAAATCGCCAAGGGGCAGATTTCGGGCTTCGGCGTGGACAGCTATCTGCTGGGCTTGCGCGCGGCGGTCGCGGCGATCGACGCGGGCAAGTAAGGCTGGGCACTGCTTTCTGATGTTTTTCCAGCGAGGCGCATGGGCGCCTCGCCGGAGTCACCGGGTCAGACCGGACGGCTGAAATCCTTCGACGCATGCGCCGCCGGCTCGCGGTCGCGCTGCTCACGCAGCGGTTCATGATTGCGCTGCGCCGCGCCGCGGATGAACAGCACCGCGCAGACCGCGCAAATTCCCCAGACCGCGGCGATGATCGTCAAGTAGCTCATTTTCCTTCTCCCCGATGCTCCGAGGGGGGGGGGGGGGGGGGGGCCCCCCCCCCCCCGCCCGCGCGGTTTTCCCGGGCCCCCGGGCCCCGCCCCCAACCACCCCTCAAAAATTTTGCGCGCGGCATGATGGCGGGGTGATTCTTGTAATA
>NZ_JALQDI010000058.1:0-64391 GCF_023631305.1 Caballeronia sp. INML3B
ACTCCACCGCCCACACCCCAAAAAACCCCCACCCCCGGGATATTATATAAAAATACAAATTAAACCTACCCCCCGAGCCCCCGCGCGGGGGCGGCGCGCCCCCCCCCCCCTGGCCCTGTTGGTCCGTTACGCCTGCGACGCGGGCAGCGCCAGCAAGCGTCCGATCAGCTGTTGCGCGAGCGCATGCTGCTCGGTGATGGTCACGGCGTCGTCGTCGGTTGCATCGCGCTCGCCGCGCAACTTGCCCGCGAGGCGCATGATGTTGTCCGACGCCGCCTGCAGCGCGTGCAGCAATTCGGCTTGCGTCGCCGCCGCGCTGTCCTGCGATCCTTCAGTGAAACACTGCGCCGTTCGATGCGGCCTGGCGTTTCCTTCCATCGTCTGATACATGGCGACCCCGTTGTGAGTGGATGATGCGATTCTCCCGCCGATGCGCGCCGGGCAATCCTCCGAACAACCCCTGATTTCGGCCTCAGTTCGTTTGTTGTGCGGCGCTCAGGTCCGGGACGCGCGCTGCGGTAGGTCCGCCCATCAAGGCTTCTGGGGTCGCCGGGCGGTAAAATCGCAGATCCGTCGACAGATAATCGGCCTTTTTTGCAGCGGCCTGTGGGGTCATCCGCACGAAAAAACAACACTTTTTATCTGATTAGAAGCGCGGAAAAGTCGGACGAATCGACGCGGTCGATCGTCCCGTCAAACGAGCGGGTAATTTTGCGGTTCATGCAGGCATCGACATGGTTTCAGGCAAGACAAACGAAGCATCCCAACACGAACTCAGGCGCGGGCTGAAGAGCCGCCACATCCAGCTGATCGCGCTCGGCGGCGCGATCGGCACCGGGCTTTTTCTCGGCGTCGCACAGACCATCAAGCTCGCCGGGCCGTCCGTGCTGCTCGGTTACGCGATCGCCGGGCTGATGGCGTTTTTCATCATGCGGCAGCTGGGCGAGATGATCGTCGACGAACCGGTCGCCGGTTCCTTCAGCCATTTCGCCGACAAGTACTGGGGCCACGCCGCCGGGTTCATCTCCGGCTGGAATTACTGGGCCATTTACATTCTGGTGAGCATGGCGGAGCTGTCCGCCGTCGGCATCTACATGCAGTACTGGTGGCCGGGGCTGCCGACATGGATATCGGCGCTCGGGTGCTTCGTCATCGTCAATGCGATCAACCTGACGAGCGTGAAGTCCTACGGCGAAACGGAATTCTGGTTCGCGATCGTGAAGGTGGCCGCGATCGTCGGGATGATCCTGTTCGGCGGCTATCTGCTCGCGTCGGGCAAGGCCGGACCGGAGGCGAGCGTCACGAACCTCTGGCGGCTCGGCGGCTTTTTTCCGAACGGCGTGAGCGGGCTCGTTATGTCGATGGCCGTGATCATGTTTTCGTTCGGCGGGCTGGAGCTCGTCGGCATCACGGCGGCGGAAGCGGAAGATCCGTCGCGCAGCATTCCGCGCGCGACCAATCAGGTCATCTATCGCATCCTGATTTTCTATGTCGGCGCGCTCGGCGTGCTGCTGGCGCTGTATCCGTGGGACAAGGTGGCGACCGGCGGCAGCCCGTTCGTGCTGATCTTCCGCGATATGAACAGCACACTCGTCGCGAACGGGCTCAACGTGATCGTGCTGACGGCCGCGCTGTCCGTATACAACAGCGGCGTGTATGCGAACAGCCGCATGCTCTACGGCCTCGCGCAGCAGGGGAACGCGCCGCGCGCGCTGCTGAACGTGAGCGGGCGCGGCATTCCGCTCGCGGCGCTTGCGGTGTCGGCGATCGTCACGGCGGCGTGCGTCGTCATCAACTACGCGATTCCGGGGCGCGCGTTCGGGCTTTTGATGGGCCTCGCGGTGTCGGCGCTCGTCATCAACTGGGCGATGATCAGCATCATCCACTTGATGTTTCGCCGGCAAAAGCGCGCGAGCAACGAGACGACATCGTTTCGGAGCTTCGGCCATCCGTTCACGAATTACATCGTGCTCGCATTTCTCGCGGGCATCGCGTGGGTCATGTACGAGATTCCGGACCTGCGCCTGTCCGTCTATCTGATCCCCGCCTGGCTGGCCGTTCTCGGAATCGGCTACTATCTCAAAAAAAGGGGCGCTGACGCAAAGCGCGCCCACCGCCTGCAATCCCGCTGATCTCTCGTCCTGATACCGACACCATGTTCGAACATATCGATGCCTACCCCGGCGACCCCATCCTGTCGCTGAACGAAAATTTCCAGAAGGATCCGCGCACCAACAAGGTCAACCTGAGCATCGGCATCTACTTCGACGACGAAGGCCGCCTGCCGGTGATGCAGGCGGTGCGCGAGGCCGAACTGTCGATCCTGAAGGATCCCGGCCCGAAGCCCTACTTGCCGATGGCCGGTTTCGCGCATTATCGCGACGCCGTGCAGGCACTCGTATTCGGCAACGACAGCCCGTCGCGCGCGGGCGGCCGCATCGCGACCGTGCAGACGCTCGGCGGCTCGGGCGCGCTGAAGGTCGGCGCGGATTTCATCAAGCGTTATTTCCCGCAATCGAAAGTATGGGTGAGCGATCCGACGTGGGAGAACCATCGGTTCATCTTCGAGCGTGCCGGCTTCGAGGTGAACACGTACCCCTATTACGACGAAGCCACCGGCGGCCTTCGCTTCGACGCGATGCTCGAAGCCATCGACAAGCTGCCCGCGAAGAGTGTCGTCTTGCTGCACGCGTGCTGCCATAACCCGACGGGCGTCGATCTCGATCAGGCGCAATGGGTGAAGATCATCGACGTGCTCCAGAAGCGCGATCTGCTGCCGTTCGTCGATATGGCGTATCAGGGCTTCGGCGCGGGTCTGGACGACGACGCGTTCGCCGTGCGCGAACTTGCGCGCCGTGGCGTGCCGGCGTTCATCGCCAATTCGTTCTCGAAGAATTTCTCGCTGTACGGGGAGCGCTGCGGCGGCTTGCACGTCATCAGCGACGATGCCGCCGCGGCCGACCGCGTGCTCGGCCAGTTGACGAGCGCGGTGCGCGCGAACTACAGCAATCCGCCGACGCACGGCGCGAAGATCGTCACGCATGTGCTGAACACGCCCGAACTGAAGCAGTCGTGGGAGCAGGAGCTTGCGTCGATGTGCCAGCGCATCGCGCGCATGCGCCAGGCGATTCACGACGGCCTGAAGGACCACGTGCGCGGCGAAATGCTCACGCGCTACATCAAGCAGCGCGGCATGTTCACGTACACGGGTCTCGTCGCGGAGCAGGCGGATCGCCTCAAGGAGGAATTCGGCGTGTATATCCTGCGCTCGGGCCGCATGTGCGTCGCGGGCCTGAACGACAGCAACGTGCAGATCGTCGCCGATGCGATCGGCAAGGTGCTCGCCGCGAAGTAACCGCTATAGCGCGGGACAGGACAGCACTTTCTGCGGCGGCAGGCTGCCCGGTCCCGTGTCGACCTTCGTGCCGCGCGGCGGCGTCAGGATGAGCCGCGCGCTGGTCGCGCTTTCATTCGCGAGCACGTACAGGTCGCCGCTCCCCTCCGGCTGCCAGTACACGCGATACACCTCGCCGTCCTTGTAGACGTGCAACGCGCCGTGCCGCACGGTGCCGCCCCGCCAGAAATTCACGCTTTCTCCTTCGCGCAGCGCGATCATGCCGTCCTGTCCGTTCGTTGCGCTTTCGAGCGTGCCGCAGATGGCATCGTCGGCATGGGCGTGCGTGCATGCGACGAGCGTTGCAAGCGCGCCGGCGCACATCGTGATTGATGCGTGTTTCATCGTGATCGACTCCTCCTGAGACATGGCGCGTGCGCCGTCCCGCGCTCGTCGCAAGATATGCGCCGACGTTGCGCCGCGCGTGTGCTACTTTGAATGGAAGCAGCCTTCGATCTTGGAGGGTCTCATGACTGTGATCGCGCCGGACGAAAAGGCGGAGTTCCTCGCGATTCTCGAGCGCCATCGGCTCGACGAGAGCGATTTTCTCGTGCAGGAAGGCGGCGAGTCCGATGTCGTGGACGATGTCTATCCGTTGCAGGGCCTCGTCACCATCACGCGACGTTCCACGCTGAAGGAACGCGAATATCGCATTGGACACGGCACGCAATGGACCGCCGCGTTCGAAAAGGATTTGAATAAAGGCGTGTTCGGCTGAACGAGCACGCCGCATGCAGGTTTTTTTCACGCACTTCTTTGAAGCGGAGCACGCGATGAGACCGACCGAATTCAAATCGTTCAAGGCGCATGTCGCGATGCTGCTGCGCGATCTTCCGCGCGGCGTGACGGCCGATCTGACCGACGTCGCCGTCGCATACTGGAACGGCACGCAATTGGTCGGTGCCTATCTGCGCGACAACGGGCGCATCGACGAGGATTTCGATTTCGACGAAAACGCGTGGGGCAACTGGGGCGACGAATTCCTGCTGTGGTTCGATGCGCCGCGCTTCTCCGAACGCGCCGATCTGAAGGCCGCGTTCGTGTCCGGCGTCATGCCCGCGAATGCGTGCGGCGGACTCTGGCCGCGGCCGCTCTGACCGGAAGGCGCGCACGCGCCTTTTCCCCGAAAGTCATCTGTAAAGCCAGCTCCGCGCGCGTCCATCTCCGGCCGAACGGCACAACGATTGCTCCCATCCACGACGCGACAGCGTCCGAACCACGACCGTCTCCTCGGCCGTGTTCCGCCATTCATCGTCACGGAGGGTTTCAGCATGGCTGTCAACGGAAGACTTCATCCGCTCACGTTTTTTACGGCCATCGTGTTCATTGTCATCGGCGTGTTGCTGGCGGCGGGCGGTGGGTATCTCGTGGCGCTGAAAGGATCGTGGTACTACGCGATCGCGGGCGCGGCCATCGCCCTGACAGGCCTTTTGCTGCTGATACGGCGGCGCTCCGCGCTGCTGCTCTTCGCGCTCGTGTTATTCGGCTCGACGATCTGGGCCGTGTTCGAAGTGCATTTCGACTTCTGGCAACTGATGCCGCGTCTGTGGATCTGGGTGCTGCTCGGCATCTGGCTGCTGATTCCGTTCGTGCATCGCGGCGCGCTGTTCGGCCCGCCCGCGACCGCGCGCGGGGCGCGCACGCCGCTCGCGGCTGCGATCGTGCTCGCACTGCTGCTCGGCATCGGCACGTATTTCATCGATCCGCATGATCGGCCGGGGCGCATCGACGTGAATGTCGCCGCCGACGCGAATCAGCCCGACGCCAACGCCGCGACCGGCCGTGCGCCGGGCGACTGGATCGACTATGGCGGCTCGCCGCTCGCGCAGCGTTACGCGCCGCTCACGCAGATCACGCCGGAGAACGCGCATCAACTGAAGGTGGCGTGGACGTATCGCACCGGCGACATGCCCGGCGCAGGCGATCCGACCGAGACCACCGACGAGAACACGCCGCTCAAGGTTGGCGACACGATCTTCCTGTGCACGCCGCACAGCAAGGTGATCGCGCTCGATTCGGCGAGCGGCAAGGAAAAGTGGCGCTTCGACCCGCAGATCCAGAGCCCGATCGGCTTCAAGCACTGGGAGCATATGACTTGCCGGGGCGTCGCTTATTACGATACGTCCATGCATCCGATGCCATCCGAGGCTGCGGCGGCATCCGCGCCGGCCGAAGCGAGCGCGCCGGTTGCGTCGTCCGAAACCGAGGCACTGGCCGCGTCCGCGCCTGCGGCGGCATCGGAGCCCGCCGCGCCGGTGCAGACGCCCGCGCAGACCACGGCGCTGGCCGAATGCCCGCGCCGCCTCTTCCTGCCGACCGCCGACGCCCGCCTGATCGCTCTCGACGCAGAAACCGGCAAGCCGTGCGCGAGCTTCGGCAAGGGCGGCGCGATCGATCTGCGCGCCAACATCGGCCCGTTCACGCCGGGCGGCTATTACTCCACGTCGCCGCCGGCGGTGTTCCGCAACCTCGTGATCGTCGGCGGCCACGTGACCGACAACGAATCGAACAATGAGCCTTCGGGCGTGATCCGCGCGTTCGATGTCAATGACGGCCATCTCGTCTGGAACTGGGATCCGGGCAATCCGGACGCCACCGAGCCCATCGCGGCCGGTGGGACCTACGTGCGCAACTCGCCTAACATGTGGTCGATGTTCAGTGTCGACGAGAAGCGCGGCATGATCTATCTCCCGATGGGCAACCAGACGCCCGACCTGTGGGGCGGCGGGCGCACGCCGCAGGCGGAAAAATTCGCGGCGGGCGTGGTCGCGCTCGATGCCGCGACGGGCAAGCTGCGCTGGAACTACCAGTTCACGCATCACGATCTGTGGGACATGGACGTCGGCGGGCAGCCGACGCTCGTGGACCTGCAGACGGCGCACGGCACGGAGCCGGCGGTGATCGCATCGACGAAGCAGGGCAGCATCTACGTGCTGAATCGCGAAACCGGGCAGCCGATCGTGCCGATCAGCGAAGTGGCGGTGCCGCAGGGCGCGGCGAAGGGCGATCACACCGCGCCGACCCAGGCGGTCTCCGCGCTCAACTTCAATCCGCCGCACGTGAAGGAAGCGGACATGTGGGGCACGACGCCGTTCGATCAGCTCTGGTGCCGCATCAAGTTCAAGAGCCTGCGCTACGACGGGCCGTTCACGCCGCCATCGGAACAGGGGACGCTGGTGTTCCCGGGCAATTTCGGCGTGTTCGACTGGGGCGGAATTTCAGTCGATCCGGTGCGGCAGATTCTCATCGCAAATCCGGATTACATGGCGTTCACGTCGAAGCTGATTCCGCGCGAAAAGCTTCAGGAAGGCGCGACGAGCACGAGCGAGACGAGCGGCATCAAGCAGGCGCGCGGCACGCCGTTCGCCTATGAGATCAGCGCGTTTCTGTCGCCGCTCGGGATTCCGTGTCAGGCGCCGCCGTGGGGCTACATGGCGGCTGTCGATCTGCGCACGAACAAGATCGCGTGGATGCACAAGAACGGCACGATCGTCGACAGCGCGCCGCTGCCCGTTCCAATGCCGCTCGGCGTGCCGAGTCTCGGCGGGACGATCGTGACGGCGGGCGGCGTCGCGTTCCTGACGGGTACGCTCGATCAATACGTGCGGGCGTACGACGTGCGCGACGGAAAGAAGCTTTGGGAAGCGCGTCTGCCGGCAGGCGGACAGGCGACGCCGATGAGCTACGCCGATGCGAACGGCAAGCAGTACGTGCTCGTGACGGCGGGCGGCCACGGCTCGCTCGGCACCAAAGCGGGCGATTACGTGATCGCCTACACGTTGCAGTGAGCGATGCAAGGAGGCGCGGGACTTGTCTCCCGCGCCGGCGCATTACGTCCGACGATAGGCTTCGGCCATCAGCGCGCTGACCTTGGCGCGTGCGATGAGCGCATCGCGCGTGGCGGCGCGCAGCTTGGCGGCGATGAAGGAAACGAGGGCGATGGGCGTTGCGGCGATGATTCCCATGATGGACTCCGGACTAGGGGTAACTAACTAGGTAATAACCCTAGGTTAGCACATTTGACGCGTTGCAACAAATTTCCTTGCACGCGGAAGTCCTTGGGACGTTTGAGAGGGCATCGCGCCTGCCGCGCGAAGCCGCGCACGCGCCGCGGCTAAACCGGCGGATTGACCCTCGGCGGCACTGCGTCGAGTTGCCGGAACACGCTCAGCCAGTCTTCGAGATGCCACGTTTTCGACACGAGCCCATCGCGCAGCTGGTGAAACGAATGAATTGCGAAGCGGATCGGCTTCTTCGTCGCGGCGATGCCCAGCAATGGCCCCGACTGCGTGCCGCTCACTTCCGCGCGAATGCCGACGCGATCGTCCTGCACCAGCATGTCGAGAATGTCGATGCGCATGTCGGGCAGCGCGGTCGCGAGATCATCGAAGATGGGGATCATCTGATCGGGACCTGGCTTCTGTCCGGGCGGCTCGGGAATGTACTCCCAGTCGGGGGTGACGGCCTGCCGCAAGAGCGCGACGTCCTTGGTGAAAACGCGCGATAAAGGCGCTCGACCGCTTCGCGCGCGGCCGATTGAGTCGGTTGACCTGCCTGCATGGTGCCTCCTTCTCGGTGCTGTCTGCATGAGGTGGGAATGGCGGCATTGCCCGCCCACTGTACCCCAACCCGTCTCATGGACGCAGGAACGCCCATGCACCCGTGTTAAGCTCACGCTTCTTCGCTGGGGAGTAGCCGGCTTTTCCGCACTGGAAAAGCGCTCATGTCAACACGCTCGGTCGTTCAGACCGTGGCATGGGCAGCCGTCACAGGTTGGCAAGACCATCGACGGAATTCGCGACCGGTCGGGCGCGTGTTCTGTCGTTCCATCTTGCCCGACCAGAGCGCTACTCGATGAACCTCGCCTCTACGATATTTCTAGCCTTCGCCATGTCCACCGACGCCTTCGCCGCCGCGGTCGGCAAGGGCGCGACCCTGCACAAGCCGCGCATCGCGGAAGCGTTGAAGACCGGCGTGATCTTCGGCGTGATCGAGGCGCTGACGCCGCTCGTCGGCTGGGCGCTGGGCAAGGCGGCCGCGCAGTATGTAACGGCCTGGGATCACTGGATCGCGTTCGGCCTGCTCTTCGTGCTCGGCGCGCGCATGATTCGCGAAGGCTTGAGCGAAGCGGCCCACGACGAGGAAAGACCCAACTCGCATTCGTTCTGGGTGCTCGCGCTCACCGGTTTCGCGACCAGCATCGACGCAATGGCGGTCGGCGCAGGCCTCGCGTTCATCGATGTCGATATTTTCTCGACGGCCGCGACCATCGGCTTCGCGACCATGCTGATGGTGACGATCGGCGTGATGGTCGGGCGGCTCGTCGGCGCGACCATCGGCAAGCGGGCGGAAATCGTCGGCGGTCTGGTCCTGATCGGCGTCGGCAGTGTCATTCTGGCTGAGCATCTTGGCTATCTGAGCTGAGCTTGCGCGCCGTGTCGCCGCGCGGTGTGAAGACGGCGAGCGCGGCGGCGACGATGAAAAGCGCGGGGACATCGCCCGCCAGGTGACCGAAATGTCCCGCGCCGCCGAACGATTGCACGGTCATGATCGCGCCGTGCACGACGCTCGAACACACCGTGAACCAGATGAGGCTCAGATGCCGCATCGGCGCACGGGATGCGATGAGCAGAAACACGCCGAGCGTCGCATAGATGCCGACGATCATCAGCGCATACTCGGAGCGGCCCGCGTGGCCGCTTTCCCATGCCCATCCCGAAGGCCACAGCAACATCAGCGGATAGAGGCCGAACAGCGCGATCAGCCCGACGATGACGAGCACGATACGCAGACAGGCGAGACGGCGGGCGTCGTTCATGGCGTGCTCCTCGGCGGCGCGGCATGAACGACACCATACGCCGAAGCGCGCCAGAACGGCTCCGAAGCCGTCAGTCGTTTCGACCAAAAAACATCGCAAATAAAATAACAACTACTGCGATTTGGCCGATACGATTCGTCGATCCACTGCCTTTAACCTCGCATCCAGCACGTCATGCCACGTCCGATTTCCGCGCGCATTCATCTCGACGCCGTTCGTCAGAACCTTCAACTCGTCAAGCGCATGGCGCCGTCCTCGCGCGTCTGGTCCGTGATCAAGGCGAATGCCTACGGTCATGGAATAGAGCGCATTTATCCGGCGCTCGCGGAAGCGGACGGCATCGCACTGCTCGATCTCGACGAAGCCGTGCGCGTGCGCGAACTCGGCTGGACGAAACCGATTCTGCTGCTCGAAGGCATTTTCGAGCCTGCGGACGTCGAGACGGCAGATCGTCATCGCCTCACCGTGACGGTGCATTGCGACGAGCAACTCGCGCTGCTCAAAGCGGCGCGGCCGAGCGAACGCATCGACATCCAGTTGAAGATGAACTCGGGCATGAACCGGCTCGGCTACCGGCCGGGCGAGTTCGAAGCCGCGTGGGAGCGAGCGTCGGGCATCGGCGCGGTCGGCTTGATCGGCCTGATGAGCCACTTCGCGAACGCGGACGATGGCGCGATCGACTGGCAAGTCGACGAGTTCGATGCCGCCACGCGCAATCTTCCCGGCACGCGCTCGCTGTCCAATTCGGCGGCGGTGCTGTGGCATCCGCGCGCGCATCGCGATTGGGTGCGGCCCGGCACGATCCTCTATGGCGCGTCGCCGACGGGCCGCGCGCGCAACATCGAAGGCTTCGCCCTGCGCGCGGCGATGACGCTCGAAAGCCGCATCATCGGCGTGCAGACGCTCGCGCCGAACGAGACGATCGGCTATGGCCGCACCTTCACGGCGGATCGCGCGATGAGAATCGGCGTGGTCGCATGCGGCTACGCGGACGGCTACCCGCGCCACGCGCCGACGGGCACACCCGTGATGATCGACGGCGTGCGCACGCGCATCGTCGGACGTGTGTCGATGGACATGCTCACCGTCGATCTCACGCCGTGCCCGGCGGCGGGCATCGGATCATCGGTGGAACTGTGGGGCGAGCACGTCCGGGTGGACGAGGTGGCCGAGCCGTCCGGCACCATCGGCTACGAGCTGATGTGCGCGCTCGCGCGGCGCGTGCCGGTGAGCATCGACGCGGGCGTGACGAGCGAGCCCAAAGCGCAGTCGGCCTGACGCTGCCGCGCAGGCGAACTCAGGCGCTCGTATCGCCGATCACGCCGGCGAGTATCTCGATACCTCTGCGAATCTGATCGACCGGCACGCTGGCATAGCCGAGGATCAGGCCGGCGGGCCGGGTGCGCGCGGCAACGGCCGGCGCGACATAGAGCGGCGACACCGGATAGACACCCACGCCTTTCGCATGCGCAGCGGCCACGAGCGCCGCCTCATCGTTCGAATCGAGAAACGGCAGCCACAGCGTGACATGCAGCCCGGCGGCACTGCCGGTCACCTCCGCGCGGCGCGGCAGAAGACACGCGATGGCATCGAGCAGTGCGGCGCGACGCCGTTCGTATTCCCGCCGCACGCGCCGCACGTGACGTTCGTACGCGCCGCCTTCGATCAGCGATGCGAGAACACGCTGATCGATGACCGCGGAATGACGGTCGCTCAGCCTTTTGGCCTGACGGAACACCGGCACGAGATCGTGCGGCAGGATCATGTAACCCAGACGGAGATGCGGCGAAAGCGCCTTGGAGAATGTGCCGATGTAGATCACGCGGCCATTCGAATCGATCGATTGCAATGCGTCGATCGGGCGCTGGCCGTAACGGAACTCGCCGTCGTAGTCGTCCTCGATGATCCACGCATCGTGCCGTCGCGCCCATTCGAGCAGTTCGAGCCGGCGCCCGACCGGCAACACGCCGCCCAACGGAAACTGATGCGATGGCGTCACGTAGGCGAGCCGCGCGCGGCCGCGAGCGGGCAGACGGCGCGTGTCGAGACCATGTTCGTCGACGGGAACGGGCAGCGGCACGCCGCCCGACGCTTCGAAGCAGTGGCGCGCGATCAGATAGCCCGGGTCTTCGAACGCGAACGTATCGCCGGGATCGAGCAAAACGCGCGCGCATAGATCGAGCGCCTGCTGCGTGCCGTTCACCACGACGATCTGCTCACTGTCGCAGACGAGTCCGCGCGCCCGGCCCAGATACGCCTGCAGCGCGCGCCGCAGCGCGGCATCGCCTTCGGGCGCGACGTAGTAGAGGCTGTCCGGCTGATGCAGCAACTCGGCCTGATAAGCCCGCTTCCAGATCAGCGATGGGAAGTCGCGCGCGGACACCGCGCCGTACAGGAAGCTGACAGTGCCCTTCTTCGTCTGAGGCAGAACCGGCATGGGCAGGCCGGAGACGCGCCGGCCGTATGCGGAGAGCGCAGGCGCCGTGCGGGCGACACGCGCGGGGCCGGGCGGCGCGACGGGCACGGGCGGCGTCGCGACCCGTGCGACGCGGCCCGCCGATGTGACGAGAAAGCCTTCGGCCGCGAGCTGTTCGTAGGCGGCGGTAACCGTGGTGCGCGAGACGCCCAGCTCCGCCGCCAGCGCGCGCGTCGATGGCACGGGCGCGCCTGCGGGCAACGTGCCGTCGGCGATCTGCGCGCGCAGCAAATCGTAGATGCGTTGTCCCGTACCGACCGCGCTCGACGAAGGCTTGTTCAACTGGACCATGAAAATCGACCGAAACTGGACCTTCGTATTGTGCCTGTTTCGGGCGATAGTCACGGAGTTCCGTCACATCAGTCGAGCATTCACGATGTATATCCCGCCGCATTTCGCAGAAACTCGCCCCGAAGAGTTGCAACGGATCATTCGCGCGCATGTGCTCGGCATCCTCGTCACGCGCGACGACGCCGGTCTGGACGCCAATCACATTCCCTTCGAATTCGATCCGGACCGGGGCACGCACGGGTTGCTCACCGCGCACGTGGCGCGCGCCAACGATATCTGGCAGCGATACCCGACCGGCACGCCCGTCATGGTGATTTTTCGCGGCGCCGAGGGGTATATCTCGCCGAACTGGTATCCGAGCAAGCACGAGGCGCATCGGCAGGTGCCGACGTGGAATTACGAAGTCGTGCACGCGCACGGCGTGCTCACCGTGCGCGATGACGAGCCGTTCGTGCGCGGCCTCGTCGCGCGCCTGACGCGGCGGCACGAGGCGAACGAGCCGAAGCCGTGGAAGATGGGCGACTCCGAACCCGAGTTCATCGACGGCATATTGCGAAACATCGTGGGCATCGAGATCGCCGTGACATCGCTCGTGGGCAAATCGAAGCTGAGCCAGAACAAGGAGGCGCGCGATCGAATCAATGCAGCCGATACGTTGCAAGCGCGCGGACATGATGAGCTGGCTCAGGCGATGTCGCGGGCCGGGTGACAGACCATGACCTTCCTTACATTTCTCATCGCGGCGACCGTGCTTGCCATTACGCCCGGCCCCGGCATCGCTTATGTCGTCGCGCGAACCGTCGCAGGAGGCCGCGCCGAAGGCATGGCGTCGTGTCTCGGCACGGCGGTCGGCGGCCTGTTTCACGTCGCTGCCGCGGCGCTCGGCCTTTCTCTGCTGATCGCCCGGTCGGCGATGCTCTTCAGCATCGTCAAATACATCGGGGCTGCGTACCTGATCTACCTCGGCATTCGCCTTCTGATCCGCAAGGAAGAGGCAGCCGATCTCGCCCCGGTTACGTCGCACGGTGCGCGTCGCGCGTTCCGCGAAGGCATTCTCGTCGAAGCGCTCAACGTGAAAACCGCGCTCTTTTTCCTGGCGTTCCTTCCGCAGTTCGTCGCGCAAGGTCAGGCGTTGATTCCGCAACTGGTGCTGCTCGGGAGCATCTGCGTCACGTTGAATACGCTCGTCGATGTCGGCGCGGTGCTCGCGGCGTCGCGCCTGCTCGGCTCGAGTGCCGCACGTGCCGCGCGCGCGAGATTCCTCACACGCACCTCGGGTGCCGTCATGCTGGGATTGGGCGGATATCTGGCGCTCGCGCGCAGGACGTTCGCGCTTTGAAGCGGTTCAGCAAACGCGCGTCACCACCGCGCGTCCGACGTCCCCGGCGGCGCCGAATTGCGCGTATAGCCCGTGGGCGTGCGCGCCAGTTGCGCGCTCGGCCGCACGGCCATCAGCTCGCCGAAACCGGATTCGTACCGCTCGACATACGGCGCGAAATCCGGCTTCGCCGTCTTCAGCCCGCCCGCCACGCGCCCGAGTCCGCGCACCCAGTGCCCCGTCTGCGCGAGCGAAACCTGCACATGCCAGCTTCCGCCTTCGCGCTGCTGTTTCCATAGCGCGGCGGCCGCGCCGAACGCCATCAGGAAGCCGCTCGCCATGTCGAGCATCTGCATGGGCAAGGGACGCGGCTTGCCTTCGCCCGCCGCTTCGCCTTCGGCTGCGTTGAAACCCATAGCGGTCTGAACGAGCGAATCGAAGCCGCGCCGCTCGGCCCACGGACCCTCGGTGCCATACGCACTCAGCGACGTATAGACGATCCCCGGCCTGCGCGCCGCCAGCGCCTGCGGCCCGAAACCCAGCGATGCGATCCCGCCCGGCCGATACCCCTGCGCGAACACATGCGCGTCATCGATCAGCCGCCAGAGCGTGTCGCGATCCGAAGCCAAGCGAAGGTCGAGCAACGCCGAGCGTTTCCCCCGGCTCGTATCCGCAATCGCGGGAATATTCGGCAGATGCGGTCCATTCACGAGCATCACGTCCGCGCCGAATGCAGCCAGCGCGCGCCCGCCGACCGGCCCCGCGAGAATGCGCGTGAAATCGAGCACACGCAGGCCGTCGAGCGGACGCGCATCGGCGGACAAGGGCGGCAACGCGAGAGGCGCCGCATCGCCGATGCGCGTGATCGTCATCAATGGCTGCGCGGCGACGGCTTGCGCCTGCGGCGTCGCGTCCCACGCATCGAAGGTGCGCAGCATCGTGACGACGAGCCCACGCTCCGCCGCCGCGTTCTCGAAATCGCAGCCGCGCCACGCGAGCAACGCGCGCTCGGCGTCTTCGCGCGTCGCCGTTTTCGGATCGAGCCCGAGCAGCCGCAGCGCGCCATCCTGATGATGTTCGAAGTTCGCGTGAATGCGGACGTAGCCATCGGCGCAGCGATAGAGCCCGGAAAAGCGTCCCCACGTTTCCGGCTCCTTGCCATCGACCATGAACGCGCCGGTGCATTCGACCGCCGCATGCGTCATGTCGACCGACACGCGCTGCCGAGCGCCGCCACGCAGCGCACCAAGCTCGCACGCCGCGAGCGCGGCCGCGCCGATGCTCGCCTGCGCCGCCGTGCCGACGGCGAAGCTCGATGGAAAAACCGGATCGCGACCCGGAAGGTCGATGAAAGAAAGCGCATCGCCGGGCAAGCCGGCGATGCGCCATATGTCGTGCAGCGTATCGAAGGAAGAGGTCATGATCGGTCGGCGCGCGTGCTTCGTGTGAAGCACCCATTATCGCGCCAACTGCGTTCAGTGACGCCGCGTCGCCAGCTCCGCGCCCTGACGCAGCGCTTCGAGCATGCTGCCTTCATCGGCGATGCCCTTGCCCGCGATATCGAACGCCGTGCCGTGATCCACCGACGTGCGAATCACATCGAGCCCCACCGTCACGTTCACGCCCGCTTCGAGACCGAGCACCTTCACCGGACCGTGCCCCTGATCGTGATACATCGCGACTACGAGATCGAAGTCGCCGCGCCCCGCGCGGTAGAAGAGCGTATCGGCAGGCAGCGGGCCGGTCACATCGAGACCGCGTTCCTGCAGGACCTTCACGGCGGGGATGATCTTTTCCTCTTCCTCGCCATAGCCGAACAGCCCGTTCTCGCCCGCATGCGGATTGATCCCGCACACCCCGATGCGCGGCTTCTCGATGCCCGCTTTCACGAGCGTCGCGTTGCCGCGCTCGATCGTGCGCTGCACGAGGCCCGGCTCGATCTTGCGGATCGCGTCGATGATGCCGATATGCGTCGTCACGTGGATCACGCGCAGTTGCGGCGCGACGAGCATCATCGACACTTCATCGACGCCCGTCAGATGCGCGAGCATCTCCGTGTGACCGGGAAACTTGTGGCCGCCCGCGTGCAGCGCTTCCTTGTTGAGCGGCGCGGTGCAGATCGCGTCGATCTGGTTCGCCTGCGCCAGTTCGACGGCGCGCGCAATGTACTGATACGCCGCATCGCCCGCGACGGCGGAAAGCTCGCCGAAGGGCAGGTCGTCGGGAATCAGGCCGAGATCGATGCAATCGATCACGCCCGGCTCGTAGCGCGCTTCGGTCGCATCCTTGATGCGTCGCACGGTCGCCTTGCCGCCGACGATTTCGTTCGCACGCTCGAGACGGCGCGCATCGCCGATCACGAGCGGACGGCACTGCCGATGGACGGCGTCGTGCGCGAGGCTCTTGACGACGACTTCCGGGCCTACGCCGCTCGCGTCGCCCATCGTGATGCCGATTACGGGGAGTGTGTTGGTCATGATCTTTCGTCTGGTGATGTCGTGTCTTAACGCGCGACGGGAATATCCGCGCCGCGCAAATGCAGGTAGGCGCCGAGCAGCGCGTGCTCGCTGCCGAACGCGCCCGCTTTCGTGACGATGGAAGGGCCTGTGCCGCCCGCTGGCCGTCCGAGCGCGACACCCGCTTCTATTTCGTGCACGAGTTCGAGGCTGCCGACGCTCGCGGCGGAAAGGATCGCGCGCGCGGTTTCGCCGCCGGTCGCGATCAGTCCGCCGAGCGCGTCGAATTGAGGCGCGACGAGCGCCGCGAGCGCGTTCGACAGCAGCGCGCCTTCGGCGGGATCGAACGCGTCGTCGCGGCCGATGCGCACGATCGCGTCTTCCCTGCCGCGCACCGAATCGCCGATTCGTTCATGCCACGCCTGCCATTGCGGGTGTTGCGCGCCATCGCGTAGCACGGCGGGCGGCACGATCATTTCGCGCACGCCGGCTTCGGCGCACAGCATCGCGCATTGACGCTCGGAAATCGCGGAGAGGCTGCCGACGAGCGCGAGGATCGGGCCTTGCGTCGGATCGATCGAGCTTGCCGGGTGCGAGGACGCATCGGCATCGAAGAGATCGGGCAGGGCGGCCAGTTCGCGCGCGAGTCCGCCGGAACCGACCCAGAAAAACGGCGCATCGACCGATGCGGTCACGCGGGCAAGCGCGGCCAGATCGCCGCTGGTTTCGGCATCGACGATGATGGCGTCGATGCCATCCGCCGACGCGGCCGCCGATGCGATCATCGCGGCGACGTCGTGCGGCGCGGCCCGGAACGCATCGAGCGAAACGTGCGCGACGCGCAGGCCGACCATGTCGAGCATCGCGCGCAACCCCGCGTTTTGCCCGGCGTGTTCGAGCTGCCACGTTTCGGTGTCTTCGAGCGGCACGCCGCGCACGAACACACGGCCATCGCGCACGGTTCGGCCCGTCGCCGGGAACGCGGGCGTGACGATCGCCGGTCCGGCGAGCCGCGTCAGCGCCGCGACTTCCGCGCTCCAGTTGCCGCGCAAGGTCGAATCGATCTTCTTGTAGAGACGCCGGCCCGGCGCGCGCAGCGTCTGCCAGGTGCTCGCCGTGCGCTTCGCGGCGTCGGCGGGCGCGAGGCGGCGCGTGTCGGTGTCCGCCGCGATGACTCTTGCGTTCGCGTGTGATGCGTTCTCATCGAGCGAGACGACGGTTTTCAGTCCGGCCGCCGCGAACGCGATCGCGCAATCGGCGGCGCCGGACAGATCGTCGGCGACGATCAACAAGCTCTTCATTGCGTGGCCTCGCGTGTCTTCGATGCCAAGCGCGCATCGTTTTGCGCGTTCACGCGTTTCGCAATCGACGCGGTCAATATCGGCGACACGATTGCCGTCACGACGACGCACGCCGCGACGAGCAGCGTTGCGGATTTGGCCGCTTCGTTATAGACGGGATTGGCCGCCGCGATCAGCGCCGGAACGGCGGCCGCGTTACCCGCGGTATTCGCCGCCGCCGCGCCCGCGACACCCGTGCCGCCCGTCAGACGATCCGCGAAATAAAGCGGAATGCCCGTCACGACGACGACCGCGAAGCCCAGGCCGATGCCGAGCAGGCCCGCCTGCCAGACCTTGTGCAGATCGAGGCTCGCACCGAGCGCCAGCGCGAAGAACGGAATCATCACCGGCACGGCGCGGCCGAGGAAGTCGCGCATCTCGCGATCGAGATTGCCGAGCAGCATGCCGACCACGAGCGGCAGGATGCTGCCGACGAGCGTCGGCCACGGAAACGCCGAGAGACCCGCGACGCCGAGCGTGACCATCGTCAGGAACGGGCCGGATTCGAGCGACATGATCGTGTAGGCGCCCACATCTTCGGAACGGCCGTACTGCCCCATCAGCGCCATGTACAGGCCGCCGTTCGTGTCGTTCATCGCGGCGACGACAGCGAGTGTCGAGATGCCCGCGAACACGCCCGACGTGATCGGCTGCTCGCCGAGGAAGTGCCCGAGCACGACGCCCGCGACGACCGCGGTGCCGACCTTCGTCGCGAACAGTGCGCCGCCTTTTTTCAGGAGATAGGGCGTCGCCTTCACGTTGATGCTCGCGCCCATGCACACATAGAACACCGCGAGAATCGGCAACGCTCCGGTGAAGAGCGCGTTCGTGAACGAACCGAAGAACTTCGGCATGTTCGGCGCGAAGGTCGCGATCAGCGAGCCGATCAGAAGCGGGACGATCATCATGCCGCCAGGCACGCGCTCGACGGCGCGCTTGATATGAATCTGAGCCATGCAAGTCTCCAGAGTGGTTTTTGCGCGATTCGATCATAAAGTGATCGAATCGAGCGTATGGGAGTGTAGTCCTTCGGCGTATTTCGCGCAAATCCGTCGTCGTGCGGGTTTACTCTGATCGAATCGATCAAATTGCTTGCGATACGTTCAGAATGAACCGCCAGCATTCGACGGACCCGGCCGGTTCGCTACACTGTGCGTCGCCGTCAGAACCGCAAAGAACTCAGGGAACAGGATGAAAGTCGAAAAACGCCGCGAAGCCATGCTCAAGGCCGTGCTTTCCGGCATGAACGATGTCGCCGCGCTGTGCGAGCACTTCGGCATGTCGGAAGCGACGGTGCGCCGCGACCTGCGCGCGCTCGCCGAGGAGCGGCGCATCGTGCGCACGTACGGCGGCGCGGCATCGGTGGGCATGCACGAGCCGGAAGAATCGCTCGATACGCGCCGCGAAAGTTTTCGCGAGCAAAAGGAGGCGATCGCGCGCGCGGCCGCGCGTCACGTGCAGGACGGCGACACCATCTTCCTCGATGGCGGCACGACCACGGCGGCGCTCGCGCGCTGGCTCGCCGGCCGTTCGGAAGTGCACGTCGTGACCAACAATCTGCTCGCGGTCAATGTGCTCGCGTCGGCGGACGTGCGCGTGACGCTGATCGGCGGCGACGTGCGGCCATCGAGCATGAGCACGCTCGGGCCCATCGCGCAGGTGGCGCTCACGCGCGTCACGTTCGACAAGGCGTTTCTCGGCGCGGACGGTGTCGTCGCCGGACGCGGACTGTGCGAAGCGACGGCGGAGCAGGCGTTTCTGAAGGAATGCATCATCGCGCAGGCGGCGGGCGTGTTCGTGCTGGTCACGTCGAACAAGCTCGAGCGCGCGAGCCAGCAGCACTGGACGCCGCTCGAGCGCAACTGGACGCTCGTCACCGACGCGCTGGCCGAAGCGCCGGTGCTCGCGCGCTTCGAGGAGCGGGGCAATGTGACGGTGGAATGCACCGAGCTTACGTCGAGAGAATCGTGACCAGCGCGACGGCCGAATCGCCCGCAAGCTGACCGCCGTTGTTCTCCGCGAGCGCGACCTTCGCGCCCGGACGCTGCCGCGCACCGGCCCTGCCACGCAACTGCCCGGTGAGTTCGACGATTTGCGCGACGCCGATGCTAACGGCGCGTTCTGGCCGGTGCGGAAAGTGCCGTATCGCCTCGCGAAAACGCCCGCGCGCGTGCGTGCCGTTCCCGGCGCGCCGGAAATCGTCAGACGCGCGCCGCCAGCGCCAGCACGCGCTCCAGTTCCGGAAGATCGACCGGCTTGACGAGGTGCGCATCGAAACCGGCGGCGCGCGTGCGCGCCATGTCTTCGTCCGAGCCGAGGCCCGTCATCGCGGCGACGATCGCGCGTGTGCCGCCGGGCTTGTCGCCGTCCTGACGCATGCGGCGGATCACGTCGAAGCCCGTCATGCCGGGCATCGACAGATCGAGCAGCACGACCTGCGGCCGAAGCGCTTCGAACAAATCGAGCGCGCCCGGACCGTCGTAGGCGGCGCGCGCGTTGTGGCCGAGCAGCTCGACGAGCAGCGTCATGCTGTCGGCGGAATCGCGGTTGTCATCGACGACGAGCACGTCGAGCTGACGGCTCGTCACGGCGAGCGGCGTCCCGCCTGCCGGTGCGCCGCTCGCCGGCGCCTCGGCGAGCGGCAGCCAGAGCGAGAACGCGCTGCCTCGTCCCGCGCCGCCGCTCTTCGCCTCGACATGCCCGCCGTGCAGTTCCGCTATCGCGCGCACGAGCGTCAGGCCGATGCCGAGACCGCCTTCGTCCGGATGCGCGCCCGGCGGATGCTCCTGCACGAAAAGATCGAACACGGTGCCGAGCGCCTCGGAAGAAATGCCGCGGCCCTCGTCGGTCACGCGCACCAGCACCGAGCCGCCGCGCGGGCCGACTTCGAGCGTGATCGTCGAGCCGGGCGGGCTGAACTTCGACGCATTGTTGAGCAGATTGTTGAGCGCCTGCACGAGCCGCGTCGCATCGCCGTTCACGAAAAGGGGCTGACCGCTGTCCTTCACGTCGATGCGTTGCCCGCGCTCGTCGCACAGCGGCTGGCTGGCCTCGACACTCAGATGCACGACATCGGCGATATCGACGGTCGCCGTCGTCAGGCGGATCTTGCCCGAGCTGACGCGCCCGGCTTCGAGCAGATCGTCGACGAGCCGAGTCAGATGCGCGAGCTGACGATCGACGATCTGGCGGCTGCGGACCACCTCGGCATCGTCGGACGCCTTGAGCTTGAGGATGCTCACCGCGTTGCGGATCGGCGCGAGCGGATTGCGCAGCTCGTGACCGAGCAACGCGAGAAACTCGTTCATGCGCCGGCTCGATGCTTCCAGTTCCTCGAGACGCCGCCGCGCGGTCATGTCGCGCGTGATCTTGACGAAGCTCTGCTCGCCGTCGCTGTTGCCGGGCAGCGCGCTCAGCATGACGTGCGCCCAGAACTCGGAGCCGTCCTTGCGCACGTGCCAGTCTTCGTGCTCGATGCGGCCGCGCTTCGCGGCGAGCGCGAGGTCGTCGCCGGGACGGTCGCGCCCGTGTTCGTCGGATGTGTAGAAGAGCGCGAAATGCCGGCCGATCGCTTCGGCCGCCGAGAAGCCGTAGATCGCACGCGCGCCGTCGTTCCACGAGCGCACATGGCCGTTCTGGTCGAGCATGCAGATCGCATAGTCGCTCACCGAGTCGATGAGCAGGCGCAGACGTTCGTTCGCCTCGGTCGCGACGTGCCGGTCGGTGATGTCGTGCACGAAGCACGCGAACTGGCGCTGGCCTTCGTACCAGACTTCGCTGATCGTCAGCTCGGCGGCGAACTCGCTGCCGTCGCGGCGCAGCGCGGGCAGCTCGAAGCGCCGGTTGATCATGCGCGCCTCGCCCGTCGCGAGATAGCGCGTGAGTCCGGCGCGATGCGCGTCGCGAAAGCGCTCGGGCACGATGTGCGAGGCAAGCTCGCGGCCCGTCACTTCCTGCTGCTTCCAGCCGAAGAGGAGCGTAGCGGCCTCGTTCCAGTCGACGACCATGCCGGCCTCGTCCATCGACACGAACGCGACATGCGCGTTGTCGAGCACGGTCTGGCGTCGGCGCATGGCGTCGGCGAGCTTCTTTTCGAATTCGATGCGCAGCGACGACTCGACTGAAAGATCCGCGGTCACGCTGGCGTTTTCCTTCACGAGCTTGCGGTTTTCCTGCGCGATTTCCTCGCGCGCGATGGTCTCCGCGATGCACGCGCAAAACGCGTCGAGAATGCTGATATCGGGTGGCCCGAAATGATCGGCCTCGCCGGAGATGAGCTTCAGCACCGCAACCGAGCGGCCTTCGTAGACGACGGGCGCGACCACCATCGACACGGCGCCGACCGCCTCGCATGCGGCGCGATCGACCCGATGGTCCGTCGCCGAATCGCGGCAGATGAGCGCCTGCTGGCGCGTGATGCACAGGCCCGACAGGCTGCCGGCAGTAGGCAGCCGCACGCCGATGTGCGCCGCCGCCGCGCCGCTCACCGCGCGATAGATGAGCGAGTCGCCTTCGATCCATTCCACCACGGCGGACGCGACGCCCGCGACTTCTCTCAGCGTGTCGGTGACTTTTTGCAGATAAGCGGACAAGGGAAGCCGCGAATGGGCGAGGCTCGCGAACGTGGCGAACCATCGCTGGAAATGCGCCAGTTGCTCATGTTTCGCCTTGATATTGCTTTCCGGGCTCGACGCCTCGTATTGAGTCCGCATGGGCCATGTCCAATCGATGGATCGCGATCGTGAATCGCGGAGGCATCGTAGTTTGCAAGACGGATAATTTCGTCAATTGGAACATAAATATCGGGCAAACGTTTGCGGTGAATTCTGCGTCGCGGGCCGGGCGTCTTTCTGCCGAGCCCGGCGTTTTCACTTCGCTTTATTGCGTGGCCCATTCGCGTGCGGCTTCGGCGGCGAAATCGCGATAGTCACGCGGCGGACGGCCGAGCAGCGAAGTAAGGCGCCCGACTTCCTGTGCCGAGGCCACCGCGCCATCCTGTTGATAGCGCTGCATCATGAGACGCATGTCGTAGGCGAGCCAATCCGGGCCCGCGCCTTTCATGCGGGTTTCGAGCGCGTCCAGATCGTCGCCGCCGTAGCGGATCTCGCGTTGCAGCGCATCGCGCCAGATCGCTGTGATGCTGTCGCCCGTCAGCGCATCGGGGCCGACGAGTTCATAGGCTTCGCGCGGCAAGGGCGCGTCGCTGCGTTCGCGGCGCAACAGTTCGCGCGCGGCGGCATCGCCGATATCGCGGACATCCACCATCGAAATGCCTTTGGCGCCGATCGGCATGCCATATACGCCGTGATGCAGCAGTGCATCCTTCAGGCGGATGTCGTTCTGCATGAAGTAGGCTGGGCGCAGGATCGTCGCGGGGAGATCGCAGTGTTCGATCATGCGCTCGACCGTGTGCTTGCTGGTGAAATGGGGCACGTCCGTGTAGGCATCGCCCTTGAACACCGACAGATACACGATGCCCTTCACGCCCGCCTCGCGCGCGATGCTCATTGCCTGCAGGGCCTGCGTCAGTTCGTCCGGGGCGTTCGGCGCGAGAAGAAAGAGCGTGTCGATGTCTTTCATCGTCTCGCGCAGCGCGCCGATTTCAGTCAGGTCGCCCTTCACCGCCGTCACGCCCGCCGGAAAACTCGCGCGCTCCGGCGAGCGCGTCAGCGCGCGCACGTTCGCGCCACCGTCCTTCAGATGGTCGAGAACCTGTGTGCCGATCACGCCGGTGCTGCCCGTCACGAGAATAGTCATGTCGATCTCCTTGGATCCGTTGAACACAGCGCCTACGATAATTGTTCCGGTTTCGAGCCGATAGACCCTGCTTCGGGACAGCTCGTCTCAACGATGGAACGATCATGGACCTGACCGCACTCGCCGATTTCAACACCGTCGCGTTACACGGTGGCTTCGGACCCGCCGCACGTCGCACGGGCCGCCCGAAAGCCACGCTCTCGCGGCGCGTCGCGGACCTGGAGCACAGTCTCGGTGTGCGGCTCATCGAGCGCGGCGCGCGCACGCTGCGGCTGACCGAGGAAGGCCGTGTCCTGCACGAACGCACGCGCGGCCTGCTCGCCGAAATCGACGACGCGGGCGCAACGATTCGCTCGCGCGCGCCCGTGCCGAGCGGACGCCTGCGCGTGAGCGCGCCGATCGTGTTTGCGCATGTCGTGCTGCCGCGCCTCGCGTCGCGTTTTGCGTCGGCGTATCCGCAGGTCGAGCTGGAGATCGTCGCGGAGGATCGTGTCGCGGACCCCGTGCAGGACGGATACGACCTCGTCATCCGCATCGATCCCGACGCCGACGAATTGCTCGTGGGACGCCGCATTGCGATCGACCGGCGCGTGCTGGTCGCGGCGCGCGGCTTCACGATCGACGAAGGCGCATCTTCCTTGCCTGCCGTCGTGCTCGCGCGCGCGGGCGGCACGGCCTGGCGAATTCAAGGCGGCGACGGCCGCGAGCGCACGATCACGCCCGAGCCGGTTTTGCGCCTGTCGTCGTTGCTGATGGCGCGCGAGGCCGTGCTCGAAGGCGCGGGCGTGGCGTTATTGCCGGGCTTGCTGGTCGAACCCGAGATTGCCGCTGGACGGCTCGCGAGGCTCGGACTCGATGCGGGACCGGCCGTCGAAATCTGGGCGCTCTATAGTTCGCGGCGATTGCTGAGCGCGAAAGTGCGCGCCTTTCTCGATATGCTGCAAAGCGCGGCGTGACTACGCCGGAAAAAACAACCGTGGTGCTAGGTTATTCGGATCGCGGGCTAAATATCGACCTGCGATTCGACGATCTCCCGGACCCTTCCCAACGCTTCCCTCAACGTCCCCGCATCCACCGATCCCAGCGCGAGCCGCAACGCATGCGGCACCTGCGCCGCGGTGCAAAACGGCCCGGCCAGCGACACCGAGATCCGCTCTTTAATCAGCGCCGCCGCGACACCGTCCGCGCGCACGTCCCCAGGCATCGGCAGCCATACGAAATACGAAGCAGGATGCGCGACCCGCTTCAATCGTCCCAAGGCGCTCGACGCGATCGCCTGACGCATCGAAGCATCCGCGCGCTTGTCCGCTTCGAGCCTGTCCACCGTGCCGTCCTCGAGCCAGCCGCACGCGATGGCCGTCATCACCCCGGGCGTATTCCAGGTCGTCACTCTGATCGCGCGTTCGATCTTCGGCACCCATTCGGGCGGTGCGACGACGTAGCCGACACGCAAGCCCGTCGCCACGTTCTTCGAAAATCCCGACACGTACACCGTGAGTTCGGGCGCGAGCGCGGCGAGCGGCGGCGGGGCATCGCTGGCGAGAAAGGCGTAAGCCGCATCTTCGATGATGACGAAGCCATGCTTGCGCGCAATCGATACGAGTTGCCTGCGCCGCGTCGCCGTCATCACCCAGCCGAGCGGATTGTGCAGCGTCGGCATCGTGTAGATGGCGCGCACGCGTCGCCGCTTGCATAGCGCATCGAGCGCGTCCGGATCGGGGCCCGCGCCCGACGCCGGCAGCGGGGCGAGTTCGAGCCGATGCGCTTCGGCCAGCAACTTGAATCCGGGATAGGTCAGCGTGTCGACGGCGACCACGTCGCCGGGTTTCAGCATCGCCATCACGGTCGTGGCGAGGCCGTGCTGCGCACCATCGACGAGCATCACGCGATCCGCGCTCGCATCCAGGCCGCCGCGCAGGAGATGACGCGAGACCGCCGCCCGGTCGCGCGCGCGTCCGCCATGCGGCTGATAGCGCAGCAACGCTTCCAGATCGCCCGCCGATGACAACTGCCGCAACGCATTGCGCAGCAACTCCGCCTGACTCGCCAGCGCGGGATAGTTGAAGTTGAGATCGACCATGTCCGCGGCGATGGCCACCTGATCGATGCCGAGTTCACGCGCGAGCGTCGTTTCCTTCACGAAGGTGCCGCGTCCCGTTTCGCCGCTCACGAGACCCATCGCGTTCAACTCTGCATAGACGCGCGTCGCGGTCACGATGCCGAGTCCTTCGCGCGCGGCGAGTTCACGATGCGTCGGCAGACGTGTGCCGGCCTTGAGGCGACCGGAACGAATGTCCTCAACGAATCTGTCGACGATTTGCTTGTAGCGCGGCGGTTTCGGCATGAGCGGCCTAAGCGGATGTATTCATGACAATTTTTTGATTGTATTCATTTTCGACCGTAGCATGCGCACATGCCACACATGCGCTGAAAGGAGCACATCATGCACATTGCCATTCTCACTTTCGAGGGCTTCAACGAACTGGATTCGCTGATCGCGCTCGGCATTCTCAATCGCGTGAAAAAGCCGGACTGGACCGTGTCGATTGCGTGTCCATCCGAAGAAGTGCGTTCGATGAACGGCGTCGTGCTGAAGGCGCAAGCCACGCTCGAAGAAGCCGCGAATGCCGACGCCGTGATCGTCGGCAGCGGCAGGCTGACTCGCCAGGTCGTCGCCGATGCGTCGCTGATGGCGCGCATCAAACTCGATCCCGCACGCCAGTTGCTGGCCGCGCAATGCTCGGGCACGCTCATTCTCGCGAAGCTCGGCCTGCTTCAGGACGTTCCCGCCTGCACGGATGTGACGACGAAGCCGTGGGTCGAGGAAGCGGGCGTGCGCACGCTCGATCAACCGTTCGTCGCGAACGGCAACGTCGCCACGGCCGGCGGATGCCTCGCATCGCAATATCTCGCGGCCTGGATGATCGCTCGGCTCGAAGGCATCGAAGCGGCACGCAGCGCGATGCATTACGTCGCGCCCGTCGGCGAGAAGGAAGCCTACGTCGAGCGCGCGATGAAAAACATCACGCCGTTCATCCGCATTGCCACGCCGGCGTAGCGCGAAAATTCGTGCACTGCGATGCCCGTCGCGCTGCGCGTGACGGGCTTGTTCGTGCTGCACCTGCGTCATGAAAATCGTGCGTTTAAGGCATTAAGCGCTTCGGGAAAGTCCTTAGAGAAACATCAGACGTCTGATGTATATTTCATGGACTGTCATCCGAGAGACCTTCATGCGCCTGAGCGTCGAGCGATCGATGAGCGACAAGATCCAGGAGTCGCTCCTCACCATGATCCGCGAGCGCAAGCTCAAGCCCGGCGATCAGATTCCCACTGAGATAGAGCTTTGCGAGCTGCTCGGCGTCGGCCGCTCCAGCCTGCGCGAAGCCGTGGCGCAGATGATCTCGCATGGCTTGTTGTCGCGTCAGCAAGGCAAGGGCACCTTCATCAGACAAATTTCGCTGAAGCTGCACGGCGGCCTCGATGATCTGATGTCGGTGACCGACATGATTCGCAGTGTGGGCGCGGTGCCATCGACGAGCCGCATCCAGATGGATACTGTCGCGGCTTCGGAGAGTCTCGCGGAAAAGCTCGCCATCAAGTACGGCGACCCGTGCGTGAGAATCGAGCGCGTGCGGCGCGCGGATGACGCGATCGCCGCGTATTGCATCGACACGATTCCGAAGCACGTGTTCGATGCCGCCGAGGGTGAGCTGGGCGAATCGCTCTTCGGTATGTTCGCGCGCACGGGGCGGCGGCTGTCGCATACGCATACGTCGATACAGCCGACCATTCTCACGCCGCGCGATCTGCCGGAACTGGGCGATGGCTTCGGCCTTTTTCTGCTGCTGGACGAAGTGGATTTCGATCAGAGCGGCGAGCCGCTTTGCTATAGCAACGACTACTACAACACGAGCATCTTCAAGTTCGATCTGGTGCGCAAGCGTCGCTGAGCAAGATGCACGCGCCCGGGCAACATCGGAGGAGACACCGATGGAGTTTGAAGCTTTCACCGCGCAGGAACTCGCCGCCTATCTCGGCGGCGTGCCCGACGTGCGCGCGCTGCTGGGCGACCCCGACGATCTCGAAGTCGTCGAAGTAGGGGACGGCAATCTGAACTACGTGTACTTCGTGACGAACGCGAAAGCGCCGGGGCGCAGCGTCGTCGTCAAGCAGGCGCCGCCGTTTTTGCGGCTCGTCGGCAAGACGTGGCCGCTTTCGTGTCAGCGCATGGAGCACGAAGTCGCTGCGTTGCGGCGCTTCGGCGCGCTATGTCCGCGTCATGTGCCGAAGGTGTATCACGCGGACAGCAAGCGCTTTCTCGTGGTCATGCAACACCTCGCCTCGCATCGCATCCTGCGGCAAGGGCTGATGGATGGCGCGATGTATCCGCGTCTCGCGGATCATCTCTCGACCTATCTCGCGCACACGCTCTTCTACGGCTCCGATCTCTTTCTCGCGCCCGACATCAAGAAGCAGGCCGCGAGCGCCGCGGTCAATGCGGAGTTGTGCAAGATCACCGAAGATCTCGTGTTCACGTTTCCGTTCGAAGATCATCCGTCGAACGTCTATAGTCCCGCGCTGCCCAAAGCTGCGATCGAAAGGCTGAGAACGCATGCGCCATTGCGCATCGCGGCGGCCGACATGAAGTGGGCGTTCATGAATCACGCCGAGACCTTGCTGCACGGCGACCTGCATACCGGTTCGATCATGGTCAACGAAGAAGACACCTTCGTGATCGATCCCGAGTTCGCGTTCTATGGACCGATGGGCTTCGATGTCGGCGCGGTGATCGCGAATCTGTTGCTCGCGTATTTCTCGCGCGACTGGCATGGGCGCATCGACGGGCGCGATCCCGTCGCGTATCAGGAGTGGCTGCTCGAACAGATGATGCGCATCTGGAGCGGTTTCAGCGCGCAATTCGTCGAACTGTGGCGCGATCACGAAAGCCGCAGCAAGCGGCGTTTCATCGGCGGGGACGCGGAGAGCCGCGCGCTCACGGCGTACCGCACGCACTTCATGCGGCGGCTGCTGGCCGATACGCTCGGCTTCGCGGGCTGCAAGATGATTCGCCGCATCGTCGGCATGGCGAAGGTCGCGGAAGTCACGCGCATTCCGGATGCGCAAGCGCGGGCGAATATCGAAGTGCGCTGCCTGCGTTGCGCGGAAGCGTTACTCGTCGAGCGCGCCACGCTCGGCGATATCGAACAAGTGGCGGCGCTCGCGCGCGACATTCAGCGCGATACCGCGACGATGTGACAGGAGATCTCATGGCTTCGCAGCCCTTGTTCACCACGCTTCCACCCACGATCGAATGGCGCGACGGCGATCTGCTGCTGCTCGATCAGACGCGTTTGCCGCATGAGATCGTGGTGGAGAACATCGCCGATGTGAAAGCGGTGTGGCGCGCCATTCGCGAGTTGCGTGTGCGCGGCGCGCCGGCGATCGGCGTTGCGGCCGCTTATGGGCTTTGCATCGCGATGCGCGGATCGACCGCGCTGCCCGTCGCGCAGTTCAGAACGGAGCTGGAACGTCATGCGAACTGGCTCGAAACGGCGCGGCCCACGGCGGTCAATCTGAGCTGGGCCGTGCGGCGCATGCTGCGTCATGCACGCGATGTCGATGCGAGCGATGCCGCGACGCTCTACGAAGCGCTCGTCGCGGAAGCCAAGCGCATACACGAAGAAGATCAGGCGTTGTGCGAAGGCATCGGCGAGCATGGCATGC
This sequence comes from Caballeronia sp. INML3B, assembly GCF_023631305.1. Taxonomy (NCBI): domain Bacteria; kingdom Pseudomonadati; phylum Pseudomonadota; class Betaproteobacteria; order Burkholderiales; family Burkholderiaceae; genus Caballeronia; species Caballeronia sp. INML3B. The sequence goes on from NZ_JALQDI010000058.1 coordinate 28,575, forward strand.
CGCTTATCCGCGAAGGATGCGGCGTGCTCACACACTGCAATGCGGGCGCGCTCGCGACGAGCGGCATCGGCACCGCCACCGCGCCGATCTACGCGGCGCATCGCGCGGGCATCGCGTTCAAGGTCTATGCCGATGAAACGCGTCCGCTTCTGCAGGGCGCGCGTCTCACGGCGTTCGAATTGCAGCAGGCGGGCGTCGATGTCACGCTCATCATGGACAGCGCCGCCGCGTCGGTCATGTCGCAAGGACTCGTCGATGTCGTCATCGTCGGGACGGACCGTGTCGCCGCGAACGGCGACTTCGCCAACAAGATCGGCACATTGGGGCTCGCCATCGCCGCGCAGTATTACGGCATTCCGTTCTATGTCGCCTGTCCTTCATCGACGCTCGATCTGCGCACGCCGAGCGGATCAGGCATCGAAATCGAGGAGCGCGATGCCGAGGAGGTCACGCACCTCGCCGGACGACGCATCGCGCCCGATGCGATGAAAGCGCGCAACCCCGCGTTCGATGTCACACCGCATGCGCTCGTCAGCGGCTTCGTCACGGAGCGCGGCATCGTGCGTGCGCCGTTCGAGCGCTCGCTGAAAACGCTGTTCGCCGCAGAGGGGAACGCCGCATGAGCGCGGCCGATGAAAGCGCGCTGCGCCGCGCGATCGTCGGGACGGCGCTCGAGATGGAGCGGCTCGGCATCAATCAGGGCACGTCCGGCAATGTGAGCGCGCGATATCGCGCGGGCTTGCTGATCACGCCGAGCGGCGTGAGCGCGCGCGAACTCGACGAGAAGGACATCGTGTGGCTGCCGCTCGATATCGCCGACGATGCCGAGCTTCTGCGCATTGAACGGCCCTCGTCGGAATGGCGCATTCATCGCGACATCCTGCGTGCGCGTGACGATATCGACGCAGTCGTGCATACGCATTCGATCGCGGCCACCGCGCTCGCCATTCATGGGCGCGATATTCCCGCGCTGCATTACATGGTCGCGGCAGCGGGCGGCAAATCGATACGCTGCGCGCCTTACGCCGTCTTCGGCAGCCAGCAGTTGTCCGACCATGTGCTCGCCGCGCTCGCCGATCGCCGCGCGTGCCTGCTCGCGCATCATGGCGTGATCGCGCTCGGTGCGGACCTCGCGCGCGCCGTGTGGCTCGCGCATGAAGTGGAGGTGCTGTCGAAGCAATATCTGCTGGCGTTGCAGATCGGCCCGCCGCCCCTGCTTTCCGACGAACAGATGGATGAAGTGCTGGAGAAGTTCAAGACTTACGGCAGGCGCAACACGGAGGATCGCTGAAACGCGTGACGGGAAGCGAAGCCTCATCGCAACGAAACTCGCATTGAACAACTCGTACAACGGAGACAGCCATGGCATGGAGTTCGGCAAGATTCGACAGTTGGGGAACGTTCGGAAAGTCCGGCGGCGCCGTATTGTTGTGCGCGGCGGCCGCGTTGAGCGGATGCTCGAAGAGCGACAACACGTCATCGACGAGCAGCACGAGTTCGGCGGCGAGCGCGAGCGCGCCCGCCAGCGCCCCGGCGAGCGCGCCGGCCGCAACCGCCGCCGGCGGCAAGCCCAAGATCGGCTTCTCGATCGCGACATTGAACAACGCGTTCTTCGTCGGACTGAAGGCGGGCGTCGAGCGCGGCGCGAAGGATCAGGGCTTCGATCTCGTGCAGACCAATGCGAACGGCGACGCGCAACAGCAGGTCAACGATGCGATCAATCTGCTGAGCCAGGGCGTGACCGCGCTCGTGCTCAACCCGATCGATTCGAAGGCGATCATTCCCGCGGTCGAAAAAGCCAACTCGATGAACATCCCGGTCTTCACGCTGGATCGCGGCTCGGATGGCGGCAAGGTCACGTCGTTCGTTGCGTCGGATAACGTCGCGCTCGGGCAGACGGGGGCGAAGTGGATCGCCGAGCAGTTGAAGAAGCGCTACGGCGAAGAGAAGGGCAACGTCGTCGATCTGATCGGTCTCGTCGGCACCACCGCCGCAACGGATCGCGAGAAGGGCTTCAGCGAGGAGATCGCGAAGTACCCGAACATCAAGGTGGTTGCGCGTCAGGAAGGTGCCTTCGATCAGGAGAAGTCGCTCAACGCGATGACCAGCATCCTCCAGAAATACCCGCAGATCGATGCAGTCTTCGGCGCGAACGACGACAACACCGTGGGCGCGGAGAAGGCCATCGACAACGCGGGCCGCTACAAGCCGCTCGGCGACAAGGCGCATATTCTCGTGATCGGCGCCGACGGCACCGCGCAGGCGCTCTCCGCGATCCGCGCGGGCAAGCAGGACGCGACGATCTCGCAGAACCCGATCCAGATGGCGGCGAAGTCGCTGCAGTTCATCGCCGACTACAACGCGAAGAAGGACGTGCCCGCGAACTATGCGTGGCCGACGATGCTCATCGACAAGTCGAACATCGACTCGGATGAAGTAAAGAAGTACGGCCTCTGGTCCGAGGAAGTGAAGCAGTAAGGGCAACCGGGGGCCGCGTGTTTCAGCGACGCGCGGCCCGCACACGGAACGCACGACATGAGAGTCGAAACCCGGGCGCGAGCGAGCGCCGCTTCGAATGCAGCGATGCCCTTGTTGCGCATGCAGGGCATCGTCAAGAGCTTTCCCGGCGTGAAAGCGCTGCGCGGCGTGAGCCTCGATCTGCACGCGGGACATGTGCTCGCGATCGTCGGCGAGAACGGCGCGGGCAAGTCGTCGCTCGTGAAAGTGCTGTCGGGCGCGTATGAACCCGACGAAGGCACGATCGACATCGACGGCATGCCGCTCGCGCGCGGCACCCATGCGGCGATCGATGCGGGCGTGGCCGTCATCTATCAGGAGCTTTCGCTCATCAACGACATGACGGTCGCGGAGAATCTCTTTCTCGGCCGCATGCCTTCGCGCAACGGCTTCGTGAGGATGCGCGAGGCCAACACGATGGCGCGCGAGGCGTTGGCGCGCGTCGGCCTGGACAACGTGCCGCCGTGGATGCGGCTCGGCGATCTGCCCTTGAACAAGCGGCAACTCGTCGAGGTCGCGAAGGCGATCGCGCGCGATGCGCGCATCCTCGTAATGGACGAACCGACCGCCGCGCTGCAAAGCCATGACATCGCCAACCTGTATGCGGTGGTGCGGCGGCTGCGCGCGGAAGGCATGGGCATCATCTTCATCTCGCATCATCTCGAGGAAGTGTTCGAGCTTGCGGATTCCGCCGTCGTGATGCGCGATGGCGCAACGGTCGGCGCGCGTCCGATGTCCGAATGGACCGAAGCGGATCTCGTACAGGCGATGGTCGCGCGCAATCTCGAATCGTTCTATCCGTGGGAACCGCGCGAATATGGTCCTGTCGTGCTCGAAGTGCGCCATCTCGCGAGCGCGCCGCTTCTGCGCAATGCGAGCTTTTCCGTGCGCGCGGGTGAGATCGTCGGCATTGCGGGCATCGCGGGCGCGGGACGCACGGAATTGCTGAAGACGATCTTCGGCGCGTTGCCTGTGACGAATGGCGAGATTCTCGTGAAGGGCAGGAAGATCACCAATCATTCGCCGACGCAAGGCGTGCGTCACGGGCTCGTCTATACGTCGGAGGATCGCAAGCTCGAAGGGCTCGTGCTGGAAGCGAACATCGAAGAAAACGTCGCGTTGTCGAGCCTGAAGGCGCTCGCGAGCGGCGGCTTCGTGAGCCGCGCGAAGAAGCGCAAGCTCGCGCAGGATGCGAGCGCGCGCTTCGGCGTGCGTGCGTCGTCGGTGCTGCAGATCACGGGGACGCTGTCGGGCGGCAATCAGCAGAAGGTGATTCTCGGCCGCGCGACGGCGACGAGTCCCGTCGTCATCATGCTCGATGAACCGACGCGCGGCATCGACGTGGGCGCGAAGTCCGAAATCTACGCGCACATGGTGACGATGGCGCGCGCGGGCGCGGCCGTCGTCATGGTGAGTTCGGAGCTGCCGGAGTTGCTCGGCATGTCGGATCGCGTGCTGGTGATGTATCGCGGCAGCATCGTGACCGAGATCGCGCGCGACAAGGCGGATTCGGAAACGGTCATTCAGTGGGCAACGACAGGAGCAGGCGCATGACCTCCACGGCAGCCGAACGTTCGGACACGGAGGCGCTGTCGCGCCGCGTGATCCGTCAATTGAGGAGCGGCATCGGGCCTTTGTTCGCGGCGCTCGTCATCATCTGTATTGCGTTGTCGATCGCATCGCCGGAGTTTCTCACCACGAGCACGCTCACGAACATCATGGTGCAGGTGTCGGTGGTGGGCATCGCGGCGGTGGGCGGCACGTTCGTCATCATCACGTCGGGCATCGACTTGTCGGTCGGCTCGCTCGTCGCGTTGAGCGGCATGGTGGCGGCAACCGTGATGGCGGGGTCGAGCCCGGGCGCGGTCGGCCTGGGCGTTGCGGGGCTGTGCGTCGCGCTTGCGGTGGGCGCGTTCGCGGGCGCGCTGAACGGGCTCGCGATTTCGTGGCTCAGGCTCGTGCCTTTCATCGTCACCCTGGCGGCGATGGCGATGGCGCGCGGCCTCACGCTCGCCATTTCCGATGGCCGCACGAAGTTCGATTTTCCCAACGCGTTCACGATGTTCGGTGCGAAGACGGTCGCGGGCTTGCCGATGCCGATGATCGTGATGCTGGTCGTGTTCGTCGCCGGGCATGTGTTGTTGCGCAAGACGACGTTCGGGCATCAGGTGTTTGCCGTCGGCGGCAATCAGGAAGCGGCGCGGCTTGCTGGGATTCCTGTGAGGCGTGTCGTGTTTTTTACTTACATGCTTGCGGGCGTGACCGCGGCGATTGCCGGGATCGTGCTTGCCGGGCGGCTGAATTCTGCTTTGCCTTCGGCGGCTAATGGGCTCGAGTTGCAGGTCATCGCGGCGATTGTGATTGGGGGGACCTCGCTTGCGGGCGGGCGCGGTTCTATCGTCGGGACGTTCATTGGGGTGGTGCTGATCGGCGTCATCAACGTGGGCCTCTCGTTGCTCGGCGTGAATCCGTTCTGGACTCAGTTCATTCAAGGCGGCGTTATTTTTGCTGCTGTGTTGCTTGATGCGCTTAGTCAGCGGAGGAAGGTTTGATGTTTTTTTTTGCTTCGCTGGATCCCGTTTTCTTGTTGGTTTATTAGCGTTGCCCCTATGCGGGGCGGCAGTCACTTTCTTTGCTGCTGCAAAGAAAGTAACCAAAGAAAGCAGCTCGAGACGCCCGCGGTCACACGCAGTTTGGCCATGCTTGCCAGCCGATCGTGGGCTCTGTAAAGAGTGCCCTCATAGGCCCCGCCGGGCTTGGATCGCGCACGGTCTGACAAGCTAGTGCTCTAAGGACACAGGTTCAGCACGAAATAGCTTCGGCACAGCGCTACGCGCTGCCGCTGGGTCTGCAAGGGACAACATCGGTCGGCACTTGCAGTGAGATGGAGGCGTTAGTAAAGAAAGTTCGGGCGGACCCGATTGACCCAACGGCCGCGAAGCGGGCTGGAGCCATTTGGTGCTGAACCGCTCCGCCATGCGACGCGAGGTGACAGACCGTGCGCGATCCAAGCCCGGTTAGTCCTTTGAGGGCGACACTTAGGCAGCCCACGATGGGCTGGCAAGCGTGGCCAAACTGCGTGTGACCGCGGGCGTGTGGAGCTGCTTTCTTTGGTTACTTTCTTTGCAGCAGCAAAGAAAGTGACTGCCGCCCCGCACAGGGGCAGTGCTAATAGACCGACAAGAAAACAGGATTCCACGCAAACGCAAACGCAAACGCAAACGCAAGCGCAAGCGCAAGCGCAAGCGCAAACGAACCAACGAGACAAAGGAGCCACAAAACCATGAAAAAGATCATCAACCAGCCCGAAAATTTCGTCGATGAAATCATCGAATCACTACTACTTGCCCATCCGAAATGGATCAAACCGGCGACTGAAGACCACCGCGCGCTGGTCCGAGCCGACGCTCCAAAACCAGGCCGCGTAGGCATCATCACCGGCGGTGGCTCGGGCCACATGCCCGGCTTCCTCGGTTACGTCGGCGAGGGCCTGTGCGGCGGCGTAGCGGTCGGCAACGTATTCTCATCGCCATCATCGGAGCAGATCTTCGAAGCAACGAAAGCGGTCAACGGCGGCGCCGGCGTGCTCTATGTCTATGGCAACTACGGCGGCGACGTGCTCAACTTCGACCTCGCAGCGGACCTCGCGGACGCCGAAGGCATCGACATCAAAACGGTCGTGCTGACCGACGATGTCGCCTCCGCGCCGAAAGACCGCGCAGACGACCGCCGCGGCGTCGCGGGCATGGTGTTCGCCTTCAAATGCGCAGGCGCGGCGGCCGAACGCGGCGATTCGCTCGATGATGTCGCGCGCATCTGCGCCAAGGCCAACGCGAACTGCCGCACGATGGGCGTCGGCCTGTCCCCCACCATCCTGCCCGCCGCCGGCAAGCCCACATTCACGTTGCCCGAAGGCGAAATGGAGATCGGGATCGGCATACACGGCGAGCCGGGCACGCATCGCGGCAAGCTCGAATCCGCCGATGCCATCGCCGAGCGCATCACCCGGCAGATCGTCGATGATCTCGCCGCGCCGAAGGGTTCGCGCGTCGCGCTGCTCGTCAACGGCCTCGGCGCGACGCCGCTCGAAGAACTCTATCTGCTGTATCGACGTTGCGCGAAGCTCATCGCCGACGAAGGGCTCAAGATCGCGCGCTCGTATGTCGGCGAATACGTGACGAGCCTCGAAATGGCGGGCGCATCGATCACGGTGATGCTGCTCGACGACGAACTCGAAGCGCTGCTCGAAGCGCCCGCGCGTTCGCCGTTCTTCCGCGACGGCACCGAGTCCTGAAAGGAGCTGCGATGAGCGTAACGAGCAAGGAACTGCGGGACATCCTCACGCGCGCACTGAACGCGCTTCCCGCACATGCCGACGAACTGCGCGATCTCGATGCCGCGCTCGGCGATGGCGATCTCGGGATCACGGTGCAGTCGGGATCGGCGGCGGTCGTGAAGGCACTGGGCGCGCTGCCCGAAGAGGCGACACTGAACGAAGTCATGCTTGCCGCCGCCAAGGCGTTTTCGACGGCGAATCCATCGACGTTCGCCGCGCTCGTCGGCGGTGGCCTGCTCGCTGCCGCGAAGACGGTGAAGGACAAGGACGCGATCGGGCGCGACGAAGCGCTCGGAATCGGCCAGGCGGTGGCGGCGCGCATCATCGAGCGCGGCAAGAGTCAGGTCGGCGACAAGACCGTGCTCGATGCACTCGTGCCGAGTCTCGATGTGCTGGCCGCATCGCAAGGCAACGCGACGGACGCGCTCGACGCGATGATCGCGAAGGCCCGCGAGCAGGTCAGCGCGACCGCCACGATGCAATCGAAAAAGGGCCGCGCCGCGTGGGTGCAGGAGCGCAGCATCGGGCACGCGGACCCGGGCGCGACCGCTTACGTGAGGTTTCTCGAAGCGTTGAAGAACGCGCTTGCAGCATGAATGCGGCGACGTTCATGCGCGCTTCTTTTGCGGCACGACCTCGCGCTCGCGTTTGCCCGACCGAACGACCTTCAGCTTCTTGCGCGTGAGGGCGAGCGCTTCCGCTTTAGTCGCGACGCACGGCCCCGAGCCGAGCAACGGCTCGCGCGCCGTCTCGCGCAACGCGAGCACGGACACCGCGCCGATCACGGATGCCGCCATCAGGTAATACGCGGGCATCATCAGATTGCCCGTTGCATCGACGAGCCATGCCGTGACGAGCGGCGTCGTGCCGCCGAACAGGGACACGGACACATTGAAGCCGATGGCGAGCGCGCCAAAACGAATGCGCGTCGGAAAGAGCGCGGGCAGCGCTGAAGGCATCACGCCCGTGAATGTCGAAAGGAGCGCGCCGAGTATCAGCAGCCCGAGAAACACCGGCAGCAGCGCGCCCGCGCGCACGAGCACAAGCGCGGGAATCGAGAGCGCGAAGAGCCCGATACAGCCGAACAGCATCACCGGCTTGCGGCCGATCAGGTCGGAAAGGTGGCCCGCGAAGAGCGTCATCGGGATCATCAGCACCATCACGAGCAGCACGAGAAAGAGGCCATGCGTTTCGTCGAAATGCAGGGTGGCCGACAGAAAGCTCGGCAGGTACGACAGCGCCATATAGTCTGTGACATTGAAGATCAGCACGAGGCCGACGCATTGCATCATCGGCTTGAACTGCTGCGAGAGAAGCTCGGCGAACGTTTGCTTCGGACGCGACCGTTCATGCGCCTCGCGTGTCTCGGCTTCCTTCCTGAACGCCGGCGTTTCTTCCAGTTTCATGCGGATATAGAGGCCCACGAGACCGAGCGGTCCCGCGATCATGAAGGGCACGCGCCATCCCCACGAGAGCAGAGCGTCGTGCGGGAGCAGCGCGGTCAGCAGTGCGACCGTGCCCGCGCCGAGAATATAGCCCGCGAGCGTGCCGACTTCGAGAAAGCTGCCGTAAAAGCCGCGCCGCGCATCGGTCGAGAACTCGGCGATGAACGTGGCCGCGCCGCCGTACTCGCCGCCCGTCGAGAAGCCCTGCACGAGACGCGCGACGAGCAGCAGCACGGGCGCGAGAATGCCGATCGAGTGATAGCTCGGAATCAGGCCGATGCAGAACGTGCCGACGGCCATCATGATCATCGTCATGGCGAGCACGCGCTGGCGGCCGATCCTGTCGCCGAGCGGGCCGAACACCATGCCGCCGATAGGCCGCACGAGAAAGGCGGCAGCGAACGTGCCGAAGGTCGCGATCAACTGCGCGGACGGACTGCTCGACGGAAAAAATACTTTGCCCAGCACGACGGCGATATAGCTATAGACGCCGAAGTCGAACCATTCCATCGCATTGCCGAGCGCCATCGCGCCGACGGCACGTTTGAGAAGCGCGTGATCGACGACGGTGATATCGCCCAGCGTGAGATTCGGCGACGATTTGCTGCGGGCATTACGCTCGTGCGAGGGGCTCAATTGTCTCACTCCAGTTTTCAAGGCGAACGCGTGCGGCTGCGTGTGTTCGCGCAGAAAGGCCGCCGATGAGGCGCGCGGCCCTCGGCATGATGGTTCTAGAGTGTGCGGATAGCGACGCGCCCATGCCTTCGCTCACGCGTCTCTGAATCGGCAGAAAGCGACACACGCACGCTCGTGTTGTCGGATCGCATCGCACAGGCATCGCGCAAGCGTTGGCCGCGATCCCACACCCGCGCGCTTCGACGATGCTCGCGCGCCACGCCGAGCCCCTTTGTTCACAGGCCTCTCAGAGAATCAGAGCGATGCGTCTATCGTCATTGGCACAGGCCGTGCAATGAATGAGGCGGGCGCGATGCTTCGGCACCATGATTCGATTCCGGCAAACGTGTCGATCGTCGCGCCTCTTTTTATCGACACGTTCACGGGGATCGCCATGAAAGCGAAGACCATTGCCGTTCTTATCGTCGCGAGCGCGGCGTCATTAGCTGTTCCCGCCTTCGCGGACGATTCAAGCACGGTCGCACCGGCATCGCACGCGCCGTCTGCCGTTCATGCGATGAGCGCGAAGCACGACACGCAAAACATGCGCGACATGCCGGATGCGGGCACCGGCGCAGTCGGCGGCGGCGATGCCTACAAGACGCAGTCGGGCAAGCGCGAAGAGCGCGACAGCATCGATGCCTGGCTTCGCGGAGGCTGAAAAAACCGCCGCAATCAGTCGAGCGTGATCCCGTCGAAGCGATGCCCGCCGAGCGGGCTGATCAGATAGCCGTGCACGCGCTTCGATATCGGCTGAAAGATGTTGGCGTGCGCGAGCGGCGTGTACGGCACCTGATCCTTGAAGACCACCTGCGCTTCTTCATAGAGCTTCGTGCGCGCGTTCTGATCCGTGATGAGGCGCGCTTTTGCGAGCAGATCGTCGAACTGCCTGTTGCACCACTTCGCCATGTTGCTTCCGTGGACGGCGTCGCAGCCCAGCGTCGTGCCGAGCCAGTTGTCGGGATCGCCGTTGTCGCCGAGCCAGCCGTAGAGAATCGCGTCGTGCTCGCCGTTCGTTTTCGCGCGCTTGTTGTACTCGGCCCATTCGTACGTGACGATATTCGCCTTCACGCCGATCTTCGCCCAGTCCGATTGAATCAGTTGCGCCATCAGGCGCGCGTTCGGATTGTAGCCGCGCTGCACGGGCATCGCCCATAGCGTGATGGTGAAGCCGTTCGGAAAGCCCGCATCCTTCAGCAGTTCCTTCGCCTTCGCGGGATCGCGTGGCGCGTCCTTCAACGCCTTGTTATACGACCATTGCGAAGGCGGCATCGGGTTCGTCGCGATGGTCGCGGCGCCTTCGTAGACGGTCTTGATGATCGCCTGCTTGTCGATGGCCATGTCGAGCGCGCGTCGCACGTTCGCGTTATCGAGCGGCTTGTGCGTCGTGTTGTAGCCCACATAGGCGACATTGAAGCCGACACCGGACAGCACCGTGAGCTTCGGGTCCTGCTTCGATGCGGCGATATCGGCGGGGCGCGGGAACGACGTCACCTGGCATTCGCCGCTCGATAACTTTTGCTGGCGCACGGCGGCATCCGGCGTGATCGAGAAGACGAGCTTCTCGATGTGCACATCCTTCCGGTTCCAGTACGTCGGATTCGCGTCATACCGGATCGTCGCGTCTTTCTGATAGTCGCGAAATACGAACGCGCCCGTGCCCACAGGCTTCTGATTGAGGTCTTCGGGCTTGCCCTGCTTCAGCAATTGTGCGGCATATTCCGCCGAAACGATCGACGCGAACTCCATTGCGATGTTGCGCACGAACACGACGTCCGCGGTCTTGAGCGTGAAGCGCACGGTGTAATCGTCGAGCTTCTCGACGGACGCGATGTTCTTGTCGTAGCCGAGATCGGTCAGATACGGAAAGCTGACCGGATGCGCCTTCTGGAACGGATCGTTCGGATCGATCATGCGCTTGAACGTGAACACGACATCGTCCGCGTTGAAGTCGCGCGTGGGCTTGAAATACGGTGTCGACTGGAATTTCACGCCGTGCCGGAGATGAAACGTGAAGGTCTTCGCATCCGGCGATTCCTCCCACTGCTCCGCGAGACCGGGCACGAGATCGAGCGTGCCGCGCCTGAATTCGACGAGTTGGTCATAGACGGCGTGAGCGCCCGCATCGAAGTCCGTGCTGGTCGTGTACTGCGCGGAATCGAAGCCGGCGGGACTGCCTTCGGAGCAGAACACGAGCGTCTTGCTCGCGGCCGATGCAGTCTGCGCGGTGATTGCAAGCGCGGCGGAAAGAGAAACAACAAGGAAACGTCGTGAAAGAAGCATTTTTCTTGTTTGCTCGGAAGAGTGGGCGAGCCGCCTCACGGCGGGCATGACCCGTACTCTACCAAGCAAACGTCTTTCCTTCCCGCTACATCGAGCGCAGCGCGAAGCGCTTGAGCTTGCCCGTTTCGGTGCGCGGCAAGGCATCGAGGAAGGCCACGATGCGCGGATATTTGTAAGGCGCGACATTGCGCTTCACGAAGTCCTGCAATTCGGCGATGAGCGCATCATCGGCCGTGAAGCCGGGATTGAGCACGACGAATGCCTTCACCACTTGCCCGCGCGTTTGGTCGGGCACGCCGATCACGCCGCATTCCGCGACGGCCTCGTGCTGCATCAGCACGCTTTCCACTTCCGGCCCGGAAATGTTGTAGCCCGCCGATACGATCATGTCGTCGGCGCGCGCCTGATAGAACACGTAGCCGTCTTCATCGATCACGACGGAATCGCCCGGTAGATTCCAGCCGTCGCGCACGAACTTCGTCTGACGCTCGTCCGCGAGATAGCGGCAACCGGTTGGGCCGCGCACTGCGAGCTTGCCGATCGTGCCGGCCGGCACCGGCTGCATCGCATCGTCGACGGCCTGCACGGCATAGCCCGGCACCGCGCGTCCGATAGCGTGCTCGCGCACGTCCGCGCCCGCCGACGAAACGAAGATGTGGATCATCTCGGTCCCGCCGATGCCGTCGATCATCTCGATGCCGCTCGCTTCGCGCCATAGCACGCGTGTCGAATCGGGCAAGGCTTCGCCCGCGGACACGGTCTTCTTCAGGCTTCGTACGTCGAAGCCCGCGATGAGCGGCGCCATCTGCCGATAGAAGGTCGGCGCGGTGAACATGATCGTCGCGCGAAAACGTTCGACGGTTCGCAGCAGCGTTTCGGGCGTGAGCTTTTCGAGCAGTACCGTCGATGCGCCCACACGCAGCGGAAAGCAGAGCAGGCCGCCGAGACCGAACGTGAACGCGAGCGGCGGCGTGCCGCAGAACACATCATCGGATGCCGGCTTGAGGATGTGTCGCGGGAACAGATCGCACATGGCTAGCACGTCGCGATGAAAGTGCATGCAGCCTTTCGGCGCGCCCGTCGTGCCGCTCGTGAACGCGATGAGACACACGTCGTCGGCGGCGGTGTCGCACGCATCGAAATGATCGGGCTTCGTCGCCGCGAGCGATTCGAGCGAGCCGGGTGCGTCGTCATGGAACATGAGAACCTGCGCAAGCGCTTCGCAATGGAACGCGTCGCCCGGCGTCTCGCAGCGTTTCAGTTCTTCCGTCAGGCGCACATCGCATAGCGCCGCTGAAATGCGCGCCTTGTCGATGATCTGCTTGAGCTCCTTCGCGCGCAGGAGTGGCATGGTCGGCACGACGACGAGACCCGCCTTCAACGCCGCGAAGAACGCGACCGCCATCTGCAAGGTATTCGGCCCGCGCAGCAGAACGCGGTTGCCCGGACGCAAGCCCATCTCATCGACGAGCACATGCGCGCTGCGATTCACGAGCGCGCGCAACTCGCGATAACTCGTCGCACGAGGCTCGCCGTTCACATCGGACCAGATTGCGGGGCGATCGCCATGTCCGCGTTCGATTGCGCGATCGAGCAACTCGGTCGCGCAATTGATGCGCGCGGGATAGGCGACATCCGCGTTGTCGAGCATGAACACCGGCCATTGTTCCTGTGGCGGCAGATGATCGCGCGCGAATGTATCGACGTGTGCTGACCGTTCCATCGTGCTCTCCGCTTAATCGGGAATAACCGCCGTGGCTTCGATTTCCACCAGTGCTTCGTCTTCGATGAGCGCGACGACCTGCACCGCGCTCATCGCGATATCGTAGTCGCCGATCAGCTCGCGAAACGCCGCGCCGATTTCCTTCGCCGCCGCGAGATACGCGCGTTTGTCCGTCACGTACCACGTCATGCGCACGAGGTGCTCGGGCTTGCCGCCTGCTTCGCGCAGAATCGCCACGACGTTGCGCAGCGCCTGGGTGGCCTGCGCGCCGAACTCGTGATTCACGAAGCGCGCCTGTTCGTCCCAGCCGATCTGTCCGGCGATATACACCTGCGTGCCGCGCACCGCGACGCCGTTCGCGTAGCCGCGCGGCTTGAGCCAGCCCGAAGGCAGAAGCGTCTTTTTCATGAGCGTGTCTCCTCTTGCAATGCGCGGCTCGTGCCCGGCGCGAACCGTTCGATGGCGCGGGCGATGTCGCCGGGAATGTCGATCGAGCGGCCATCGTCGAGCGATGTCGTCACGAGAACCTGCTTCGCGCGAAAGCGCACTTCGCCATCGCAATGACCGACGATGTCGATGCGAATCGAGCGCTGTCCGACGGAATCGACAGCCAGCGTGAACGTCACCGTTTCACCCATGCGGCTCGGCCGCGAGAACTCGCAGTTGAGCTTGACGATGGGCAGCCCGACGCGACGCGCGGAGATCATCGCTGCATAGTCGATGCCGAGCGCGTCGTTGAACCAGTCCTCGACGAGCGCGTTCGTCATCACGAGGTATTGCGGGAAATAGACGATGCCCGCCGGGTCGCAATGCGCGAAGCGGATGCGCATCGGCATATCGAAGGCTTGCGTCATCGTTGACGTTCTCCGTGCGCTTTCAACAAGTCTCGTCCGACGATCAACTGCTGCACTTCCGTCGCACCTTCATAGATGCGCAGCGCGCGAATCTCGCGGTAAAGCGATTCGACTGCCGTGCCGCTTTTCACGCCGAGGCCGCCCCATAACTGCACGGCAGCATCGATCACTTGTTGGGCGCCTTCGCTCGCGTGCCACTTCGCCATGGCTGCTTCGCGTGTGACGTTCTCGCCCTGATCGCGCAACCACGCGGCGCGATAGACGAGCAGCGCGCTCGTGTCGATGGTCAGCGCCATCTGGGCGAGCTTTGCCTGCGTGAGCTGGAAGTCGCCGAGCGTCTGGCCGAACATCTTGCGCGACGCGGCGCGATCGAGTCCCTCCTGCATTGCGCGGCGCGCGAAGCCCAGCGATGCGGCCGCAACGGACGTGCGGAAGATGTCGAGCGTGCGCATGGCGATCTTGAAGCCTTCGCCTGGCGCGCCGAGCATCTGGCTGCGCGGCACGCGCGCCTTGTCGAAATGCAGCCGCGCGAGCGGATGCGGCGCGATCACGTCGATGCGTTCGGCGATCTGCAGCCCCGGCGTATCCGCATCGACGATGAACGCGCTGATGCCGCGCGCGCCCGGTGCTCCGCCGGTGCGCGCGAACACGACATAGAAATCCGCGATGCCGCCGTTCGAGATCCATGTCTTGTCGCCATTCAGCACGTAGTCATCGCCGTCGGCGCGCGCATCGAGCGACATCGCCGCGACATCCGAGCCTGCGTCGGGCTCCGACAATGCGAACGCCGCGAGTGCCGTGCCGTTCGCGACACGCGGCAGATAGCGCGCCTTTTGCTCGTCGGTGCCGGCGAGCGAGATCGCGCCGGAGCCGAGGCCCTGCATGGCGAAGGCGAAGTCCGCGAGGCCGTCGTGCTTCGCGAGCGTTTCGCGAAGCAGACACACGGCGCGCGTGTCGATCGACTCGTTCGATGCGCCGTATTGCGTCCCGCCGACGCAATGCTTGAGCCAGCCCGCGTCGCCCAGCATCCGCACGAGGCGCTTGCAGGCGGCGTCGGTATCGGCGTGATCGACGTGCTTCAGATGCGTGTGCGCCCATGCATCGACATCGCGCGCGAGTACGCGATGCCGTTCATCGAAGAAGGGCCACGCGAGCGCGCTGTGCAGATCGACGTTCATTCAATCACCTTCGAAGACGGGGCGCGTTTTCGCGGCAAACGCGCGATATGCGCGCTCGAAATCGCGCGTGCTCATGCAGATGGCTTGCGCCTGCGCTTCCGATTCGATCGCTTCGTCGATGCTCATGCTCCATTCCTGATGCAGCATCTTCTTTGTGATGCCGTGCGCGAAGGTCGGGCCTGCGACGAGTTCGGATGCGAGCTTCGCGGCTTCGTCGAGCAAAGTCTCGGGCGTGCAGAGGCGGTTGTAGAAGCCCCAGTCGTAGCCTTCGTCGCCGCTCGCGGCGCGGCCCGTGAAGAGCAGTTCGGCCGCACGTCCCTGGCCGATGATGCGCGGCAGGATCGAGCACGCGCCCATGTCGCAGCCCGCGAGGCCGACACGTGCGAACAGGAACGCGAGCTTGCTGCGCGAAGTGCCGAGACGCATGTCGGAGGCCATCGCGAGGATCGCGCCCGCGCCCGCGCATACGCCATCGACGGCGGCGACGATCGGCTGCGGGCAATGGCGCATCGCCTTGACGAGATCGCCGGTCATGCGCGTGAAGAGCAGCAGCTCGGGCATCGGCAGATCGATGAGCGGCGCGATGATTTCATGCACGTCGCCGCCGGAACAGAAGTTGTCGCCCGCGCCGTGAATCACGACGGCTTTCACATCGGTCGCATAGGCGAGCTGGCGAAAGAGGTCTCGCAACTCCGCATACGACTCGAACGTCAGCGGGTTCTTGCGCTCGGGGCGATTGAGCATGATGGTCGCGACGCCGTTCGTCACGGACCAGCCGAAGTGCGTCGCGCGATAGTCCGCGAGCGTCATGCGATTGCCGGCGAGAAGCGCGGCGGCGGCGGATGAGGTCATCGCTGTCTCCTTCAGTCCTTTAGCGTATTCATCAAATGCTGCTTCAGTTTGCCGAGCCGCTGATGCGTCTGCGATTTTTCATTCAGTTCGAGGCCGCCGAACATTTCGACGACCCATTGCTCGTGCGCGGTCGCCATCTTGTCGAATGCGGCGCGGCCTTGCGGCGTGAGACGCACGCTGATCGAGCGGCGATCATTCGGATCGATGTCGCGCGAGACGAGTCCTTCCTTTTCGAGCTGATCGGTGATGCCCGTCACGTTGCCGCCGGTGACCATCATGCGGCGCGACAGCTCGGTCATCTTCAGGCCTTCCGGATGACGTTCGAGCTGCGCCATCAGGTCAAAGCGCGGCAAGGTCGTATCGAACTCCGTGCGCAGGCGTTTGCGCAATTCGGCTTGCACCAGGTTCGTCGTCGTCAGCATGCGCAGCCACAGGCGCAGTCCCATGTGGCTGTCGGCGCCCGTGCTCATTTCCAGATCGACGACGTTGTCCGCCGGCTTTTCTATGCCCTTGCGCGGCGTTTTCGGCTCCGTCGGGGCGGTCGTTTTCTTGTTGCGTGCGGCGTGGGTCACGTTACTTCTCCACCTGATACGGAAATAGATTGGCCGTTCATCGAATCGGAGCCGGGGGCGCACAGCCATAGCACGGCGTTAGCGACTTCTTCCGGTTGCACGAAGCGGCGTTGCGGGTTGTGGCGCACGAGGGCATCGCGCGCATCCTGTTCGCTGCGCGAGGTCTTCGACATGATCTGATCGAGCGACGCGCGCAGCAGTTCGGTTTCGGTATAACCGGGGCACACTGCATTGACGGTGACGCCTTTCGTCGCGACTTCCGCAGCCAGCGCGCGCGTGAGGCCGATGACGCCGTGCTTCGCCGCGCAGTAAGCGGCGACATACGCATAGCCGATTTGCCCCGCCGTACTCGCGACATTCACGATGCGGCCATAGCCGCGTTCGAGCATGGAAGGCAGCACGGCGCGCGTGCAGAGAAATACACCTGTGAGATTCACGTCGAGCATGCGTTGCCAGAGCGCGGCATCGGTATGCGTGAAGGGCGCGGCTTGCGCGTGGCCCGCGTTGTTGATGAGGATGTCGGCAGGACCGGCGCGCGAAAATGCTTCCTCGACGGCGGCTTCGTTCGTGACATCGACGCTGATGCACGCGACGTCGCCATGCGCGCGCATCGCTTCGCGTTGTGCTTCGAGGCGCGCGCGATCGCGGCCCATCAACGTGACGCGCGCGCCCGCCCGTGCGAGCGCTTCTGCGCACGACGCACCGATGCCGCTGCCTCCGCCCGTGATGACCGCGTGCTTGTCTGCGAGAGCCGTCATGATCAGACCGTTCCTTCCGCGCGTTGGGCGCGTTCCTGTGGCGTGAGGCGCGCGTTGTCGGCGGCCAGCGCTCGCTCGCGTTCCAGGTTGCGTTCGAGTTGCGATTTGGCGGCGGCGTACTGCTTCGGCCACGCGATGTCGAAGTAACCGATCTTCGCGGCTTCGTTCAACGTCCACGCCGGATTCGCGAGATGCGGACGCGCCACCGCGCAGAGATCCGCGCGTCCCGCCGCGATGATGCTGTTCACATGATCCGCTTGCGAGATCGCACCGACGGCGATCGTGGCAATGCCCGCTTCGTTGCGGATGCGATCCGCGAACGGCGTCTGGAACATGCGGCCGTACACGGGCTTTTCCTGCTTGCTGACCTGCCCCGACGACACGTCGATCATGTCCGCACCTGCTGCCTTGAATGCGCGTGCGATTTCGACCGCGTCGTCCGGTGTCGTGCCGCCATCCACCCAGTCGTGCGCGGAAATGCGAACGGACATCGGCCTGTCTTGCGGCCATGCCGCGCGCATCGCCTCGAATACTTCGAGCGGATAGCGCAGACGGTTTTCGAGCGAGCCGCCGTACTGGTCGGTGCGATGATTCGTTAGCGGCGACAAAAAGCTCGACAGGAAATAGCCGTGCGCGCAGTGCAATTCGAGCCAGTCGAAGCCCGCTTGCGCGGCCATTTCGGCGGCACGCACGAATTGCGCTGCAATTCCACGCAGTTCTTCATGCGACGCCTCGCGCGACCATTGGCTCACGCCTTGCACGTACTGTTGCGGCGAAGCGGAGACGAGCGGCCAGTTTCCATCAGGCAACGGCTGATCGATGCCTTCCCAGCTCACGCGCGTCGATGCCTTCGCGCCCGCATGACCGAGTTGCATGCCGATCTTCGCATCCGATTGCGCATGCACGAAATCGACGATGCGCGTCCACGCGGCGAGATGCTCCGGCGCATACATGCCGGGACATCCCGGTGTGATGCGCGCCTCGGGCGACACGCAGGTCATCTCCGTCATGACGAGCGCGGCGCCGCCCATCGCGCGCGCGCCGAGATGCATCAGGTGATAGTCGCCCGCGACGCCATCGACGGCGGAATACTGCGCCATCGGCGATACGACCACGCGGTTCTTCAGCGTGACGCCGCGCAGCTTGAACGGCGTGAACATCGGTGGAATGGAGCGTTGCTGTGCAGTGCGCTCGATACCCGCGCGCGCGGCGAGCCAGTCTTCGAACGAGGCGACATAGCGCGCATCACGTTCGCGCAGGTTTTCATGCGAGATGCGCTGCGAGCGCGTAAGCAGCGAATACGCGAACTTCTCCGGTTCGAACGCCGCGTAACGGTCCACATGCTCGAACCATTCCGTCGAATTGCGCGCGGCGTTCTGGATGCGCAGCACATCCACGCTGCGCACCTGCGTGTAATGCGCGAGCGCGCCTTCGAGATCGCCGTTCTGCCTGGCGAATGCCGTGTCGATGCTGTTCGCGAGTTCGATCGCGTCTTCGAGCGCGAGCTTGGTGCCCGAACCGATGGAGAAGTGCGCGGTATGCGCCGCATCGCCCATCAGCACGACGGGCGTGCGCTTGCCGTTCGCGCCATCGCGCCAATGCACCCATTCACGATTCACCACGCGCGGAAAGCGAATCCATTGCGCCGAGCCGCGCAAGTGCGTGGCGTTCGATATCAGCGCGTGACCGTCCAGATACTTCGCGAAGAGCTTTTCGCAAAACGCGATGCCGTCGTCCTTGCTCATGTCGGCGAGGCCGGCTCCGCGCCATACGCGCTCGGGCGCTTCGACGATGAACGTCGACGTGTTCTCGTCGAAACGATAGGCATGCGCCTGGAACCAGCCCCACTCCGTCTTTTCGAATGCGAACGTGAAGGCGTCGAAACACTTGTTCGTGCCGAGCCACACGAAGCGGCAATCGCGCAGATCGATGTCGGGTCGATAGGTCGACGCGTATTTTTGCCGGACCGCGCTGTTCGCGCCATCGCTCGCAATGATGAGGTCCGCCTCGTAGTCTTCGTCGTTGACGACTTGCGTCTCGAAGACGAGCTTTACGCCGAGATCTTCGCAGCGTGCCTGCAGGATATTCAGCAGACGTTTGCGGCCGATGCCGCAGAAGCCATGCCCCGACGAACGGATCGTGCGGCCGCCGACGTGGACTTCGATGTCGTCCCAATGATTGAAGGCATCGAGGATGGCGTCGGCGCTTTGCGGGTCCGCCGCGCGCAGGTTGCCGAGCGTCTGGTCGGAGAACACGACGCCCCAGCCGAACGTGTCGTACGGCCGGTTGCGCTCGACGACGGTGATGTCGTAGCCAGGGTGGCGGTGCTTCATCAAAAGCCCGAAATACAGGCCCGCCGGGCCTCCGCCGATGCAGACGATGCGCATGCTTGCTCTCCGACCGTTGTCTTCTCACGTCGATAATTTAGGTTTTGATAGTTTAGATGTCAAGTAAATAGTGGGCTGGAGGGCAGTCGCCCGCGACCCTTGCGCGTAACTACCGGAGGCGAGTCACCTTGTAGCTTGCGGTGGCATTCGTCGGAACGCTGAATCCGAGCGCGGACGATGTCAGTCTGTTTCTACCGATCGAGCACGCATGTCTTGCCGAAGCGTCGCAGGCGCAGGCACGTACAGCATTGTTCGCGCGCTACAGCCTCGCGGGCGCGCTCGCGGGCGCGCGCTCGGTGCGCTGCTGGCCGGCGTCCCCGACTGGGTCGCTGCGCATTCCGAAATATCGGCGCTTTCGGCCATGCGAGTCATGTTCATGGTGTGCGCCCTGTCGGGACTCGCGATCCTGATCCTGTACCTGTACATGCCATCGCATCAGCCAGCTACCACCAACGTTCCCGCCGCGCTCGCGGGTGTTTGCCTCGGCGACCGGAACGAATGAAGTCGTGGCGATCGACAGTCACGCGGCATATCTTCGTCAACGTTCAAACGCGTCGGCAACTGGTCGAGATCGACCTTTCGACGGGTGCAATCGCGGCGCGGATCGACTTGCCCGGAGCAGACGGGAATCACGGCTTGCTCATCGTTGGGCAAGCCAGACTCGCCTTCATTGCGTGTGAAGGCAACAGCAAATTGCTGGTGCTGGACATGCGCACAATGCGTGTCTCCCAATCGTTCGACGTGGGACGAAATCCGGACGTACTGGCGCTCGATGCTTCGGCGAGCACGGTGTATGTGGCTGGCGAGGGCGGTGTCGTCCCGATGTTCCGTTTTGACGGGACTCATGTGGCAAAAGTGGGCGAAGGTTCTCTGGGGCCGAACGCTCATGTCGTGTATGTCGATCCGGCGACGCATCGATCGTACTTCGCTCTCAAGGATCTCAACGGTCATCCGGCGTTGCGCATCATGGCGCCGCAGTGATGCTGGCATCGTGCGCTGATAGCTGCAAGGGTGCTGCGCGGGTTTGCCCCTAGCTCGCGATAAACAAATGGAATTGCTTTGCGAGAAAATTTGATTGGATTTCCATCGGGTGCGGACCTATCGTGCGTAGTCCGATGCGGCAATCCGCGCGCTCGCATCGAAATAACGGCCTCGCCGACAGAACAAAATATCCAGGAGACTTACCCATGGAGCAATCCTCCGCGGTGCCGCGTGTGCCGGAGTCGGACGCCAGCGCCGCTCAGAACATCGCTTCCAACGATCGAGCTACGCCAAGGGTGCGGCGAATCCAGCGTACCGCGCTTGCTCTTCTCCTCCTGAGCGGGGTCATCAACTACATCGATCGCGCAACGCTATCCATCGCGAATCCGCTGATCCGGCAGGATCTCGGGCTTTCGGTCGGGGAAATGGGCCTGCTGCTTTCCGCGTTCCTATGGGCTTATGCGTTTGCGCAACTGCCGGCGGGCGCATTGGTCGATCGCTTCGGCGCGCGGATCATGCTTACCGTCAGCCTCGCGACTTGGTCGGTGGCGCAAGCCTTCGGCGGCGTCGTGAGCAGCTTCGGCCAGTTCTTCGCCGCTCGCATGGTGCTGGGAATCGGGGAGGCGCCGCAATTTCCGACGAGCGCCAAAGTCGTTCGCGACTGGTTCGGCAAGAAAGAGCGTGGCGCCGCGACCGGCATCTGGAACAGTTCATCGACGCTGGGCACCGCAATATCGGCGCCTTTGCTGACAGTCGTAATGTTGACCGTGGGATGGCGATGGATGTTCGGCATCATGGGAATCGCCGGGCTCGTCGTGGCACTGTGTTTCTTTCTCGTGCATCGCGACCCGCGTCAGGTCGACCTGACGCAGCGGGAGCGCGCGTATCTCACCGACGTCGATGGTGAAATCCAGAGCCGCCCGACATGGCGCGAGTGGCGCCGTCTGTTCGAGTTCAGCACCACGTGGGGCATGCTGCTGGGATTCTTCGGCACGATCTACGTCTTGTGGCTCTACAACGCGTGGTTGCCGACGTATCTGCAAATGGAATTTCACCTGACCATCGCGAAGTCGGGGTGGGTGGCGGCGGTCCCCTATCTCTTCGGCGTAGTGGGCAGCCTTTCCGGCGGAAAGATTTGCGACGTGCTCGCTCGGCGAGGGGTGTCGGCGATCAACAGCCGGAAGTACCCGATGGCCGCCTCGCTTTTCGGTGTCGCCGTGTTTACGGTGCTGACTGGCCTCACGCACAGCGCGACACTGGCGGTCGTATTCATCTCGATCTCGATGTTGCTCCTGTATGTGTCGAGCAGTGCGGCCTGGGCGACGGCGTCCGTTGCCGCGCCCTCCAACTGCACCGCGTCGATCGGCGCCATGCAGAATTTCGGGGGCTACTTCGGCGGCGCGCTGGCACCGGTCGTCACGGGCTTCATCGTGCAGCAGACACGCTCGTTCCAGCCTGCGCTCTTCGTCGGGGCGGGCGTTGCCGCCGTCGCGCTGATCGGCTACTGGCTGCTCGTGCGCGGCCCGATTCCGCCGGCGGCGCTGGCCCAGGACGCGTAACCGCAACACAGCGCTGCTGCGAGCGAGAGTCAGAGACTCTCGCTCGCCTCGACTCAGCCGGTCAGTGCATCAGGAAACCCGATCTCATAGCGCCGAGCGCAGGCCTCGAGTGCCGGTGCGATCGTCGGGTGCAGCGCGACTCCGTCGCGTAGTTGCTCGCGCTTGAGGCTCAATCCGCGATCGCCCGGCATCCGCACACCCGACGTTCCAGGGCGCGGCGGATTGTCCCGACAGGCATCGCCGAGCCAGTCCATTTGCCGCGCGAACGCGGCGGGACCGCCAAAAGCCGCCGGATCGTATAACGACACAAACACGGTGGCGCCCCATCCCTCGGCGGGATCGGCCCGGCCGTGACCGGCGAGACCTCCCGTCAGCGCCTCGATCATCAACGCTAGCCCGAAGCCCTTGTGTCCCCACGTCATGCCGCCGACCGGGAGAATCGATCCCGGAGGCTCAGTGGACAGCACGGCGGGATCGCGGCTGGGCTGACCGTCCGCATCGAGAAAACATGCCTCCTCGAAGAGTTCGCCGGCCTTGTGTCGGCGCGCGGTCATGCCGTTCGTCACGGTCGACGAGGAGATATCGATCAGAAACGGCGTGCCCGATGTCGGAATGCCCGCCGCGATCGGATTCGGTGTAAATACCGAACGCGTGCCGCCATGAGGGGCCACGCTTTGCACCGCCGGGTCGGAGCTGCCGAGCACGATCATGAATCCGTCGGCAGTGGCCTTTTCCAGATAACTGGCAAGACAGGCGATGTGATGACTGCGCCGAATCACGAGCGTCGCGCTCCCGTATTCTCGTGCTCTCGGCGCGAGTGTTTCGATGCCGCTGAGCACGAGCCACGGGCCGGGAAGACGCCGGCCATCCCACAACAGGCTGGCGCCCCGGTCCGCCACGACCTCGGGCTCGCCGGAGCACGTCATCGTGGCGTTTTCAATCTCACGGATATAGCCGGGCAGCAGCGCGAGCCCGTGCGTATCGTGTCCCATCAAGTCGCCATCGACGAGCGTACGGGCGACTGCCAGCGCTTTGACGTCGTCCATTCCGGCCCTGACCAGCAGACGCTGTGCGAAGCCTTGCAGTTCATCGGCGGAGTACCGGGCTTGTGTATTCATCGTGATCGCGTCAGTAAGGTGGTTGTTGGAAGCTGCCGGGCAAGTAAAGGCCCGATGCGCTCTGGATTGTCCATTGCGCTTTTGATAAGCGTCCAATCGAGAATTGCGTAAAATCAATTCCATCTGGTTATGAGTCTCTACGCGTTTGCCCTATGCCTCAAGATTCGAATAACTCCGCTATTTCAGCGCTGACGAAGCTGCGCTTCAGGCATCTGCAGTTGCTCGAACTGCTCGGGCGTACGCGCAACCTCCGTATTGCGGCTGAGCACATGCACATCACGCAGCCGGCCGCGACGAAGATTCTGAGCGATCTGGAGGCGATGTTCGGTGCGCCGCTCTTCGAACGGCTACCGCGCGAAATGCGGCCGACCGATCTTGGAACGCTCTCCGTCCGCTACGCCGGCACCGCGCTATCCAGTCTCGGCAAGTTTTCGAACGAGTTCGCGACACTGAAGAACGGCGGCTATGGACATCTCACGGTGGGTTTCATTCCGGCTTCCGCCGCACAACTCGTGACCGCGGCTATCAAGGAGATCCAGCGCCGGCGCCCGAGACTCATCATCAAGCTGGTCGAGCAAAGTAGCGATCAGCTCGCGACATGGCTCGAGGAAAGGCGACTCGACGTGATGGTCGGGCGCCCGACAGAGCCACGACACGAAGCGCTTTTCCATGTGGTCGATCTATTGGCGGAGCCTGCACGTACGGTCGTCGGGCAGCATCATCCGTTGCTGAAGCGGCGGCGCATGGAGATCACCGATCTCGGCCAGTGGCCTTGGATCCTGTATCCCCAAGGCACCGCCATGCGGCAGCTATTCGAAGAGACGTTCGCGGCGGCGGGGATGATCGCGCCGGTGGGTATCGTGGAAACGCCCTCGATTTTTTCGACGCTGGAGTTGCTGCAGGCCACCGACATGATCTCCCTTCAACCACAGGCCGCGATGGACAAGTACGTCAAGCATGGCCTGCTTGGATACCTGGACGTGCCGATACGGCGGACGCTGTCGAATTACAGCGTTATTACGCGAAAAGACGAAGCCACTTCGCAAGCGATGGACGAGTTCGTTGCCATCCTCCTGGCAATCGCCGCGCAATACCGGGTAGTCGACAAGACTGGTGCGGGCGCGCGTTTCCCGGTTTCGTAAGCAAGGGCAGCGTCCGCATTCTCTCATTCTCTATTTCTCATCGAATCGGTAAGTTTTTCGCGCACTTTCCATCCGCCAGGCGAACTTCCTCGAACGTAGCCATCAAGTTTCGCCTTTATCGACCGACAAAGCTTCGTATGGAGTTGAGTGCGAAGAAGCCGCGCGGCAGTCCGCTGCATTTGCCGTGGCGCGGTTTTGCGACGCAAGAGAGTGGCCCCGGGTAGAAGAAGTTGGCCGTGGCGATGTGGTCTTTATCGAAGAAGCGTGGATTGGTACGGATGCTTACGAAGAATGCGACGGTAGGGCCTGCGGCTGGCGGGGTGGGGCCAGCATGCATCGAGCAAACGCAAGACGGCGATGGCCCGCGAGCCGGTCTGCGCCCGCGTGACGCTGCGCAGGCTCGTCGATGAAGCCGTCCGTTCCGTTCCGCCTGTTCCTCGCGATGGCTACCGGCGCGATCTACGCCGCGGCATTGCCGGCCGTCGCCGCCAACGCGCCCGTCGACGCAACCGTTCCTGCCGCCGTCAGCGACGCGGCCTCGATCCACGTGCCGTTCTCCGCGCTGGGCGCGTATGAGCCGCTGCATCTGCGCGGCCTGGAGGACGCACGCTCGGTCTCGCTCGGCGTGCGGCTCGACCGCGTCGTGACCGGCGCGCGCCTGCGTCTGCGCTATACGTATTCTCCCGCGCTCGCGTTCGCGCTGTCGCACGTCAAGGTGTCGATCAACAACGAGGTGATCGCCACCGTGCCCTTCGACAAGGAGCACGCGGGAACGATGGTCACGCAGGACATTCCCGTCGATCCGCACCTGTTCACCGATTACAACCAGTTCGGCCTGCGCTTCATCGGCCATTACACGCTCGATCATTGCGAAGATCCGGCCAACACCGCTTTGTGGGCCGACGTGAGCCCGACGAGCGAATTCATTCTCGACACCGCGCCGATCAAGCTGCCGAGCGATCTCGCGCTTCTTCCCGCACCGTTCTTCGACCCGCGCGACGTGAGCCGCCTCACGCTGCCGTTCGTGCTGCCCGCGTCGCCCGACAGCGCAACGCTCAAAAGCGCGGGCGTTCTCGCCTCGTGGCTCGGCGCGCTCGCCGATTACCGCAACGCGCGTTTCCCGGCGCGCACGTCGCTGCCGGCGAACGAGCACGCGCTCGTCGTCGGCACGCGCGCGCAATTGCCCGCCGAATTATCGGCGCATGCGGTGCTGCCGGAGATAGACGGGCCGACCATCTTCGTCACCGACAACCCCGCCTCGGCGGACCGCAAGCTGCTCGTCGTGACCGGGCGCACCGCCGCCGAAGTGGACGACGCGACCTATGCGCTGGTGCTCGGTCGCGCGGCGATGTCGGGTGCTTCGGTCAAGGTCGCGCACGTCGATATCGGCAAGCCGCGCGAGCCCTACGATGCGCCGCGCTGGATGCCGACCGATCGCCCGGTCGCCTTCAAGGAACTCGTCGACGACCCGTCGCAACTGCAGGTCTCGGGCGGCACTCCCGATGCGATCCGCCTGAACCTGCGCGTGCCCGCCGACCTCTTCGCGTGGAACAGCGCGGGTGTGCCGCTCAACCTGCGCTACCGCTACACCGCGCCGACGGTGCAGAACAACTCCGCGCTCGCCGTCGACGTCAACGACCAGCTCGTGAAGTCGTTCCGCCTGCCGCCCGCCCGCAGCGACGACAGCCAGGGCCGCTTCCAGTTGCCGCTCTTGTCGGGCGTCAACAGCGGCTCGGCGAGCGCGCTCGATATTCCGGCGTTTCGCGTAGGCAGCTCGAACCAGCTGCAACTGCGCTTTAACCTCGATTCGCAGAAGACCGGACTGTGCGCCGGCGTGCAGAACAACCCGGCGCGGGCGGCGGTGGACCCGGATTCGACCATCGACTTCTCCGGTTTCGTGCACTACGCACAGATGCCGAACCTCGCGTACTTCGCCAACAGTGGCTTTCCGTTCACGCGCCATGCGGACCTGGCGCAGACGGCCGTCGTGATCCCGGATCATCCGAGCGACGCCGAGCTCGAGACGATGCTGACGATGCTCGGCCACATGGGCCAGTGGACCGGCTTTCCCGCGCTGCGCGTGACGATCGCCCGTCCCGGCGATGTCGCGGCCCTCGCGCAGAAGGATCTGCTCGTGATCGGCGGCTCGCCGTCATCGCCGGTGTTCGCACGCTGGCACGACGCGCTGCCGCTGTCGCTGTCGATCGCGGGCGGGCGCGCGGCGGGTGCCGCCGCGGCGAACGACGGCATCGCACGTGCGTCCTTCTCGGTCGGCGAGCGCTGGCGCGACGGCAAGCTCGCCACGCATGGCGGCGCATCGCTCGATCAGAGCGGCCCGCTCGCCGCGATCATGGGCTTCGAGGCGCCCGGCGCGGCGGGGCGCAGCGTCGTCGCGCTGGCGGCGACCGGCGACGGCCGCCTCGGCGACCTGCTCGACGTGCTGGAGCGCTCCGACCGCGTCTCGCAGGTGCAGGGCGATCTGTCACTGGTGCGGCGCGGCGGCGTCGACAGCACGCGCGTCGGCGATACCTATGTGATCGGCTACGTACCGTGGTACGCGAAGCTGTGGAGTCTCGCGGTCCGGCATCCGGCGCTGCTCGGTGTGCTCGGCGCGCTGGCGGGCCTGCTGCTCGCGATCGGCGCGTTCACCGGGCTTCAGGAACTGGCCGCGCGCCGCCGGGGCATCTGAGCGATGACCGTTCTTCTCTCGCGCCGCATGACGCGTCCCGCCCGCCGGAGCATGTGAATGAAGGCTCCGGTCTTACTGCGCGCGGCGTGCGTGGCGTCGATCGTATGCGCATCCGGCACGGCTGGCGCGAACGCGTTCGGGGCAAGCGTGGCCGACGGGCCGCACGGCGCGCCCGCGCAGGCCGCAGCCATGACGGCATCCGGGCCGTCGTCCGGTCATCCGCGCGTCTGCGCATCGTGGGCGCGCTGGGAGCGGTTCAGGCGCGACTTCGTTTCGAAGGACGGGCGCGTGATCGACGTCGGCTCGGCTGACGAACGCACCGTTTCCGAAGGTCAGTCCTACGCGCTGTTCTTCGCGCTCGTCGCCAATGATCGCGCGAGCTTCGACACGATCCTGCACTGGACCGAGCACGAACTCGCGCAGGGCGATCTCGCTTCGCACCTGCCCGCGTGGCTGTGGGGCCGCGACGAAGCCGGCCAGTTCCGCGTGCTCGATGCCAACGCCGCATCCGATGCCGATCTGTGGATCGCCTACGCGCTCCTCGAAGCCGGCCGCGCGTGGGGCGAGCGCAGCTACACGGCGCGCGGGACATTGCTCGCGAAACGCGTGCTCGACGAGGAAGCCGCCACGCTGCCGGGCCTCGGGCCCACGCTGCTGCCCGGGCCGGCGGGGTTTCATCCCGCCGCCGATACCTGGCGCGTGAATCCGAGCTACGCGCCGCTGCAAGTCATACGCGGTATCGGCGCGCACCTGCCGGACGACACGCGCTGGCCGCGCCTCGCCGCGACGAGCGCGCGCATGCTGATCGATACCGCGCCGCGCGGGTTCTCGCCCGACTGGGCGCTCTACCGCGCGAAAGGCTTCGCCCCCGACGAGCAGACCCAGGCCGAGAGCGCCTACAACGCGATCCGCGTCTATCTGTGGGCGGGCATGCTCGCCGCCGACGACGACGCGCGAACGAAACTGCTCGAACGCTTCGCGCCGTTCGCGGCGTATATTGAGCGGCACGGCGCGCCGCCCGAGCGCGTCGATACGCGCACCGGCACGCCGGGAGAAAACGACGGCAACGCGGGATTCTCCGCCGCCGCCGTGCCGTTTCTCGCCGCGCGCGGCCAGAGCGCACTCGCGGATGCGCAGGCGGCGCGCGCGGACCACGAAGCGGCGCCGGGCTACTACACGAGCGTGTTGATGCTCTTCGGCCTCGGCTGGCGCGAAGGGCGCTTCAGCTTCGCGGCCGACGGCACGCTGCACAGCGCGGCATCCGAATGCGGAGCCGCCAGATGATGCACGGACCCAGGCTGAACCGGACCGCGATCAGCGCGGCGCTCGCGTCGGCGAGCGTCGTCTGTGCGACGCAGATGCTCGCGATGCCGGCGCACGCCATGCAGCCGCCAGCCACGACGCCCGCACCCGCACCCGCGCCCACGCTCGCGCCGATGCCCGCGATGGCGGCGCGTCTCTACGCCACGGCGCGCGTCTGGGGCAACAAGCATCGCGACGATCTCGCGCTGCAGGCGATCGACAAGGCGCTGCTGATCGCGCCCGACGATCCGCGCCTGCTTGCCGAGCGCGTGCGCGCGCAATTGCGCCTCGGCAAGACTCAGGCGGCCCAGACGGCGCTCGCGCGCATGCAGGCAATCGCCCCAGACGCTGCGATCACGCACCAGGCCGCCGACGAATATCGCGTCGCCGTGAACGGACGTCAGGAGATGGCGACCATCCGCCTGCTGTCGCGCAGTGGCCAGACGGAAGAGGCCGCGCGCCGCCTGGGCCTGCTCTTTCCGCACGGCGCGCCGTCGGGCGCGCTCGGCGCGGAGTACTGGCAGATCATCGCGGCGACGCCCGCGCACCGCCGGGAAGCGCTCGACGCGCTGCATCGCCGTGTCGCGGCCGATCCCGCGGACACGGACGCTGCGCAGACGCTCGCGCGCCTGCTCGGCACGGACGAGGCGACACGCGCCGAGGCGAACCGCATCGCATGGAATCTCGCGACGCGCACCGACACCGACCGTGCCGCCGCGCTCGACGTCTGGCGTCACGTGCTGGAGAAGGCAGGCGCGGACCCCGCGTATCTGCCTGCGTTGCGCGCGTACCTCGTGCTCGTACCCGACGACGCCGAATTCCGGGACCGCGCCGATCAGCTCGATGCGCGCATCGAGGCCCAACGCCGGCTCGAACGCGATCCCGACTACATCGCGCGCGAACGCGGGCTCGCTGCGCTGTCACGCGGCGATCTCGCCGCGGCCGCGCCGCTGCTCGCGCGCGCCGCCGCCGCACGTCCGGCCGACGCCGACGCCATTGGCGGCCTCGGTCTGGTGCGCATGCGCGAGGGCAATCGCGACGAGGCGCGCGCGCTCTTCGAGCGTGCCGCCGCGCTCGCGCCCGACAATCGCGCCAAGTGGCAGAACCTCGCACGCACGGCGCAGTTCTGGGGCACGCTCGCGAAAGGCCGCGAAGCGGCCGGGGCGGGCAGACCGCAGGACGCCGAACGCTTCGCGCGCGAGGCGCTCTCGGTCGAGCCGGCCAGCGCCGACGCGAAATTGCTGCTCGCCGACGCGCTGCTCGCGCAGGGCGACTGGCGCGCCGCCGAACCGATCCTGCGCGCACAGCTCGCGGACCGCGAGCCGAGCCTGTCGGCGCTGCGCAGCACGCGCACGCTGCTCGAACGCACCGGACGCGGCGATCAGGTCGAGGCGCTCATCGACGCGCTGCAAAGCCGCTTCACCGCCGCCGGCGATCGCGACAGCCTCGCGCAGATGCGCGCCGAGCTTGCCGCGAGCGACGCGCAGCAGCTCGCCGCGCAGGGCCAGAACGGTCCGGCCGCGCAAAAGTACGAAGCGTCGCTGCGCGCCGATCCGGATCAGCCCTGGACGCGCTTTGCGCTCGCGCGCCTTTATCAGAACCTCGGCCTGCCGCAACTCGGCCGCGCCGTGATGGACGACGGCCTCGCACGCGCGCCCGGCGCCCAGATGCGCTATGCGAGCGCGCTGTACCGCAATTCGCTCGACGATCTCGCGGGCGCACAGGCCGCGCTGGCTGCCGTGCCGGAGTCCGAGCGCAGCGACGCGATGCGCGCCTTCGCCCGCAATCTCGATGCGCAACAGGCGCTGGCCGATGCACGCGCGGCGCTCGCCCGCGGCGACGCGCAGGCCGCGCGCGTATCGCTCGGGCGCGCGCAGGGTTTCGCGCAGGACGATCCGAACATGCTCGCGTCGATCGGCTCCCTTTACATCGACCAGGGCGAGACGCAACGCGGCCTCGCGCTGCTCGCGGACTGGATGGCCGCGCATCCGGAAGACACCGACGCCGACGTGCGGCTGCGCTATGGCGATCTGCTCGGCAGCACGCGCGAGGACGATGCGCTCGCCGCGCTGCACGCGACGCTGCGGCGCGACGGCGGGCTCACGCCGCGCCAGTCGGAGCGTCTCGAAGATCAGGCGCTGCGCCTCGCGCTGCGTCAGACCGACGATGCGATCGCAACCGCCGACTATGGCCGCGCCCGTTCGGTGCTCGAGACCGTGAGCGACGCCGGCCGCCGCGACAAGCGCTACGCGTTCGAAGTCGCGGACCTCGCCCGCGCGCAGGGCCGCAATCGCGAGGCGCGCGCCGCGCTTGAGCCGCTGCTCGCACGCATGCCCGACGATCCCGAGACGCAGCTCGCGTATGCCCGCGTGCTCGGCGACGATGGCGCGCACGACGAGGCGCTCGCGATCGTGCGCCGCGTGGTGGACGCCGCGCCGCCCGATGATATCGACACGCGCCTCTCGGCCGCGCGCAGACTTTCCGCGCTGCGCCGCCCGCGGGAGGCGAGCGGAATCACGGAGGCGCTGCGCGTCGCGTATCCGGCGCGCCCGGATGTCACCGTGCAGGCGGGCCGCGTCGCCGAGGATCTCGGCGAGTACGACAGCGCCGCGTCGCTGTATCGGCTCTCGCTCGCGCAGGAGCGCGCGGCGGGCATCGGATCGGGCGCGGGCTTCAGCACGCCGGCCGGTTCGATCCGCCCGACGCCGGGCCAGGCCGCGCTCGACGATCTCGATCAGCGCCGCAATCCGGAAGTCGAGACGGCGTGGATTCCCGCGTACAAGTCCGGCGATGCGGGCGTCTCCGCGTATCACGCACAGCAGGTTCCGGTGTACGTGCAGATTCCGTATCGCTACGACGGGCACTTCTTCGCGCACGTCGATGCGGTCCATCTCGACGCGGGCACGCTCGAGGCGGACGCGCTCCTCCATCCGGAGCAGCTCACCACGACGGGCCTGTCCTACACGGCGCAGACATTCGGCACGACCGCCGCCTACTACGGCAATCCCCAGGCGCTGCAGACCTTCCTCAACGCCTCGCCGGTCACCGAAGGCGACCTGCATCAGCACGCCAACGGTCTTGGCGGCGGCGTGGGCTATACCTCGGATGCCTGGCGCATCGATGCCGGCTCGACGCCGATCGGCTTTCCGGTGCATTACCTCGTCGGCGGGGTGCGCTACAAGTTCGACGCCGGTCCGGCGAGCCTGTCTTTTTCGGCATCGCGCCGCCCCGTGACGAGCAGCGAGCTGTCGTACGCGGGCCTGACCGATCCGATCACGCATACGACCTGGGGCGGCGTGCGCCGCGACGGCATCGACATGCACGCAGGCGCCGACATCGGCGCGGTGAGCACCTTCGCGGATATCGGCGTGGGCGAGCTGACCGGGCGCAACGTCGCGAGCAATCAGGAGTTCATCCTCAGGACCGGCTTCAATGTGCCGATATTCAGACAGGCGACGATGCGCGTGCTGACCGGTCTCGTCGGCAACGTCTGGCATTACACGGACAACCTGCGCTACTACACCTACGGGCAGGGCGGCTATTACAGCCCGCAGCGCTATCTGTCGCTTGGCGTGCCGGTCGAATGGATCGGGCGGCGCAACGATTTCACGTGGGATGTCACCGCGACGGTCGGCATATCGAACGCGTACGAGAAGGACTCGCCGTATTTTCCGATCGGCCTGCCATCGGTCGCGGGGCTTGCTGCGAGCCAGTCGAACAACGTGTTCGGCGGCAGCTCGACGAACGGCGTGAGTTTCTCCTACGGCTTTGCCGCCGTCGTGCAGTACCGCGTGAATCCGTATTTCGTGGTCGGCGCGCGTCTGAACATCGACCATTCGCACGACTACGCGCCGAGCTCGGGAATGATCTACGCGCGCATCGCGTTCTCCGCGCGCAAGGACGATTTCCGGATCAGCCCGACGCCGGTGCGTCTCTATTCGAGTTACTAGACGGGCGGCGAAACATGCTTCGGATAACGCCCGGGGCGCGCGCGGCGCGTCAGGGATTGCAGGAACGGACCTAAGTGAGCAACGACTCCAACCGACCCGATGGCGCATCGAGCGCCTCGCCTTCACGAACCGGAACCGGCATCTTCGCCGCGCTGTTCCGGCTCGTCCGCGCGCGCCTCGGGGGTGGCCAGCCCGCACCGTGCCGCCTTGCCGTCGATGGACTGCCCGACGATCTCGCGACGCTCGCGCCGGGTGCGCTTTATACGGTGCATGTCGCGCCGCGCTCGCCGGAATGCGATGCGCTCGTCTGGGCCAGCGCGCGCGCAGCGCACACGCGCCACGTGACGGTCGTGCTCGCGCGCGAACGCGCGCAGGCCGCCGCCCGGTTGCGCGAACTCGGCTTCTCCGGCGAGCCCGCGCCGGGATGGCCACGCCGCCTGAACGTGCTCGCGATGCCGGATGACACATCCGGCGAAACGCCCGGACGCGACGGCGAAGGTGCGCCGCCGCTTGCGCTCGCGCGCCTGTTCGGCGCGCTGCGCGCGCTCAAACGCTTCGGCCTGCGCTCGAATGCGCTCTATCTGGTCGAAGGCGCCGAGCGCTGGTTCACCTGGCGCGACTCCGATGCGCTGGCGCGCGAAGGACGGCTGCTGGCGAACTGGTGCGCGGCGCGCGGCATCACGATGGTGCTGCTGCTCGGCCCGCACGCCGGCGCGAGCGATGCCGATACCGACACCGGCGAACATCAGGACCCGGACGATGCCGCCGGTTCGACCGGACGCAGCGCCCTCAACGGCGCGTGCGCGGGCGCGGCTCGCGTGCGGCGCACGCACGGCGAGCTGCTCTGGCAAGTCGACTTCTGGCGCACCGGCCGGGCGCTCGTGACCGGCGACATGCATGCGCTGCGCTTCACCGAAGACGGCCGCCTGAGCGTCGCGTCGCCCGAGCAGCAGGGCGAGGCGAGTCATGCGACGCTCATCGCGCGCGACGAGCAGCGCGTGGTCGTGAGCCGCGATGTGGTCGGCGAGGAGCCCTGGGTCCCGCGCGAGTGGGACGTGCTCGACGGCCACGACGCCGTGCTCGCTGCCTGCGCGGGCGCGCGCGCTGCGACGGTCGTGCTGGCGCATCGGGACGGCGCGCAACTCGAGGCGCTGTGTGCGGCCGTGCATACGCTCAGGCACACGTGCGGCCGGGCGCTGAAGATCGCGGTGGTCGAGCGCGGCGAAGTGCTTCGGCATCAGTACGAGTTGTTGATGCTGAGCCTCGGCGCGAACCTCGTGGTCGCGCGCGACGTGCCGTTCTCGCGCATCGAATCGCTGCTCCAGTCGCTGCAAGGACAGCTCTATACGCGTCCGCTGGTTTCCGACTACCGCACGGCGCTTGCCGCGTCGCTTGCCGACACGGCGACCGGTTATCTGAACGTCAGCGCGTTCTGCGCGCACGTGGAAGGCGCTGTCGCTCGTGGCGCAGTGCTGCGGTTGCCGCACGTGCTCGTCAGACTGACGCTGCCGGCCACGCTCGCACATGTCGACGCGCTTGCCCAGTGCAAGCCGCGCCGTGCGGGCGATGTGTTTACCGCCGATGCCGCGCATCTGTACGTGTTCCTGTTCGCGTGCCGTCTCGCCGACGCCAACGCCGCGCTCGCGCGCATCTTCGGCGGCCCCGTGACGCGCATCGCGACCGACATCGCGTACCTGTCGAACGAAGGCATCGCGGCCGAACTGAAGGCGCTCGAAGCGTCCAGCCGGCGTGTGCCCGCCGCCGATTACAGCGATCTCTTCCGGACGGCCGCGGCCGTCGCGCCGGACGCGCACGCCGTGCCCGCGTCGCAAACGCAGACGCGAAGCGAGGACGAGCCGGAAACGGTACGTCGCGCGCGCGAGGCACTGCGTGCACTCGAAGAGGCGCTCCAGACCGAGGCATCGAAAGCCACGCAGGGCGACGCGCGTGCACCGGCCACACGCCGCGCGGTCCCCGCGCGCATGCCGCTCGCCGCGTCGAAGAACTGAACCGGACCCCATCATGGACATTCTGCTGATTTCCGTTCTGCTCGGCGCGCTGGCCGGCGTGCCGGCATGGATCGTATGGCAGCGCGGCAGCGTGCGCCACGGCATGGCCGCCGTGCGCCGTTTCGATCCGCGCGACGCGGTGCCCTGCCGAATCGAAGCCGTCGCGCTCGACGCGCGGCTCGTGCCGGACGCGGATGCGCCGCCCGTCGCCGATAGCGCCGAGGCCCGCTCATGAAAACCATCGCCTTGATTTCGACGACCGGCGGCGCGGGCCGCACCATGCTCACGGCCTCGCTCGCCGTGCTGCTCGCGCGCCTCGGACGCGAAGTGGTCGCGCTCGACTTCGATCCGCAGAACATGCTCGGGGCCTGGCTCGGCCTCGACTCGCTCGCGGGAGAAGGCATCTCACGGGCGCTGACGGACGCCTCGCACGCCTGGCATGAGCGCACCTGGCGCAACGACGAAGGCGTGCTCTTCGTGCCGCATGGACAGCTCACGCTCGACGAAGCCGCCGCGAGCGCCGCGCGTCTCGCCGCGGACCCGCAATGGCTCGCGCGCGCGACCGGCGAGATCGGGCTCGCGGACACGGGCATCGTATTGATCGACACGCCGCGCTATCCGTCGCCGCATGCCGATCACGCCGCGCGCGCCGCCGATCTCGTGCTGTGCATCTGTGCGCCCGAGCCGGCCGCGTGCGCAACGCTCGTTGCGCACCTTGCCGCGCTGCGCGAGTCGTGCGCCGATGTGCAGCTCGTCGTCAACCGGCTGAATCCGGCGCGCGAAATGCAGCGTGACGTCCTCGCGATGCTGCGCGTCGCGGCCGGCGCGCCCGTCGCGCAGCGCATCCATCTGGACGCGGCGATGCCTGAATCTTTTGCACGCGGCGGCTGGCTTTTCGACGAAGCGCCGCATTCGCAGGCATCGCACGATCTGCACGGACTCGCGCAGCACGTCGATGCCTGGCTGCCCGCGCTGACCGCAAGCGAGCCGTCATGACGCGCGGGGACCGGCGTCAGGAAAGCGCGGGCCTGCGCGAGCGCATCATCGGCTGGATGGCGCGCGGTCTCGGTCTTGCCGGCGAGCGTTCGCTGCTCCACTGGTGCCTGCGGCTGTTCTTCAAGCCTCCTCGCGCGGGCCGGCGCGACATCGCCCGCGAGCTGCTGCGGCGGGTCGCCCGGTGCGGCATCGTCGGCTGGATCGCGCGCGGCCTCGGCCTGCCCGACGAACGCTCGCCGCTCGACTGGTGCGTGCGCCTCTTCTTCAAGCCGCCGCGCGCGGGCCGGCGCGACCTTCCTCGCGTGCTGCTGCGTGCGTTCGTGTTGCGCTGGGCGGCGCAGTGGGGCGTCATCGACGTGCGCCGTCCACGCGAATGGCTGCTGCGCGCGCTCGTGCGGCCGCCGCGCGCGCGGCCCCCCCCCCGGTCGCTGGTCGTGCGCGGGGGCGCCCCCGCGGTCCGCCCCGATCGCCATATTTTTACGGGGGTCGTT